>NZ_JABWRW010000012.1:0-164426 GCF_014269095.1 Pseudomonas sp. SWRI50 | reverse complement strand
GTGGCTGCCATCAAGGTAGGCTGCAATCGCCTTGAGCTTGAACTGCTCGGTGTACTTGCCCATAGATCCCCCAAGGGTTGGATTGGTGTCCAACTTCTTGGGGGCAGTCCAGCCTGTGGGAGCGGGCTTGCCCCGCGAAGGGCTGCGAAGCGGCCCCAACTCTGGTCAAACCACCGCTGTCTCATGCAAGTACACCCACACCACCCGCTGCTCGTCACACTCCACAATCGCCAACGAATACCGCGCAGTCTCCTGCCCCGGCAAGCGGTGGGTCTCCTTGTAGCGCACCGCCACACTCGCACCCGCCTGCCACACTACCTGCACGTCACTGACCTCGATTTCCAGCCCTGGTCGAACGCCGGCCCCCCGCTCGAACAACTGCCCCACCTGCTGGTGATCAACAATCGCGCCCGTCGTGGTAACCATACTGAAGTTGTCGGCAAACACCGCCATCAACTCGCTGCGAAGCGCCTCGGTCTGCGCAGCGGGCCGGGTGAATACCGCATGGATCAGATCATGTACATCGTGGATGCTGCGTACAGCCCGTTCACTCAAGGTCATATTCAAGGTTCCAAACCAATGCCGCGCAGGATGACGCTGGTCACCGTCTGCACCGCGTTTTCAAACGCCCTGTCCGACAATGCCTCGCCGCCATTGAGCAACGCCACCTGATAACCGAAGTCCGCATAATGCTGGGTCGATGCCCAGATCATGTACAGCAGTGCAGACGGCTCCACCGGCAAGATGCGGCCCTCTTCCACCCAACGGCGGATCTTGGCCTCCTTCAGCTTTGCCCATGGCACGAGGCTTTCATCCAGGCTCACGCCCAGCACAGGCGCCCCGTGCAGCATTTCTTCAGCCCAGATCTTGGAGCCCAGCGAGCGCGAGCGCGAGTGGCCCATCTTGGCCCGGATGTAACTGGTGAGCACCACCCGCGGGTCATCGAAATTTTCGAAGCACAGCGCGTCCTGTTTCCACACGTCTAGCAGGTCCTGCAGCACCGCGCGGAACAGTTCGTCCTTGGTGCTGAAGTAGTAATGCAGGTTGGAGCGCGGCAACTCGGCCTGTTCGGCGATGTCGCCCATAGAGGTAGCGCCGTAGCCTTTTTCGGCGAATACCTTTTCTGCTGCCTGAAGAATCTTCTCGATATTGCGCCGACGGATCTCGATCTTGTGGTTGGCCATTAAGGTTGGGCCGTCCACACCGCCAGCTCATAGCCGTCCGGGTCCACGAAATGGAACCGCCGGCCACCCGGGAACGCAAACGTCGCCCGGCTGATCACCGCCCCCGCCGCCTTAATCCGCTGCTGCGTTGCCTCCAGATCGTCCGCATACAGGATGACCAGCGGGCCACCCGGGCGCACCGGCTCACCCGTGGTAAAGCCCCCGGTCAGGCGACCATCGCTGAACTCCGTGTAACTCGGCCCGTAATCGGTGAAACGCCAGCCGAACACGCTGCCATAAAACGCCTTGCTCCGTGCGATATCGCCGACGTTGAATTCGATGTTGTCGATCTGCCGATCGTGGCCACGAACGCTCATGCATAGTCCTTGCTGAGAGAGGTAATTGCCCCAGTCTACTCCGGTCGTTTCGCCCAATCGAATCAGGCAGCCTGGAACAATCGCGTGACCACGGGCTGCTGACGGTGACGCGCTTGCCAAATGTCGTAATCGGCCTGGATGGCAAGCCAGAGCCTGGCCGTACTGATACCGGCCATTTCCAGGCGTAATGCGAGGTCTGGAGACATTGCGGCACGGCCATGCAACACCCGAGAAAGCGCTTCACGCGAGAACCCCAGGTGCGACGCAAAGGCTTTCACCGTCAGGCCCAACGCCGGCAGAACGTCCTCACGCAAGGTTTCGCCGGGGTGTGGCGGATTGTGCAAAGGCATGATCAGCCCTCCTGTTCAGTGATAATCAAGGTAATCAACCAGTTCGACATCCGAACCCACAAAACGAAAAATCAGCCGCCAGTTACCCGAAACACTGACTGACTGATGATCATGGGTAGCTCGCCGCGTCCATTTGGGAGACACGCATAGCGTGACCCTATACATCACACATGGCAAAGTATCACATGTGACGTCATGCGTCACACGCTGATTGAGACCAGAACACATGCGGGTAGCACACTATCCACACCGCGCCCGGTCCCGCGCCGGGCACTGCGCACGGTGCAGGTTCAGTGCCGTGTTGATGATGCCGATATGGCTGAACGCCTGCGGGAAGTTACCCAGCATTCGCTTGCCGGCCGGGTCGTACTGTTCCGCCAGCAAGCCGAGGTCGTTGCACAGGCCGCTCAGCCGTTCGTACAAGGCTTGCGCCTGCGCTTGCCGGCCCAGCAGGACATAGACGTCGGCGAGCCAGAACGAACACACCAGGAAGGTGCCCTCGCCCGGGGTCAGGCCATCGCTGCAGCTGTCGGTGTCATAGCGCAACAGCAAGCCATTTTTCAGCAAACGCTGCTCGATTTCCTGCAGGGTGCGCAGAAAACGAGGGTCATCCGCTGGCAAAAAACCGGTCAAGGCGATGTGCAGCAGGCTGGCGTCCAACTCGTTGGCGCCATAGGCCTGCACGAAAAATGTGCCGCTGGGGTCCAACCCGTTCTCACACACGTCCCGATGGATCTCATCCGCCACCTGGCGGTAATGCCGCCCGCGCGCGCGGTCTTCTTCGGTGGTGTCGGCCAACCCTGCGGCGCGGTCGAATGCCACCCAGGCCATCACCTTGGAGTGCACGAAATGCTGCCGGCCGCCGCGCACTTCCCAGATACCTTCATCGGGCTCACGCCAGATGCGCTCGACATACGGCAGGATCAACCGGGCAATCGCGGCGCTCCGTGGGTGGCGGGGCAAACCGCCTTTGATTGCTTGGCTCATGGCATCGGCCAGTTCGCCGTAGATATCCAGCTGCCGCTGCCCCGACGCCGCGTTGCCCACCCGCACCGGCTGCGAGTGCTCGTAACCGGCCAACCACGGCAAGGTGTATTCCTGCAAGTCGCGCTCGCCGGCCAGGCCATACATGATCTGCATCTGCTCGGGGTTGCCGGCGACCGAACGCAGCAGCCATTCACGCCAGGCCTGGGCTTCGTCGAAGTAGCCAAGGTTCATGAACGCCAACAAGGTCATGGTGGCGTCGCGCAGCCAGCAGAAGCGGTAGTCCCAGTTGCGTTCACCGCCGATACGTTCGGGCAGCGACGTGGTAACCGCGGCAACGATCCCGCCGGTGGGCGCGTAGGTCATCGCCTTGAGCGTGAGCAGCGAACGACGCACCCGGGCGGTATAAGGGCCGACCTCCGGGCAGCGGGCGGCAAAGGCCTGCCATTGGTCGATGGTTTGCCCCAGCGCGGTGTCGACATCGCAATCGGGCTGAACAGGCAGGTGCGAGGGCTGGTGGCGCAGGCTGAAGACCTGGCGTTCACCGGCACGCACGCGAAAACGTGCAACGGTGTGGTGGTCGCGGGCATGCGGGGGCACGGTGCTGCTGAGGATCAACCGGTCTGGGCCGGCGACGGCGCTGAGGGTCAAGGGGTCGAGCCGTTCCACCCACGGCACGCTGCGGCCGTAGTCGAAACGCATCACCAGGTCCAGTTCGAAGTTGGTTTCGCCAGCAAGCCCCTCGACGATGCGGATGACCGAGTTGACCTCGCCCAAAGGCATCAAGTCCAGCACGCGGGCCCGGCCTGAGGCGGTGACCCAGGTGGTTTCCAGCACCAGGGTGTCGTCCAGGTATTGCCGGCTGGTGTGTTCGACCGGGTCGCAGGGGGCCAGGCGCCAACGGCCGTTTTCATCGTTGCCTAGCAGCGCTGCGAATACCGCCGGGGCGTCGAAGCGCGGTAGGCACAACCAGTCGAGCGAGCCATCCCGGCTGACCAAGGCGGCGCTGCGGCAATTGCCGAGCAGGGCGTAGTCTTCGATAGCTGCGGGCATTGGATCTCCTTTCAATTGAGCCGGGTCTGTTGCCTGTATTGGCCTCTTCGCGGGCAAGCCCGCTCCTACAGGTTCTGCACAGTGCTCAAGACTGTGGGAGCGGGCTTGCCCGCGAAGAGGCCGGCACAGGCAACACCGCTTGATCAGGTCACCCCAGGCGGTGCCATTCCCGCTTGTCCCGGGTCAGCAGTTCATTGCCAGCCTCGGGCCCATCCTCACCCGCCGGGTATTCATGCACCTCCCCTTCCTTGGCCCAGGCATCGAGAAACGGCTGTACCGCGCGCCAGCCGTTTTCGATGTTGTCGGCGCGCTGGAACAACGTCTGATCGCCGGTCAGGCAGTCGTAGATCAGCGTCTCGTAGCCCGTTGCTGGGGTCATCTTGAAGAAGTCCTTGTAGGCAAAGCCCAGCTCGACGTTCTCCATCACCAGCTCCGGCCCTGGGCGCTTGGCCTGCAAGTCGAACCACATGCCCTCATTGGGCTGGATCTGGATTTTCAGGTAGTTGGGTTTGGGCCGTTCCAGCTCCGACTCGCGAAACTGCGCATACGGCGCAGGCTTGAAGCAGATAGCAATCTCGGTGTCGCGCACGCTCATGCGCTTGCCGGTACGCAGGTAGAACGGCACGCCGGCCCAGCGCCAGTTGTCGATCATCACCTTCAGCGCTACGTAGGTTTCGGTCTGGCTGTTTTGCGCTACGTTGGCCTCCTGGCGGTAACCGGCCAAGCGCTTGCGCCCCTGCTTGCCAGCGCTGTACTGACCGCGCACGGAGTTCTTCAGCGCCATCTTCGTCGACCACGGGCGAATGGCACCGATCACCTTGGCCTTTTCACCACGCACCGCATCGGCGCCAAAGGCGGCCGGTGGCTCCATGGCGACCATCGCCAGCAACTGGAACAAGTGGTTGGGGACCATGTCGCGCAGGGCCCCGGTGTTGTCATAGAACGCACCCCGGGTCTCGACGCCAACGGTCTCGGCGGCGGTGATTTGCACATGATCGATGTAGTGGTTGTTCCAGAACGACTCGAACAGGCCGTTGGAGAAGCGGCTGACCAGGATGTTCTGCACCGTCTCTTTACCCAGGTAATGGTCGATGCGGTAGATCTGCCGCTCGCCCATCACCTTCAGCAAACAGGCGTTGAGTGCCTCGGCGCTGGCAAGGTCGGTCCCGAAAGGCTTCTCCACCACGACCCGACGAAAGCCCCCGCCGGACTCGTCGAGCAAGCCGGCCTGGCCCAGGCGTTGGGCCACTTCGGGGAAGAAGCGTGGCGATGTCGCCAGGTAGAAAATCGCGTTGCCATGCCGGGTCGCGTCGATGCGCTTGGCGATGGCCTGGTAAGTGGCCGGGTCCAGAAAGTCGCCGGTCTGGTAGTCGAGCTGTTTGGCCAAGCGGCCCCAGAGTTTTTCGTCCAGGCACTTGGCGCCCCCCTCACTGTCCTTGTCCCGCTCCAGCATGAACGCGTGCAGGCGGTCGGCGAACGCTTCGGCAGTGGCCGCATTGTGGTCGACGCCGACAATGCGCAGGTTGCGGTCCAGCAACCCGTCGCGGCTAAGGTTGTACAGCGCCGGCATCAGCAGGCGCTTGACCAGATCGCCATTGGCGCCAAACAGAAACAAGGTACAAGGCGGTGCAGCAGGGATCGTCTGTTTAGTCATTCGCCTTTCTTCTCGACATGGCCACCGAAGCCCAGGCGCATGGCCGAGAGGATCTTGTCACCGTAAGTGCCTTGCTGCTGGCGCGAGCGGAAGCGTGCAAACAGCGCGCTAGACAGCACTGGCACTGGCACGGCTTGCTCAACGGCGGCGTCGATGGTCCAGCGGCCTTCGCCACTGTCCGACACCGAACCACTGAACTGCGCCAACTGCGGGTCGGCTACCAATGCGTCGGCAGTGAGGTCGAGCAGCCACGAGGTCACCACACTGCCACGACGCCAGACTTCAGCGATTTCGGCCACGTTGAGGTCGAAACGCTGGTCTTCCGGCAGCTCGTTGCCGCCTTTGCTGCGCAGCAAATCGAAGCCTTCGGCGTAGGCCTGCATCAGGCCGTATTCGATGCCGTTGTGGACCATTTTCACGTAGTGACCGGCACCGGGCGGGCCTGCATGAATGTAGCCATGCTCGGCGCGCTGGTGCTCGCCTTCGCGGCCATGGGTGCGCGGGATGTCGCCAACGCCGGGTGCCAACGCCTTGAACAGCGGCTCGAGGCGTTCGAACACGTCCTTTTCGCCACCGATCATCATGCAGTAGCCACGGTCCAGCCCCCACACACCCCCTGAGGTACCGACGTCCAGGTAATGCAGGCCACGTTTGGCCAATTCGCCCGCACGGCGCATGTCGTCTTTATAGAAGGTGTTGCCACCGTCGATGATCGCATCGCCCGGTTCCAGCAGCTCGGCCAGTTGGGCGATGGTCTGCTCGGTAGGCTCCCCGGCCGGCAGCATCACCCACACCGCGCGCGGTGCCTTGAGTTTCTGTACCAGTGCACCGAGGTCGTGCGCACCTTGGGCTCCCTCGCCCTCCAGCCCCACGATGGCGTCACGGTTGCGGTCGTGCACCACGGTGCGGTGGCCGGCGCGCATCAGGCGCCTTGCAATATTGCCGCCCATGCGGCCCAGCCCGACGATTCCCAATTGCATGAGCCGATGCTCCCCTTGCGAAATAGATGACGACTACAGTTCAGCGTTTCAGATTAGTCCAGCGTACCGCCGAAGGGTTCAGCGACGAACGGCAAGACCACGATAAACAAAAAAGTTCCCACGGGCGGTGAAAGAATTCAGAATGCGCCCCGCATGAAGCGACTACGCTTGAAAATGTCTCCACCAATTGCGAGGTGTGCAATGGGTACTTTGATGCCAGCGACTCCCATCCAGACACTCTACGTCTCAGTGCGCCGTGATGAACTGGCCCGCCTGAAGCAAGAACGCGATCAGCTGCAACAACGTGTCGCGCAACTCAGCCAAATGCTGGAACAAGCCAATATTGGCGAAAAATCCGTCAGCCGCTGACGAACTTTCTACTCGTTGACGGGGGCACGCCCTCCTTACCGTAGCATCCGCCGCAGGCCCGCTCCGGAGCCTGCATCCGCCGATGGATACGCGTATGTCCCCCGTTGCCTATTTGCTCCCTGCCGCCCTGCTCATCGCCTGCCTGCCGGCGCAGGCGAGCACGCCACAAACAAACCCGCCACAACAATGCCAGACGCTGACTGAGGCCGAGTCCCGCGCCTTGTTCGAGCAATGGAATGCCAGCCTGCAGACTGGCGATGCGGCGGCCGTCGCCAAACTGTACAGCGACGATGCGGTATTGCTGCCCACGGTGTCGAAGGTGCCTCGGCTGACCCCCGACGAGCGAATCGACTACTTTGAGCACTTTCTTGCTGATCGGCCAAGTGGCACGCTGGACACGCTTCACCTGACCCCTGGTTGCAACAAGATGACCCTGGCAGGGCTGTACACCTTCGACTTTGCCGCCAACGGCAAGCAGGTACCCGCGCGCTACACCTTCACCTACCGCTGGGACGGGCAGGCCTGGCTGATCAGCCACCACCATTCCTCACTGTTGCCACAAAGCTGAGGTCGCCTTAGCAAGACACCTGCAAATTGCGTGTTTTACCCGCCCCATAAGAGGGCGAGAAAACACGCACGCGCCCCATGACGACGCGCCGCCCTTCCCGCCTGCCCCACCCTCGATCACCCCTGTTCACATCCAGTCACATTCGCCAACGTTTGCGTCTAAATCAGCCATAACGAAAGTGACCAGTGGGTCACCTTTTTTACTTCTTCTCTCCTACACTCAGCTTTCGGCCCGCCATTTGCTCAGAGGAAGAGTGACGTAGAAAAGTCGAACTTTCACAAACGGCGGTGGGTCAGCAATTAAGTAGGGCACGTGCAAAGGGGGCTTCCCCACCAGGGCCCGCCAACCCCAATCAGTCCAATCGCCGTCGGCCGGAATGCTGATCGCGTTGAGCCTGTGCGCACGACTCAGGGGCATGGATAGCACTACACAGTTTTGTATTAGAGAGAACCAACACGAGATAACACCACGGGTGCCAGCACCCGGCCAAGCATAGGGACGGAGAGAAGTATGATCAGTGCCGCTGTCGAGCCTCACGTAGATTCATTCAACCCGGACAACCGCGAGCCGCTTACCCCGGATTTCGCCACGACAGGCAAGGCACCCGGCGCCCAGCGCCAGCACAACCCGAACAAACGCAAGATTCTGTTCGTCACCTCGGAGATCGCCGACCTGGTCAAGACCGGCGGCCTGGGCGATGTCTCCGCCGCCCTGCCTCGCGCCTTGGCGCATCTGCATGATGTACGGGTATTGATCCCCGGCTACCGCCAGGTGATGGAAAGCGACAACCCGATTCACATTGTCGGCGAACTGGGCGGCCATGCGGCGCTGCCGCCGTGCAAGATCGGGCGTATGGACTTGGCTGACGGCCTGGTCATCTATGTGTTGATCTGCCCTGAGTTGTACCAGCGTGATGGCACTCCCTATGGTGCCAACAATGGTCGCGACTGGCCCGATAACCACATCCGCTTCGCACGCCTGGGCTTGGCCGCCGCCGAAATTGCCGCAGGCGAAGGCATGATCCACTGGAAGCCCGAAGTGGTGCATGCCCACGACTGGCCCGCCGGCCTGGCGCCCGCCTACATGCATTGGCGCGGGCTGAACACGCCGACGTTGTTCACCATTCACAACCTGGCCTACCAGGGCGTCTATAGCCGTGGCTGCAGCCCGGAACTGGCGATCCCCGAGCATGCCATGCAGCAAGAAGGCATGGAGTTCTACGGCAAACTGTCGTTCCTCAAGGCGGGCCTGGCCTACTCCAGCCACATCACCACGGTCAGCGCCACCTATGCCCGGGAAATCACCACGCCGGAGTTTGGCTGCGGCCTGGATGGTTTCCTCTCGGCCAAGGCCCAGCAAGGCCTGCTGGGCGGCATTCCCAACGGCATCGACGAAAGCTGGGATTCGGCCACCGACAAACACCTGCAACACAACTTCAGCATCAACGACTGGGCCGGCAAGGCGCGTAACGCCGAAGCGGTGCGCCAGCTGTTCGAGCTGGAACCTTCCGAAGGGCCGTTGTTTGCCGTGGTCTCGCGCCTGGTCTACCAGAAAGGCCTAGACCTGACCCTGGGCGTGGCCGACTACATCGTCGAGCAAGGCGGGCAGATCGCGATCATCGGCCGTGGCGAGCCGGAAGAAGAACAGGCCATGCGCGAACTGGCGCTGCGTCACCCCGGCCGCATCGGCGTGCGCATCGGCTTCAACGAAACCGACGCCCGGCGCATGTTCGCCGGCAGTGATTTCCTGCTGATGCCCTCGCGCTATGAGCCGTGCGGCCTCAGCCAGATGTACGCGCAGCGCTTCGGTTCGCTGCCGGTGGCGCGTAATACCGGCGGCCTGGCCGATACCATCGAGTGCGGTGTCACCGGTTTCCTGTTCAACGAATCGACCATCGAGAGCTACCGTGAGGCGCTCAGCCGCGCCTTCTATGTCTACGGCAAGAAAGACCTGCTCAACGCCATGCGCTGCCTGTCGATGACCCAGCCGTTCAACTGGTGCCAGGCGGTGGAACCCTACGCCCGCCTTTACGAGGACTTGGTCAAGCAGGCACAGGTCAGCCATTACTGAGCGGAGAACCGAAGATGCACAGGCATGGCGCACACTTGCTGGACGCCACGTCGGCGCGCTTCGCCCTCTGGGCGCCGGATGCGCGCAGCGTGAGCGTGGAACTGGAGCAGCAGCCTGCTGTAGCACTGCTGCCCGACAATGATGGCTGGTACACGGGCGTTGCCCCGTGTCAGGCCGGTGATCGGTATCGTTACCGGGTCGACGGCACATTGCTGGTCGCCGACCCCGCGTCGCGCTACCAGCCCGAAGGGGTGCAAGGGCCCAGCGAAGTGGTGGATGTTGCCAGCTATGCCTGGCAACACCCCTGGCAGGGCCGACCGTGGCATGAGGCCGTCATCCAGGAATTGCACGTCGGCGTGCTGGACGGTTACACCGGGGTTGCCCGGCAGTTGCCGCGCCTGGCCGAAATCGGCATCAGCGCCATCGAGCTGATGCCGCTGGGGCAGTTCCCGGGCGAACGCAACTGGGGTTACGACGGCGTGCTGCCGTTCGCGCCGCAAAACACCTACGGCACCCCGCAGCAACTGTGCGCGCTGGTCGACCAGGCGCACGGCGAAGGGTTGATGGTGTTGGTGGACGTGGTCTACAACCACTTTGGCCCGGATGGTAATTACCTGCACCAGTACGCCAGCCCGTTCTTTCGCGAAGACCGGCAAACGCCCTGGGGCGCGGCGATCGACTTCCGCCGCGCAGAAGTGCGCGAGTTTTTCATCCAGAACGCCTTGATGTGGCTGTGCGACTACCGCTGCGACGGCCTGCGCCTGGATGCGGTGCATGCCATCGACCAGCCGGACTTTCTGGTCGAGCTGGCGCAACGGGTGCGTGCTGCCGTGGCGCCCGGCCGGCATATCTGGCTGGTGCTGGAGAACGAGCACAACCAAGCCTTTTTGCTAGAGCAGGGTTTCGATGCCCAGTGGAACGACGATGGCCACAACGCCCTGCACGTGCTGCTGACCGGCGAAACCGAAGGCTACTACGCCGACTATAAACACCGCCCCATCGACCAGTTGGCCCGCTGCCTGTCGGAAGGCTTCGTGTTCCAGGGCCAGGCCAACCGCCATGGCACGCCACGGGGCGAGCCAAGCGGGCATCTCGAGCCCAGTTCATTCGTGCTGTTCTTGCAAAACCACGACCAAATCGGCAATCGCGCACTGGGTGAGCGCCTGACCCGCCTCTGCCCGCCGCAGGCTTTGCGGGCAGCCACCGGCCTGTTGCTGCTGGCGCCGATGATCCCGTTGTTGTTCATGGGCGAGGAGGATGGCAGTTGCAGCCCGTTCCTGTTCTTTACCGACTTCCATGACGAATTGGCCGATGCGGTGCGCGAAGGCCGGCGGGGCGAGTTTGCCCACTTCGCCGCGTTCGCCGACCCCGAGCAGCGTGAACGCATCCCCGACCCCAATGCCGCACAGACCTTTGCCTCGTCACGGCCGCAAAACAAGGACGTCATTGCCGGTTGGCATGGCCTCTATCATCAGTTGCTCGACTTGCGCCGCCGCCACGTCATCCCGTACTTGCCGGGCAGCCGCGCGCTGGGCGTTGACGTGCACGGCGACAAAGCGCTGACCGCACGTTGGCAGTTGGGCGACGGCAACACCTTGCGCATTGACCTCAACCTGTCCGCAAGCCCCCAAGCCGTCGCGCTGCCGCCCGCCGAAAGCCGGCTGTTCGACAGCAGTGACACCCGCCACCCCGATACGTCCCTGACCGCGTATAGCTGCGTGGTCAGCCTGCTTCCCCCTGGCCAGGAGCGCCCATGAGCGAAACCGCCCTGCACCGTTTGGCGGCCCGCGTCGGGCTTAGCCGCGACTGGATCGATGCCAATGCCCGGCCGCAGCGAGTCAGCGATGACGTACTGCGCAATGTCCTCGAAGGCCTCGGCCACCCCGCCGCCGACGAAAACGCCATCCAAGCCAGCCTGCGCGCCGTGGAGGCCGCCGAAGACAGCGAACACCTGCCGCCCTTGTTGACCGTCGAGCTTGGCCAACCCCTGGCGCTGGGCCGCTACTTCAGCGCCAACAGCACCGTGCGTTGCACCTTGGAAGACAACAGCCAGCGCACCCTTACCCTGGACAACCAGGGGCGCCTGGCTGCCGAGCTGCCCCTCGGCTACCACGCACTGGAAATCGACGGCCGCACCTGCACCGTGGCCGTGGCGCCTTCACGCTGCTACAGCCTGGCCGACAGCGTGGCGCAACCGCCCCCACGCTGTTGGGGCCTGGCCGTGCAGCTGTACAGCCTGCGGCGCACTGGCGATGGTGGCTATGGCGACTGCCTGGCACTGGAACAACTGGCGCGCACCGCCGCCGAGCGCGGCGCCGATGCCTTGGCGATCAGCCCGATTCACGCGCTGTCGGCCATCGACCAGGAGCACTACAGCCCCTACTCGCCCTCCAGCCGCCTGTTACTCAATACCCTCTATGCCAGCCCAGCCGCGCTGTTCGGCGAGCGCGCCGTGCGCATGGCGATCGAAGCCTGCGGCTTGGAACAGGTGCTCGAAGACCTCGAGCAGCAGCCGCTGGTCGACTGGCCGCGCGCCGCTGCTGCTCGCCTGCGCCTGCTCGAAGCCCTGTACCAGGACTTCAGCCAGGGCGACCACCCGCTGCGCAAGGACTTCGACAGCTACCGCGCGGCCGCTGGCCAAGCCCTGGAACACCATTGCCGCTTCGAAGTGTTGCAAGCGCAAGCGGTGGAGCATGGCCTGGGCGCTGACTGGCGCAATTGGCCCCGCGCCTGGCACGACCCCTACCACCCCGAAGTCGAGGCCTTCGCCAACGCCTACCCGGCCAAGGTCGAGTTCCACGCCTTTTGCCAGTGGCTGACCCAACGTAGCCTGCAACGCGCCCAGGAGGCCGCACGAGGCAATGGCATGACCATTGGCCTGATCGCCGACCTGGCGGTGGGTGCCGACGGCGCCGGCAGCCAGGCCTGGAGCCGCCAGGACGAGTTGCTGGCCAACCTAAAAGTCGGCGCGCCGCCCGACATTCTCAACCGTTCGGGGCAGGACTGGGGCATTTGCGCCTTCTCGCCCGAAGGCCTCAAACGCAACGGCTACCGCGCGTTCATCGAGATGCTGCGGGCCAACCTCGCCCACGCCGGCGGCCTGCGCATCGACCACGTCATGGGCCTGCGCCGGCTGTGGTTGATCCCGCGTGGCGCCAAACCCAGCGAAGGCGCTTACCTGAATTACCCGCTCGACGACCTGCTGCGCCTGCTGGCGCTGGAATCGGTTCGGCACCAGGCGGTCATCCTCGGCGAAGACCTCGGCACCGTGCCCGAAGGCCTGCGCGAACAGCTGGCCGACAAGGCCGTGCTGGGCATGCGCGTGCTGCCTTTCGAACAGACTCAACCTGGCCACTTCAAGCCCATTCTCGACTGGCCCGACAGCGCCCTGGCCACCACCGGCACCCATGACCTGGCGCCGCTGGCCGGCTGGCTGGAAAACCGCGACATCGACTGGTTCCATCGCCTGCACTTGATCGATGCCGCCAACGAACTGCACTGGCGCCACGACCGCCAAAAAGAACACAACGGCCTGCGCCGCACCCTGGAGGCCAACTACGGCCCGCTACCCGATAACGACGCGGTGATCGACGCCGCCATCCGCTACGTCGGCCACACCCGCGCCCCGCTGGTGCTGGTGCCCCTCGAAGACCTGCTGGGCTGCGACGAGCAACCCAACCTGCCTGGCACCACCGCAGGCCACCCCAACTGGCGCCGGCGCTTTGCTATGCCGGTGCGCGAACTGCTCGACGACGAAGACGCCGCACGGCGCCTGGAACTGCTGGCCCAGGCCCGCGAACAAGCCTGGGAGCGTGACCGATGAAACCCCTGACCGCGACCTTACGCCTGCAATTTCACAGCGACTTCACCCTCGACCACGCGGTGCCGCTGGTGCCGTATTTCGCCCAGTTAGGCATCAGCCACCTGTATGCCTCGCCGATCCTCAAAGCCCGCGCCGGCTCACGCCACGGCTACGACGTGGTCGACCCGACCCAGGTCAACCCGGAGCTCGGCGGCGAGGCGGCGCTGCAGCGCCTGGTCGCTGCCCTGCGCCAGCACGGCATGGGGCTGATCCTCGACACCGTGTCCAACCACATGGCCGTGGGCGGTGCCGACAACCCCTGGTGGCAAAGCCTGCTGGCCTGGGGCCGGCGCAGCCCATATGCGGAGTTTTTCGACATTCAGTGGCACTCCAGCGACCCGCTGCTGGCCGGCCAGTTATTGCTGCCCTTCCTCGGCAGCGACTACGGCGCAGCCTTGAAGCAAGGCGAGATCCCGCTGACCTTCGACAAGCAGCACGGCGTGCTGGAAGTTGCCCATTACGACCATCGCTTCCCGATCTGCCCAATCGACTATGGCTGGATCCTCGCGCAAAGCCCTGAGCCCGCCTTGCAGGCGTTGGCCGCGCACTTCACCGCGCTGAGCGACAGTGCCAAACCGCTGAACGATGCCCTGCCCTTGCAGGCTGAGCTGGCGCGCCTGGTAAACGACGGCGCCGACCTCGAATCGGCCCTCATCGCGTTCGATAGCCGCAGCGAGGCCGGCCTCAAACGCCTGCACCTGCTGCTTGAACGCCAGACCTATCGCCTGGCCAGCTGGCGCACCGCCGCCGACGACATCAACTGGCGGCGCTTCTTCGACATCAACGAGCTGGGCGGCCTGCGGGTCGAGCGTGCAGCGGTGTTCGAGGCCACCCACGCCAAGCTGTTCGAGCTGATCGAGCGCGGCCTGGTGGATGGCCTGCGCATCGACCATATCGACGGCCTGGCCGACCCCCGCGGCTATTGCCGCAAGCTGCGCCGCCGGGTCGACAGCCTGTTGGCGCGGCGGCCACTGAACGCGGCGCTGGAACACTTCCCTCTCTACGTGGAAAAAATCCTCGGCGCCGACGAGCACCTGCACCAAGACTGGCTTACCGACGGCACCACCGGCTACGAGTTCATGAACCAGGTCTCGCTGTTGCAACACGACCCGGCCGGCGAGGCGCCGTTAACCGAATTGTGGGCCAACGTCAGCGAGCGCCCAGACTTCCCCGAGGAAGTACGCTTGGCTCGCCACCTGGTGCTCAATGCCAGCCTGGCCGGTGACTGCGAATCGGTGGCCCAGGCCTTGCTGCAGGTGGCCCGCGACGACCTGATGACCCGCGACCTGACCCTAGGCGCAATCCGCCGGGCGTTGCAGGCGCTGGTCGCGCACTACCCGGTGTACCGCACCTACTTCAACGCCTGCGGCCGCCCTGCAGAAGATGAAGCCTTCTTCCAGCAAGCCCTGGCCAATGCCCGCCAAGACCTCAGCGAAGCGGACTGGCCGCTGCTCGACCAGCTCGAACAATGGCTCGGTGGCCAGCCCTGGCGCCGCCTGCCACCGGGCCGGCCACGCAAGCACTTGCGCCATGCCTGTGTGCGCTTCCAGCAACTGACCGCGCCCAGCGCCGCCAAGGCCGTGGAAGACACGGCGTTCTACCGCAGCGCCCGGTTGCTGTCGCGCAACGATGTGGGCTTCGAGGCCGAGCGTTTCAGCGCAGGCAGCGAAGTGTTCCATAACGAAGCCCAGCGGCGCCTGCGCGACTTCCCCGACAGCCTGCTGGCCACCGCCACCCATGACCACAAGCGCGGCGAAGACACCCGCGCCCGCCTGGCCGTGCTCAGCGAACGCGGCCCGTGGCTGGCCAGCCGGGTGGAGCATTGGCGCGAGTTGGCGGCGCCGCTGCGGGCGCAACTGGATGACGGCCTGGCCCCCAGCCCTGGCGATGAGCTGATGCTGCTGCAGACGTTGCTGGGCAGTTGGCCGCTAAACCTGGACCCGCACGATGACGGCGCCCTGCGCCAGTACGCCGAGCGCCTGCGGCAATGGCAACAGAAGGCCCTGCGTGAAGCCAAGTTGCGCAGCAGCTGGAATGCCCCGAACGAGGCCTACGAGGCCGCCTGCGCCAGCTACATCGACGGCCTGCTGCTGGATGACGAGAACCAGCAGCTGCGCAAGTCCGTGGCCGATGCCGCCCAGCTCATCGCCTGCCCTGGCGCACTCAATGGGTTGGTCCAGACGCTGTTGCGCATGACCATGCCCGGCGTGCCCGACCTGTACCAGGGTAACGAATACTGGGACTTCAGCCTGGTCGACCCGGACAACCGCCGCCCCGTCGATTACGCGCTCAGGCGCCGCACCCTGGACGACGCCACTACCCCCGCCGAGTTGCTGGCGCACTGGCGCGACGGCCGCATCAAGCAGGCCTTGATCGCGCGGGTGCTGGACTGCCGCCAGGCGCATGCCGAGCTGTTCCGGCGTGGCGCCTACCTGCCGCTGAACGTGCAGGGTCGGCATGCCGACAAGGTGCTGGCCTTTGCCCGCCTGGGTGACGACGAACGCGCCATTGTCATTGCGCCACGCGTGGCCAGCAGCCTGCTCGGCGGCGCCCCTACACCGTTGATCCCGGCCCATAACTGGGACGATACCCGGCTGATACTGCCGTTTGCCTTGTCGCCTGCCAACTCGACGGGACTTTTCTCCAGTGCTGCGGTCAGCCCTACAAAGGAGCTGCTGTTGAGCGCCGTACTGTCGGAATTTCCGGTCAATGTGTTGATACAACAATCTTGAGCATCAGGAGCGTCATGATGAGTGTCGATGAGAAACGTATCCGTGAATTTGCCTACCAGATCTGGGAATCGGAAGGTAAGCCTGTGGGTGAGGAGGAACGCCACTGGGAGATGGCGCGCAAGCTTGCCGAAGCTGAAGCACTTGCCCCCAAGGCAGCACCGCGCAAAAAGGCGGCGGCCAAGCCTAAGGCAGCGGCAGAACCGGTTGCAAAACCTGCAGCTGTGAAGAAGCCCCGGGCGGTGAAAAAGCCCGCCGCCGGTTAAACCTGACCGGGCCCCTTCGCGGGGCAAGCCCGCTCCCACAGGGCCCCACTGCCTCAAGCGTGGTGATGATCCTGTGGGAGCGGGCTTGCCCCGCGAAGGGGCCCGGTCAGGCCTACATATCCCCCTTCCACCACGGTCACTCGAGGACTGCCATGAGCCCCCGTACCCCGAAGAAAACCCGCTCGGTCGCCCCCTCGCGCATTCGCGAAGGCATGCCCTTCCCCCTTGGCGCCACCTGGGACGGGCTTGGGGTCAACTTCGCCCTGTTCTCGGCCAACGCCACCAAGGTCGAGCTGTGCCTGTTCGACTCCACCGGCGAGCAGGAAATCGAACGCATCGAGCTGCCGGAATACACCGACGAGATCTACCACGGCTACCTGCCCGACGCGCACCCGGGGCTGGTCTACGGCTACCGCGTCTACGGCCCTTACGAGCCCGAGAACGGCCACCGTTTCAACCCCAACAAGCTGCTGATCGACCCGTACGCCAAACAACTGGTCGGCAGCCTGAAATGGTCCGAGGCGCTGTTCGGCTACACCATCGGCCACCCCGACGGCGACCTGTCGTTCGATGAACGCGACAGCGCGCCCTTCGTGCCCAAATGCAAAGTCATCGACCCGGCCTTCACCTGGGGCCGCGATCAGCGCGTGCAGGTGCCGTGGGAGCGCACCATCCTCTACGAAGCCCACACCCGCGGCATCAGCATGCGCCACCCGGCGGTGCCGGAAGAACTGCGCGGCACCTTCGCTGGCCTGGCCAACGACGAGCTGCTCAAGCACATCAAAGAGCTGGGCGTTTCCAGTATCGAGCTGCTGCCGATCCATGCCTTCGTCAACGACCAGCACCTGCTGGACAAAGGCCTGAACAATTACTGGGGCTACAACAGCATCGCCTTCTTCGCACCACACCCCCGTTACCTCGCCAGCGGCAAGATCGCCGAGTTCAAGGAGATGGTCGCGCACCTGCATGACGCCGGGTTGGAGGTGATCCTGGATGTGGTCTACAACCACACCGCCGAGGGCAACGAGCGTGGCCCGACGCTGTCCATGCGCGGCATCGACAATGCCTCCTACTACCGGCTGATGCCCGACGACAAGCGTTACTACATCAACGACTCCGGCACCGGCAATACCCTCGACCTGAGCCACCCGTGCGTGCTGCAACTGGTCACCGACTCGCTGCGCTACTGGGCCGGCGAGATGCATGTGGATGGCTTCCGCTTCGACCTGGCCACCATCCTCGGCCGCTACCACGACGGCTACAGCGAACGCCACGGCTTCCTCGTGGCGTGCCGCCAGGACCCGATGCTGAGCCAGGTCAAACTGATTGCCGAACCTTGGGACTGCGGCCCTGGCGGCTATCAGGTGGGTAACTTCGCGCCGGGCTGGGCAGAGTGGAACGACCGCTTCCGCGACACCGTGCGGGCATTCTGGAAAGGTGACGAAGGCCAGTTGGCCGACTTCGCCTCGCGCATGACCGCGTCAGGGGACATGTTCAACAACCGTGGTCGGCGCCCCTATGCCTCGGTCAATTTCGTCACCGCCCACGATGGCTTCACCTTGCGCGACCTGGTGTCGTACAACGGCAAGCACAACGAGGACAACGACGAGAATAACCAGGACGGCACCGACAACAACCTGTCCTGGAACTGCGGCGCTGAAGGGCCTACCGAAGACCCTGAAATCAATGCCCTGCGCATGCGCCAGATGCGCAACTTCTTCGCCACCCTGCTGTTCGCCCAGGGCACGCCGATGATTGTCGCTGGCGACGAGTTCAGCCGCACCCAGCATGGCAACAACAACGCCTATTGCCAGGACAGCGAGATCGGCTGGGTCAACTGGGACCTGGACGAAGACGGCACCGCGCTGCTGGCCTTCGTCAAGCGCCTGACCCGGCTGCGCCTGGCCTACCCGGTGCTGCGCCGCTCACGCTTTTTGGTCGGCGACTACAACGAGGCAATCGGGGTCAAGGATGTCACCTGGCTGGCGCCGGATGGCAGCGAGATGAGCGTCGAGCAGTGGGAAGACCCTCATGGCCGCTGCCTGGGCATGCTGATCGACGGGCGCGCGCAGGTCAGCGGCATCGCCCGGCCCGGCGCCGAGGCGACGGTGCTGCTGATCGTCAATGCCCACCACGACACCGTGCCGTTCCAGCTGCCGGCGGTGCCCGACGGGGACTACTGGAGCTGCCTGGTCGACACGGATCGGCCAGAGCTGCGCAAGGGCCAGCACTTGCAGTTCGAGAGTACCTTCGAGGTGAAGGGGCGCTCGATGTTGTTGATGGTGTTGCAGCACGAGGACGAGTGAACCCACCTACCCCAGGCAGGTCCTAGCATTAAACCGCCCCGATGATGACCTTGTGGGAGCCCCTGTGAAGCTCGAAGCCAGCAGCCCCGGTTTCGCCACTGTTGACCAGGCCCCAGCCGTGCACCGGCTGCGGGTGCTGACGGTCAACACCCACAAGGGCTTCACCGCCTTCAACCGGCGCTTCATCCTGCCGGAACTGCGCGAAGCGGTGCGCAGTACCCAGGCCGATATCGTGTTCTTGCAGGAGGTGCTCGGCAGCCACGATCGCCACGCCGCGCGCTACCCCGGCTGGCCGCAGACGTCCCAGTACGAATTTCTCGCTGACAGCATGTGGAGCGACTTCGCCTACGGCCGCAATGCCGTATACCCCGACGGCCACCACGGCAACGCCCTGCTCTCGAAATACCCGATCATCGAACACCGCAACCTCGACGTGTCGATCACCGGCCCCGAGCGCCGCGGCTTGCTGCATTGCGTGCTCGATGTACCTGGCCCGCATCAGGTGCATGCCATCTGCGTGCACTTGTCGCTGCTGGAGAGCCATCGCCAACAGCAACTGCAGTTGCTGCGCAGGCTCCTCGAGTCTCTGCCCGAAGGTGCACCCGTTATCATCGCTGGCGACTTCAACGACTGGAAGCTGCGCGGCAATCGCACCCTGGGCCTGCGCAACGACCTGCACGAAGCGTTCGAACGGCACCACGGCCACCTCGCACGTACCTACCCGGCGCGTATGCCGCTGCTGCGCCTGGACCGCATCTACCTGCGCAATGCGCAAAGCCATGCGCCGCAGATTCTGGGGCATAAACCTTGGACGCACCTCTCCGACCATCTGCCGCTGTCGGTCGAGGTCAAGCTGTAGCAATCATTCTTCATAGCCAGGCATCCACAAATAGCGAACCTTGCTATACCCGACCATTTAACTCAACAAATCAGCCACTTGAACCAAATCATGTGCAATGAACACAACCTTCACGCTTTCTTGACGCAAGCCGCTCCCTCTCCTTAGCTGAACATTATCTAGTCGTAAAGATCTCGCGCCGGGCCTCTAGCTCGCGCCTTCGTGCGCGTTTGCAAAAGCAGGCGTGCTGGTTTGGGTCGCCCACTGTTTTTGCCGTACAGCTCGTGACAACAGGCCAGGTCCTTGGGCTGTACCACAAAAATAAACGGAGATCCGCCATGAAAAGAACCTCGAATCCCTTGTGCTTCGACAGCATTTTCTACGCGGTTTCCACGTCGCTGCTTCTGGCAACCCCAGTGGAAACTTTCGCGTTCGAACTGCAGGACGACCCGACCTCTCCCAGCTTCCTACAACAACCGGCGATGCCGCAGCTATCGCTCGACCCGGTCAGCGCCAGCGGCGTGAGCCTCGGCACATTGAACGCGTTTTCGGAGAAAATGACCGAACGCCACGGGCAGGCGGCATCGGACCTGGTCGCCAGCCAGTGGTCGCAGTTTTTCCCGGGTGCCACGCGCACCGGTGCACAACCGCCTGACCAGCTCGAAGCCCCCAGCCAGCAACTGCTGGTTGGCCCAGACCTGTTCCTGCGCGAGACCGGCGCAGGCAATGTGCACCGCGCGGGGATTTTTGTCGGCCACAACAACCTGCAAAGCAGCTTCAACGGTATTCGCCCGCTGCTGGGCGACAAGCAACGCAATGCGGTGAACCTGAGTGGCGAGAGCCTGGGGGTGTACTGGAGCATGACCCATGAACGGGGTTGGCACCTGGATGCCGTGGCCATGGGTTCGCGCATCGATATCAATGGCCGTGGCGAAAGCGGCCAGCGCCTGGACGACAGCGGCCATGCCATGACCTTCTCCCTGGAAGGCGGCTTCCCGATCGGCTTGGGCGGCGGTTGGGTGATCGAGCCACAGGCGCAGTTGATCAACCAACAGTTTTTCCCCGGCAGCCGCGTGCAGGAAGAGACGCTGCAGGCGTTCGACAGCCAGCCCAGCTGGAGCGGCCGGGTCGGTGCCAAATTGTCCGGGCGCTACGAAGTGCGCGGCATGCCCATCGAACCCTATGTACGCACCAACGTCTGGTATGACTTCAGCAATGCTGAAGAGGTGAAGCTGGACCAGGTCGACAAGATCTCCAGCTCGCGGTACTCGACCACTGTGGAATTAGGGTTGGGCCTGGTGGCGCGGGTGACGCCGAATGTGGCGCTGTTCGTGAGTGCGGATTACAGCAGCGATGTGGATGACAATGACCTCAATGGGCTGATCGGCAGCCTTGGGGTGCGGATGCGGTGGTAGCCGGCCTATAGCCCTTGTGCTGCGCATGCGATGGTATGCCTGCCTGTAGGAGCAGCCTTGTGCTGCGAAGAGGCCGGTGAAAGCAGCCTAGAGTCACTGTGCTTTCACCGGCCTCTTCGCAGCACAAGGCTGCTCCTACACGGGCAATGTTTGCCCCGCTCAGGCAGGCTTGAGGATCAACACGCCCAGCGGCGGCAGGTTGAGCGCCAGCGACAACGGCTGCCCGTGGCTGGTGACGGCTTCGCTTACCACCGCCCCCAGGTTACCCACGTTGGAGCCGGCATACAGTTCGGCATCGCTGTTGAGCAGCTCTTCCCAACGCTCGCCAAATGGCACGCCAATGCGGTAGCCCTCGCGCGGCACCGGGGTGAAGTTGGCCACCACCAATAACGGCTCGCCATTGCTGCTCCAGCGCAGCCAGGCATACACGCTGTTTTGCGCGTCATCACCGATCAGCCACTGGAAGCCCTGGGGCTGGCAGTCCTGCTCATGCAGCGCAGGCACCTCGCGGTACAGGCGGTTAAGGTCGCCGACCAGGCGCTGCACGCCCTTGTGCTCGGGGTACTGCAGCAGGTACCAGTCCAGCTCGCTGTCGTGGTTCCACTCGCGCCACTGGCCAAATTCACAGCCCATGAACAACAGCTTCTTGCCCGGGTGCGCCCACATGAACGTGAGGTAGGCACGCAGGTTGGCGAACTTCTGCCAGCGGTCGCCTGGCATCTTGTCGATCAGCGAGTGCTTGCCGTGCACCACCTCATCGTGGGAAATCGGCAGGATGAAGTGCTCGGAATAGGCATAGATCAGCCCGAAACTCATCTCGTTGTGATGATAAGTGCGGTGAATCGGGTCGTTCTGGATGTAGTGCAAGGTGTCGTGCATCCAGCCCATGTTCCACTTGTAGGCAAAGCCCAGGCCGCCCTGCTGGATCGGCTGGCTGACGCCGGGCCAGGCGGTGGATTCTTCGGCGATGATCAACGCGCCAGGGGCTTCGTGTGCCGCCACGCCATTGAGGTGGCGGATGAAATCGATGGCCTCCAGGTTCTCGCGCCCACCATGGCGGTTAGGCACCCATTCGCCGGCCTTGCGCGAGTAGTCGCGGTACAGCATCGACGCCACGGCATCGACACGCAGGCCGTCGATGTGGAACTGCTTGAGCCAGAGCAATGCCGAGGCCAGCATGAAGCCACGCACCTCGTTGCGCCCAAGGTTGTAGATCAGCGTGTTCCAGTCCTGGTGGTAGCCCTCCAGGGGGTTTTCGTATTCGTACAGGGCCGTGCCGTCGAAGCGTGCCAGGCCGTGCTCGTCGGTAGGGAAATGCGCCGGCACCCAATCGAGGATCACGCCGATACCGCCTTGGTGGCAGGCATCGATGAAGGCGGCGAAGTCTTCGGCACTGCCGTAGCGTGAGGTGGGCGCGAACATCGACAGGGGCTGATAGCCCCAGGAGCCGCCGAAGGGGTGCTCCATGATCGGCATCAGTTCGATGTGGGTAAAGCCCAGCGCCTGCACATAGGGCACCAGGCGCTCGGCCAGCTCGCGCCAGTTGTAGTAACGCGCCACCTCGCCCAAGTCATCCAGCTCGCACTGCCACGAGCCGACATGCAATTCGTAGATCGACAGGGGCGCGTTGTAGGCGTGACGTTGCGCACGCTGCGCCATCCAGTCGTGGTCTTGCCAGGGGTGGCTGAGGGCACCGGCGACCTTCGACGCGGTGCTCGGCGGCAGCTCGGTGGCGCGGGCCAGCGGGTCGGCTTTAAGCGGCAGCACGCCCTCTTTGCCCAACACTTCGAACTTGTAGGTTTCACCCACGCCAAGCCGCGGCACGAACAGCTCCCACACCCCAGCGCTGTGGCGCAGGCGCATCGGGTGGCGGCGGCCGTCCCAATTGTTGAAGTCACCCACCACCGACACCCGCCGCGCATTCGGCGCCCACACCGAGAAGCACACGCCGTCGATGCCATCGGCCTGCATCGGCTGGGCACCAAAGCGCCCGGACAGGTCACGGTGGTTGCCTTCGGCGAACAGGTAAAGGTCCATGTCACCCAACTGCGGGCCAAAGCTGTACGGGTCTTCGGTCACCTGCTCACCACCGGCCCAGCCGATTTGCAACAGGTAGGGCTGTGCGTCATCAAGGTGCGCGGTAAACAGCCCAGGCAAGCTGGCCTGCACCATTTCGGCGAGCACGCGGCCGTCGTGGCGCGACAGTACGCGCGCATTCAGGGCATTGGGCAGGAAGGCGCGGACCCACTGCCCGCCGGCGCCGTCGCCATGGGGGCCAAGTACCGCAAATGGATCGGCGTGCTCGGCGCGGGCCAGGGCGTCGAGGTCCCGTTGCCGAAGACCGCCGGTATCACGCGTGGTTGCATTCATCTATGACTCTCCCCAGGTACTGATCAGTCCATGCAAGCCATGCAAAGGCACGGCCAGCCAATTCGGTCGATTTTCAGCTTCGTATGTAATTTCGTACGCGGCCTTTTCCAGGCAGAACAATTCCAGCGCGGCGCGCTCGCCTTCGGCCTGTTGCCAGGCGTGGGGCATGGCAGCGGTAGCCAAGCCATAGGCCTCGACAAACGCATGACGGGATTGGTGCAGGTAGTGCCTGGCAACCCGTTGCCGAGCCTTGCGCGCCGGGTCGGAAAGGTCCACCGCAGAGGCGTTGCGCAGAATCATCGCAGCAGCATAGTCGAAGGATCGCAGCACGCCGCTGACATCTTTGTAGGGGCTGTGACGCGCCCGGCGTTCTTCCAGTGGGCGCGCCGGTTCGCCCTCGAAATCGATCAGGTAAGCATCACCCTGCACCACCAGTACCTGGCCCAGGTGCAGGTCGCCATGCACGCGCATCAACAGGCCGCCTTGGGCTTGCCGGGCGAGGTTGTCGATGTGCTGGGTCAGGCCGTCGCGCTGTTGCTGCAGGTCGTCGACCAACGCCTGGCTGTCGCTGTCCAGGCTGTCGCGGTGCTGGGCCAGCAGGTCGAGGGCGTGGGTCAGCTCGGCAGTGATCTGGGTGCCCCAGCGCTCGCTGTCCTGGGCATCGCTTATGCGCGGCTGAAAGGCCGCATCTTCGGTTGGCGCTGCCAACAACACGTGCATCTCGCCCAGACGCTGGCCCAACAAGGCAGCAAAGCCATCGAGTTCGGCCAAAGCATCGGTATGGGCTTCGCTGGCGGAACTGGTCGGTTCCATCTCGTCGCGGATGGCCCGTTCCAGGGTGTTCTGGGTCCAGGCCCAGGCATCGCCCTGATTGCTCAGGTAGCCCTGGGCGATCATCAACAGGTGCGGGGTGGCGTGCTCGTCCACACGGCTGACCCACCCCAGCAACGGTGAAATATTGGTAAAGCCCGCCGCAGTCAGGTAGGCGCTCATCTCAAGTTCTGGATGAATGCCTGGGTTGACCCGGCGGATCAGCTTGAGCACCACCCGATCGGCAACCACCACCGAGCTGTTGGACTGCTCGGCGCTGAGGTAGCGCACAGGGCTCTCTTCGGTGAGCCCCAGCTTGGCAAGCTGTTCGGTGCACTCGAAACGCAGCTCGCCCAGGCCATTGCCACAGGGCAGCCGGTGGCGTTCCTGGCAGGCCCGCAGTACAGCGCGGATGAATGGCTCAAGGACGAAGGCGTCGGTGATCAAACCAACCTGTCGGCCACGGCGCACGCGCGACAATGCCAGCTGCTGGGGCAAGGCGCTGTTGATCAGCTCTTCGGGCAACAGGCCGAACGGCAGTTGGTAGTGGTTGGCGACGCCATCGCTGAGCACTTCCAGTTCGCCGAGCAATACCGGCGTGGTGGCCGTGCCGAAACGCACGCCATAACGCAGGCGAACCTGGTCGATGGGCCCTTCCTTGCCGGCGAACCAGCGCCGTTTGGGCAGGTATTGCGGCAGGATCGAGCTTTCCAACATCTCGCTGGAAGGCGCCTCGAGCAGCTCTTCCAGGCGCTTGCGCAGGACCAGTGTGGTCAATTCGGGTAACCCCTCGGTGGCCTGGATATGCCAGCTGGGCATGCGGTCGTGCGACGCCAGCAGAAACCAGTAAAAAGCATAGGGCGGCAATGTCAGCAAAAACGGCAGCTGGCCGATCGGGGGAAAGGCGCTGCCGCCTAGCATCTCCACCGGCACTTTATCGGCGTATTGCGACAGCTCGAGTTCCGCGGCCTGGGCGGCGCGGGACACGTTGGCCACGCAAAGAATCACTTCGCTGTTGCCCTCTTGGTCGGTGTACTCGCGGATGTACGCGAGGATGCGCCGGTTGCTCGGCGTGAGCATGCGGATGCTGCCACGGCCAAACGCCTTCTGCTGGTTGCGCACCGCCAGTAGGCGGCGGTTCCAGTTGAGCAACGAATGCGGGTCGTGGGACTGGGCCTCGACGTTGACCGTCTGGTAGCCGTACAGCGGGTCCATGATCGGTGGCAGCACCAGGCGCTGCGGGTCGGCGCGAGAGAACCCGCCATTGCGGTCCGGCGACCATTGCATGGGGGTGCGCACGCCGTCGCGGTCGCCCAGGTAGATGTTATCGCCCATGCCCAGTTCATCACCGTAGTACAAGGTCGGTGTGCCCGGCATCGACAGCAGCAGGCTGGTCAGCAGTTCGATGCGCCGTCGGTCACGTTGCAACAGCGGCGCCAGGCGGCGGCGGATGCCAAGGTTGATGCGGGCGCGGCGGTCTTCGGCGTAGTAGTTCCACAGGTAGTCGCGTTCGCGGTCGGTGACCATCTCCAGGGTCAGCTCATCGTGGTTGCGCAGGAAAATCGCCCACTGGCTGTTGGCGGGGATTTCCGGGGTTTGGCGCAGGATGTCGGTGATCGGGAAGCGGTCCTCCATGGCCAGGGCCATGTACATGCGCGGCATCAGCGGGAAGTGAAAGGCCATGTGGCATTCGTCGCCATCGCCCTCGCCAAAGTACGGGCGGGTGTCTTCGGGCCATTGATTGGCTTCGGCCAGCAGCATGCGGTCGGGGTAGTTGGCGTCGATCTCGGCACGGATCGCCTTGAGCACCCGGTGGGTCTCGGGGAGGTTTTCGTTGTTGGTGCCGTCGCGCTCGATCAGGTAGGGGATGGCGTCCAGGCGCAGGCCGTCGACGCCCAGGTCGAGCCAGAAGCGCATCACCCCGATCACCGCCTTGAGCACTTGCGGGTTATCAAAATTCAGGTCTGGCTGGTGCGAATAGAAGCGGTGCCAGAAATACTGGCCGGCGACTGGGTCCCAGGTCCAGTTGGACTTCTCGGTGTCGAGGAAGATGATGCGCGTGCCGTCGTATTTCTGGTCGTCATCCGACCACACGTAGAAGTCGCGTGCCTTGCTGCCCCGCTTGGCCAGGCGGGCGCGCTGGAACCACGGGTGCTGGTCGGAGGTGTGGTTGATAACCAGTTCGGTAATCACCCGCAGGCCGCGCTTGTGCGCCTCGGCGATGAAGCGCCGGGCATCGGCCATGCTGCCGTAGTCGGGGTGCACAGCTTTGTACTCGGCGATGTCGTAGCCGTCATCGCGCCGTGGCGAGGGGTAGAACGGCAGCAGCCAGAGGGTGTTGACGCCCAGTTCGGCGATGTAGTCGAGCTTGCTGATCAACCCGGCGAAATCGCCGATGCCGTCGTTGTTGGCATCGAAGAACGACTTGATGTGCAGCTGATAAATCACCGCGTCCTTGTACCACAGCGGGTCATCGATAAAGGCTGCTGGTCGGGAACGCTTGGCCATGGGTGACTCCTTTCAATTCTGCGGATGCGCGCTACCTGGTTTTAGGGCTGCTGCGCAGCCCATCGCCGGCAAGCCAGCTCCCCCAGGTTTTGTGCTGGTTTCACAGGCAGCACCGGGCCTGTCATTTGACTGCAAAGCTCGCAGCCGACGCCGGCCCCTGTGGGAGTCGGCTTGCCGGCGATGGGCCGCACAGCGGCCCCCGGCTTGAAGGCCTAACGGGCCTTTTCAATTCGCCAGATACCAAACGGCTGATGCCAGGGCTCGATGCGCATCCATTGGGTCTTGCCATGCCAGGTCCAGCGGTGGCCGTTCATCAGGTCTTCGCCAACAGTGTCGGCGTTATCGTCCAGGCCCAACTCCCACAGCGGCAGCTCGAAGCTGGCTTCCTGGGCGTTGTGCGGGTCGAGGCTGATCGCCACCAAAATGAAGTTGTCGCGCTCGGGCGTGCGCTTGGCGAAGTACAGGATGTTGTCGTTCCAGCAATTGAAAAACGCCACCCCAAGGTGAGTCTGCAAGGCACGGTTCTGCCGGCGGATGCGGTTGAGCTGGGCGATTTCGGCAATGATGTTGCCGGGTTGGGTGAAATCACGCGGGCGGATTTCGTACTTCTCCGAGTCCAGGTATTCCTCTTTGCCGGGCAGCGGCGTGGCTTCGCACAGCTCGAAACCCGAATACATACCCCACAACCCCGAGCCCATGGTCGCCAAGGCCGCGCGAATAAGAAAGCCCGCCCGCCCCGAGGTGTGCAGGAAAAACGGGTTGATATCTGGCGTGTTGACGAAGAAATTGGGCCGGTAGCACAGGCTCCACGGCGGCTGGTTGAGCTCTTCGTAAAACTCGCGCAGCTCCTGCTTGCTGTTGCGCCAGGTGAAATAGGTGTAGCTCTGGGTGTAACCGACCTTACCCAAGCGCGCCATCATCGCCGGCTTGGTGAAGGCCTCGGCCAGAAAAATCACGTCCGGGTGCTGGCTGCGCACATTGGCGATCAGCCATTGCCAGAACGGCAACGGTTTGGTGTGCGGGTTATCGACGCGGAAGGTCTTCACGCCCTCCTCGACCCAACCAACCACCACGTCACGCAGGGCCAACCACAGCGAAGGCACGGCCTCTGGGGCATAGAAGTCGACGTTGACAATGTCCTGGTACTTTTTCGGCGGGTTTTCCGCATAGCGGATGGTGCCGTCGGGGCGCCAACTGAACCAGCCGGGGTGCTCCTTGAGCCAAGGGTGGTCTTGCGAGCACTGTATGGCGAAGTCCAGGGCGATTTCCAGGCCATGCTCTGCAGCCGCGGCCACCAGGCGACGGAAGTCTTCACGGGTGCCCAGTTCCGGGTGAATGGCGTCGTGGCCGCCTTCGGGGCTGCCGATGGCGTAAGGGCTGCCTGGGTCATTGGGCGCTGCCTGCAAGGCATTGTTGCGGCCCTTGCGGTGTTTTTTGCCAATCGGGTGAATGGGCGGGAAGTACAGCACGTCAAAGCCCATGTCGCGGATCATCGGCAGGCGTTCGTGCACGTCGTTGAAGGTACCATGGCGCTCGGGGCTGTCGGTGATCGACCGCGGGAACAATTCATACCAGCTGGCGAACTGCGCCGCCGGGCGGTCGACGTCGACGGGGAATTCGCTGCTGCGGGTAAGGTAGCTGCGGTGCTCGGCTTCGGTCATCAGCCGTGTGGCTTCAGGGCCCAGCAACAGCGCCACCTGGTCATCCTCAGGCAGTGTCGGCAGCCGCGCCTGCAAGGCTACGATCTGTTCACGCAAGAAGCCCTCGCTGCGCTCTGCGCCTTTGCCCAGCAGAAGACGGCCTTCCTCAAGCTCCAGCTTGACCTCGACGCCAGCGTGGTACTTCTTCTCCAGGTCGTGGCAATAAGTGGCGAACGGGTCGATCCAGGCCTCGATACTAAACAGGTGCGGGCCCAGCTCCGTTGGGGTGAACTCGCCCAGCCACAGGTCATTGCCGGGCGAATGCATAGGCACGCAGTGCCAGCGTCGGCTGTGGGCCTGGCGCCAGTTGAGCATCACAGCGAGGCGGTCATGGCCGTCGCTGTACACCTTGCTGCTGACCGCGACCGCCTGGCCGCTGATGGCCTTGGTGGCGAACGTGCCGCCGTCGAGCGCAGGTTGCGTGCTTTCGATCACGATGCGCGGCGCCAGCAGCGCCTGGGCCAGGCTGATGGCCTGGTCTGGGTGATCGTTCGCCATGGGCACGCTTTCGAAGGGCTCGTTTCGTGACATCGGACCTTGCTCCCTTAGGCTGGTGGCGGTAAGGGTTCAGAGCCGGGCGCGGGCGTAGGGGTTCAAATAAATTGAGCGAACGGCAGCCCCTGACAGTCAGAGCCTGCAGCACCTCTTCATTCACCCACGCGAGGTCAGGCCATGAACATTCCCATTCCACCGGAAACCCCCGATCCAAACATCGACGACCCCAGCTTGCCGCCACCCGTGCCGGAAAAGGATCCGGACGAGCTGCCGATCAAGCCGACCGTGCCGCCAACGGTGGGCGACCCGCCGAGCCAGGAGCCACCGGTGAAGGCTTAAGGGTAGACCACCGCTACTGATATTTTTGCCAGTAGCGGCGCCTGCCGGTTGTGCTGAAGATGAGTTCTCCTTATTGCGGGCAGGAGAACTCATCATCGTGGACATCACACGGCATGTAATCGACTGCTTCCAGAATGCTGGTGTGGTCGATCCCGACACGGGCACTCGCCTTGCGCACCTGGACAAGGACAAGTGTGAGTTCGCGTTAATGTGGCTGGAGATATGCCACGGTATCCCTCTGGATCGCGATTACCGCACGCTAGGCGAACTGGCCGAAGCGCTTGGCGAGGCGATAAGGTTTCGCTGACACCGCCGGATTATCAATGATTCCCCCCTCTTACGACCCACCCTACACCTGTCATTTTTGCTAGGTGTGCACGTTCCACTCTCCCTATACGCTTCGATCACTGGCCCTAGCCTGGGCCGCCGACCGCAGCGCAAGGGAGCTGGGCATGAACGACCTCATCACCGCGAACAGTAACGACACGCCCGCGGAGCGCTCGGACGCTGCCACCTACATGAAGCTGTTCCCCGATACCCGGGAACGTTGCGCACCAGCCTCGCCATGGGCGGACAATGAGCGGCCAGCCTACTTGGTCCATCTCAAGGGCCTGATAGAAGAACTGCAGATACAGGCAAAGGTCGCCGAGCCGGTAACCCTGCAGACTCGCCGCCCGGACTTGCTGCAACTCAAGCTGAACAACAGGAACATCCGTAAAAGCCTGGCGAAGATCGACATCGTGCTCGAGGTGCTCGAGCGGCATGCGGGGGTGGCGCGTAAGGACTTGCCAAGGGCTGTGGCCGAGGGCGTGTACAAGGGTAATGTTCCCTTCCACAACGCCTGGGAAGCGATCAAGGCCACGCTGGCCATGAAGCAGCTGCCCCTGTGGGACTTGCTGTACAGCGTGAACATGGGCATGCCCGCCTTCAGCTTCGATGCTGCAACGCTTAACGCCCAGCACAACGCCGCGCTGCTGAGCAGCGGTTTCTCGCCGCAATTGCGGACCCTGCTGCTGCACCCCGCCAGCGCGGCGAAAGACTTCTACAAGACGCAGTTCCACATCCTCGCCACGGGCCCGAAAGGCAACCTCGATACCACCTACCAACTGACCCGGGCACTGGGCCTGACACGCAGGGAGCTGCGCCGTCTGCTGGCCGTGAGCGCCCTCGGCAAACATAACACCTCTGTGACCCGCAGCCCTTACGTCACCAGCCAAACGGTGGCTGAGGCTTCGAGCAAAGCCTACGGCGCAGCGTTCATCAACGCTGGAGGCGCCCCTCTGTATCTGTTGGACGCCGCCGAGACCGAGAAGGCCGATGCGCCATCGAGCGGTGCAAATAAAACCGCCAAGAAGACCATCACGATCGCTGGGATCAGCACCCAGCATATCGATCGCCTGCAACGCATCCTGCGCCTGCAGCGTGCACTTGGCCTGGCCTCCGACGAGGCCGATGCCCTGGTCATGGCGGCCTTGCACGCCGAAGGCCAACGCCCCGCCCAGTACCAGCTGACTACCAGCACCCTGCGCGCCCTGGGCCTGTTCCGCCATCTGCAACAGAAGTACCAGGTACAGCCGCTGCAGTTTGCAGCACTGCTGCACGAAATCCCCTGCCATGGCACCGAGCGTCAGCTGTCGTTCTACGACAGCGTGTTCGCGCCCCGGCACGATAGCGAAGGGCAAAAACTGACGGATGTGCTGGTGCTCGATGACCAGCCGTTCGACCCCAATGCCACCACGGGTGAGGATGCCTTGACCGTCAAGCGCCTGGGGTTGGCGCTGCGAGTCGACCCCCTCGTGCTGCGCGCCATCCTCGACACCGTCACGACCGAACAAGCGCTGGCCAAACCACAGCGCTCGCTTGCGGTGGTGTCGGCCTGCTACCGCCTGGCCACGCTCACGCAACTGTTCGGCACCTCGCAGCTGGAAGGCTGGATCGTCCTGAAGCTGTTGATGAAGCAGTCCCCGCTTTACCAGCAGCAACTGGCCGGCCGCCCGAGCCTAGGGGCACAGCCGCAACCCTTGCAGGACGACAAGGCGAGCATCGCCGACGCCGCCGTTGCCACGCAACCGCAAGCAGACATTGTCGATACCATCGCCGGGGTGATGGCAACGATGGAGTGGGTTGCCCAACAGAGCGTCAACGCCCTGGACATGGCAGTGCTCCTCCACGACGGGCCACTGGAAGAGCCTGGGTTAAAAACCCTGTTCGACCTGTACGCGTCCAAGAAGAAAGCAGCCTCTGGCAAACTCGACCTGCGCCAGGAACTGAGCACCGCGCTGGGCCTGCCAAGCAAGGAGCACCTGCTGCCACTGCTGCAATGGGTCGCAGTCGATGAAGACGTATTGGTAAACCGCATCGATGCCGTTCACCAAGAAGTGCAGAAGTCAAAAGGCAAACGCCAACCGCTCGAGTGTTTTACCGCAGACGACCGGGCGCAGTGGTTGACGTTGCAGCGCTACAGCCGCGCGGTCAGCCTGTTCGGCATCGGGCATGCCGCCCTTGACCAGATCATGCCGCACCACTTCAACCTCGGCGCCATCCCTCGCCCGCTCGACCTCACCACCCTGCACCAGCTTGGTCGCTACACAACACTGCTGGGCGGGCTGGCCACCGACAAGCACGAGCCGGACTTGTTGCGTTACCTCGAGCAGGTGCGAACCCCGCTCGACGCCTCAGGCGAGGCCAAGGCCTGGGCCGACCTGGAAGCACTGCTAGGGCACGACCAGGGTGGCCTGGCCAAGCTCGGCATCCCTCTGCCCACCACGCTGCACGCCTTGGCCCGGGTACTGCAACTGACACAGCTGGCGAGCCGGCAAGGCCTGTCGGTGGATGGCTTGCTGGTCATCGGCGCACTCACCGAGTCGACAGATGACAACGCCTTCGAACAGGCGGCCATCGCGCTGCGCCAGAGCTGCTCCAGCCAGCAATGCCAGGCGTTGGATGCCCAGCTCAAGCTGGCCTGGCGCGATGCATTGATGCAATGGATGCTGGTGCACTGGGCCGCCCCGCACAAGGACCTCAAACGGATCAAAAGCCCTGAAGCCCTGGCCGATTACCTGCTGATCGACCTGCAGGTCTCTCACGAACCGCTTACCACCCGGGTGCTCTCGGCGATCGCCAGCCTGCAGCGCTACCTGCAGCAGATCCACTCACGCCTGGAGGACGGCTATGGCGACAAGGCAATCCCCCAAGCCATGCGCGACGAGTGGGATAATTTTTCTTGCAGCTTCGAGCGCTGGAAACTGCGCAAGGATGCCCAAAACGAACCGCAGAATTTCATCGACCCCTCGCGCCGCACGCGCACGAGCAGCGCCTTCGCCGAGCTTGAAACCCAGCTGGCCCAAGGCAAGTGCACACCGGACGAAATCCAGACCGCCCTGCTCGGCTACCTGAGTACCTTCGAGCACGTCAGCAATATCCAGCCGCTTTCGGCGTACGCCAGCGGTATTGATCCTCTGAGCGATACCTACCACTTCATCGGCAAGAGCAATGTCGAGCCACCCCAGTACTACTGGCGCACGCTGGACATGAAACAACGCGACGCCGACAACGCACCGAGCATGCTGGCCTGGGGGGAGTGGGAGGAGATCACGCTGGCAATGAATGGCGAGATGGTCAAGGGGCCATTGCCGGTGGTCGAGGGTGTCAAGAAAGAAATTACGACTAAGAAGAACGACCCAGCAACTAAAGACAAAACCGCTGAGACCCTTGCACAGGAACTCTTGGAGAAGCAAAAAAACGAAGATGACCAACGTACGGAAGTAGACCTGATCCGACCGGTCATCATCGCCGGGCGCCGGTATGTGGTGTGGGTCGAGCGGGACACCGCGGCAATTCCCATGGGACCGGACAAAAAACCGAGCGAGTACCATGCGCTGCGGGTGAGCTTCGCCTTCCAGCAGATCGACGGGAACTGGAGCCCGGCCAATGTGTTGATGCGGCTGGATGGGCATGATGCGGCAGGACATTTTGATGAAAGTAAAGATAGCAAAGGCACTCTGAACAAATTCTTGAAGACCAAGAAGTTCCAGGCGGGTTTGATGGTGATGGTGAATCAACTGGGGGGACGCGAAAATGACCCTTGGTTGATGGTGATGTTGTTCGATGTGGAGAAGGTCAAGGATTCGAAGGGCAACGTCAATACCAGCACCTGGGAGCGAGACAACGAGTATTTCCTGATTGGCAAGGATCTCCTACTGCTCGACACCAAGACATTGGATGAGGCCAGTTCGAAAGACAATACCATTGAGAAAAGACTGGTAAAAAACTGGATAGCCCTTTTCCGTGACCCGCGCACGGTGCAGCATCCCTATATTGGGCCTCGTCAGATTGTAGAAGACCAAAAAGACGAGCCCAAATGGGAACGCCTTGAACATGCCAATTTTGCCAAAATGCTCATTGATAACCACGCGAATAAAATTAGTAAAAAAAACCTGATAGACGAAAAAAAACACATACTTAGAACACTAATAACCCCTGATAATCTTCAAGGGCGTCCATTCTATCAACACCCAGAGATCACCTTAATCGATAATGAACTCGGGACCATTGGTACACTAAAAATCCTAGAACTCGCAATGGCAGGTATTACAACCTCCGCCAACTCTACAACAACAAGCTTCCTCATACATAAAACCGAAATACTCATAACAAATACAACCGTCAACAGCGTTGAAATCACCAACCTTTCCACGCACGCTAGAGTAGATGAAGGTACATCAACTTCCATCAACCTATTCAACAGCACCTCTGACCCATACAGCAAGCCCGTACCGAGAAACCACACTAGCGCTTACATCTATACTTCCTCTGATGAACCCTTAGAACTAGCCCTAGAACACGATGCAGCCACCACGCAATTAAGCGTCATACTTGAAAAAAAGAATCTAATCCTAGCAACCCCAACGCTTACAGCCACAGTATCACCAACAACTAAAACCCTAGCCACCCTCCAACAACCTTTATCTATCGCAGACTCAAACAATCTCAAAGAATACAGTCTAACAGACCTAGAATCTGCCTTAACCAGCCCCACTCACTTGGACAATCTAGGCAAAATAAAGCGCTCCATTTTGAGCGCCCGCTACACTTCAAACCCGGATTCAGAGGACCCGCCCAAAGATATTACGAAGCGCTCTACTGGCAGGACTTCGGTCCATGCGGCCATCACTCGCGCGCAGCACGCAGGCCAGCTCGATGCCGTTAGCACGTACATCGCAATGGAAAAGTCCGCCATCCTGGCTGAAGTAAACGCGCCCCTTGACCAGGCCCTGGTGCAGCTTCTGGACTCGCTCATTCGCCTTCGGCACTTTGAACCTGAGGCCTGCGTTCGCATCCTGCTCCGTTTCGGCCCCGAGCATCCACCCGTCTTCACCGATGAAGTCCCCCTCGATGGCCAGAGCACGATTGCTTTTCAGCTCCCCATCAGCCGTGATCGGGCCATCAAAAGCTATTCATTTGACTTTGAGCTCTACTATCTTGCTAGCCGTTGGAAAACGACCCTGATCTACAATCTGGTGGACGACGCCGACGATGCCGTGGACAGCGTACACATCAGGCGCAATGCCGAGCAGGCCCTCTACCTGGATTTGTCCGAAGTCAATCAAGCGGACCCCACAAACGCCCTATCGGTCAATTACCTGCGCCTGAACACCCTGTTCGGCAAGCGCCTGGTCGCTGAGGCCACGCAGTCGGTCATGCAGGTGTTGTCCTGGCCGACCCAGCACCTGCCCGAACCGCGCCTGGAACCTGGCGGCACCAGCAGTACCGTCGACTTCCGCGGTGCCAACGGCATGTATTTCTGGGAATTGTTCTTCCATGCCCCGCTGCTGATTGCCTGGCTGCTGCGGCAAAACCGCGACTACCGGGGTGCCTGGCAGTGGTGCACCGGCCGCTTGTTCGACCCTTACCGTACCTGGAGAACAGACCAGGACACCCCGCAGTACTGGTTGAGCAAGCCGATCCGAGATGACCATGGCGCCTATCGAAAAATAGCGGAAACCGACGATCCCGACCTGATCGCCTATGCCGAGCCCGAGCGCTACCGCAAAGCGCTTCACCTGTTCGTGGTGGAAAACTGGCAACGCGAGGGTGACGAACTGTACCGCCAGCTCACCCTGGCCACGCTGGAGGCCGCCGCGCAATGCTACGACAAGGCCCTGCGACTGATCGGCCTGTTGCCCGAGCACCTGTCGAGCGCCCCGGCCGATGCGCCGACGCTGGCACAAGCCACCCCGGACCAGTTCACCCCGCCGCTGAACAACAAACTGGTCGAGCTGCGCAACCTGCTGCGCAACCGCCTGTTCAACCTGCGCCACGGCCTGAGCCTGGACGGCAAGCCCGTGCCGATCATGCTCGACCCCGACTTCCTGGAGCGCCTCGCCCAGGGGCACACCAGCGCCAGCGAGAGTCCGGTAGCCAGGCTCACGCCCCCGCAGGTGCCACCTTGCCGTTATGACGAGGCGCGCACATTCGCCCGGGAGGCCGTGGAACAGCTGATCGGCATGGGGCATACGCTGCTGGGCTATTACCAGGCCGAAGCCAACCAGCAGCTTGAATTGCTCAGCAAGTGCAACCTGATCAAACTGCTGGACTTCCCTTACCAGCTTCAGCAACAGGCGCTGGAGTTGGCCAAGCGCGAGCGTGAGACGTTACTCACCAGCAAAGCGATGGTGCAGCAACGTCTGGATTACTACCAGGAACTGAACGACGTCGGGGTTAAAAGCCTGGAGGAGTCTGCGCTCTCGTATTGGACCGCTTCATATGGCACCCGCATAGCCGCATCTCCGTTCTATGCCCTTACTTCCGCTATGTCTTTTCTACCCACTATCGGTGGAGCTGCAATAGGTGGTTGGTCACCTGAAGAGGCACCCGAGGCGGTCGCCAACCTCATCGAATCAGTCTCAGAACTACTGGAAACACAGGGTAACGTCTTCGACAAGAGTGCTGAATTCCAACTCCGTGCCAAACAATGGCAGTACGAAGCCAAGCAAGCCACCCTCGAACTCGCCGTCCTCGACAAACAACTGCGCGAAAGGGACGTGCAGCTCAAGGCCGCCAACATCGCCCTGCAAGAAGCCCACGCCACCCGCGCAGCCCACCAGGCCGAGTATGAGGTGATGACCTCGGTGTTCCCCAGCCGCACCACCTACCTGTGGCTGATCGGCCGGCTCTCGCAAATCTACGCCGCCGCCTATGATGCCACGCTGTCACTGTGCCTGATGGCCGAGTCTTGCCTGCAGTATGAGCTGGGTAATTTCAAGAGCACTTGGATCAAACCCGGCGCCTGGCTGGATAACTGGCGCGGTATGCTAGCCGGCGAAGCCCTGGCACGGGACCTGATGCTGATGGACTTGGCCGCCATTAGTGAGAACCATCGGCCACTGGATATTCACGCTGAGCTCTCCCTGGTGACGGACCTCGGCTTCAGCGGAAAGACACTTGAAGAAGCGCTGAAAAAAGATGAAATTCTTTTCGATCTGGCCCCCCGCCATTTCGACAAGCACTTCCCCGGCCATTATCTGCGCAGGATCGAGCGCATCTTTCTCACGTTCACATACAGGGGTAGCACTAAACCCTCTTCGCCCTCGGGCATGCTCTACCAGACCGCCAACAGGGTGTTGCTAAAGGATGATTCCGACGGCGCGACGTTCCTTTACGGTGTCGACGGTGGCGACCCCAATAACATAATGCTAAATCTGAACCCCGGCCAAAAGATTGCCATCTGGTCACCTAAACAAGAATTCACCAACTACGACCTGCAACCCTCAATTCCCGATAAGTCTCGCTACCAGCCATTCGAAGGGACCGGATTGCTTTCCAGCTGGAGGCTCGAATTTCCGCGTGGCGCAAAAAATAATTCCAGTTTGTTTGAGGGTGACACTTGTAAGCTCGATGATATTAAAGTGCATGTCATCTACTCAGCGCTGGACGGCTCGGCCGACTTTCGTAAGCATGTAAAAAAATTACTGCAGATAACCGGTGTTAACGTCGTCGACCCCCCCGCCCCGACTAAGAATCCATCTGGAGCGACTGGCAAGGCCGACAAGGCAGTTGCCCGCGCCAAGAAGGCCGAACAGGCGGCTATCGCAGCCCAGCTCGCCGCCGAAGCCGCTGCCGCTACCCCGGCGTTGAATGCCTCAGTGGCAGCGGGCGAGAAGCTCAAAGCGACGCAGGCAGTCACTGATGCGAAGAACGCTGCTAACGCAGCCACAATAGCCAGAGAAAGAACCGAGGAAGCGGCTGCCTCTGGCAAGGTGAACGAAGCCAATACCGAAGCCACCAAAGCAGAAACGGCGAGAGACGACGCACTCAAAGCAGCCGCTGACGCAGTCGCTGCAAGCCTGGCTGCGCAGGGTCTTGAAATCCAGCGCCGAGCTAGCGCCTTGGCCAAGGCCAGGATGGCCGATCAGGAGGCTGCTGCGTCGAGTCAGGCCGCGCAGGACGACGCCAACGCCGATGCACTCAAAGCCACCGAAGCTGCAGATCAACTGGCGACGGCCAATACAGCGGCAACCGAAGCCAAAACTGCAGCCAGCAAAGCCAAGGCTGCCAGAGAAAAAGCCGACAACGCAACAACAGCGGGTGACGCAGAAAAAGCGGCGGAGGAAGCCAAAAGCGCGGCCGACGAGGCGAAAGCCGCAGCGAAAAAAGCCGCCGACGCCCGCAAGGAAGCCGAAGACGCTTACAGGCTTAAAAAAGATCAAGAGGCTGAACTGATCACTAAGAAAATTGCGTACCTGGAAAAAAACATGAACAAGGAAATCAAAATCACCCGATGGACAGGGAACGGCAACGAATATTACGACCGTGGCATTCTGATCAGTATCGACAAAAAAAATAATACGTTCACATTAAAAAGCGAGGTCTATCAAACAAGCTACACATTCCCCATAACAGACGCGCCCCTTGACTGAGAACCTGTAATGCTTACAGCCCCCGGACCGTAAACAGGTTATGCATTTCAACCCACACAAGGACACCACAATGAGCACAACAGAAAACACAACGCTTGAGACATTCCAAGCGTTCTTGGAAGAGTATCTAGACTATAAATACGCCATAGACGAGACAACATCGCTCTTTGACATTAATGGAGATGGAAGTAAATGGGCCAAGGCCCTGGCGAGAGGGTTCAACGGGCTCAACATTTCCCATAGCGAACTGTCCGAACTTGAGACCGTTGGTAAATTGCTGAATAAGATAAACGGGACTGAATAGCCCCCGTGCACCAGGCTGCGTACACACTGAGTGGTTTCTCAGTGTGTACGCAGCCTGGTGCACGGAGGGTCAACGTCGACTCATGCTCGCATTAGCTGTTATGAACAAGAACGGTGCTTTGAATCAACAGGTCCTGTTGATTTCCGAAACGCTGATCTCTCGCATCCTGAACTTCTGCACCTTCCCGGTAACGGTCATCGGAAACTCGTCAACAAAGCGGATATGCCGCGGCACCTTGTAGTGCGCGATGCGTGCCTTGCACCAGCCCTGCAGCTCATCGACCGTGACGCTGTGCCCGGGGTGCAGTTTGATCCAGGCCACGATTTCTTCGCCATAACGGTTGCACGGGATGCCGATCACCTGGGCATCCGCGATTGCCGGGTGGGTATAGAAAAACTCCTCCAGCTCGCGCGGATAGATGTTCTCGCCGCCGCGGATGATCATGTCCTTGTTGCGCCCGACAATGCGCACATACCCCTGTTCGTCCATGACCGCCAAGTCGCCCGAATGCATCCAGCCGGCTGGGTCGATGGCATCCGTCGTGGCCTGTGGGTTGTCCCAATACCCGAGCATCACGCTGTAGCCCCGCGTGCACAGCTCGCCGATTTCGCCCCTGGCAACCATGCAGCCGTCGGCGTCCACCAGCTTGTTTTCCAGCTGCGGCTGGGTGCGCCCGACCGTGGTCACGCGCCGCTCAAGCTCGTCGTCCGGGCCGGTTTGCAAGGACACCGGGCTGGTTTCGGTCATGCCATAGGCAATTTGCACTTCGGCCATGTGCATCTGATCGATAACCCGGCGCATCACTTCGATCGGGCAGGTAGCGCCGGCCATAATGCCGCTGCGCAGGCTCGAGAGGTCCATGGCCTGGCGGGCCGGATGGTCGAGCATGGCGATGAACATGGTGGGCACGCCATACAGGATGCTGGCGCGTTCTTCGGCCACGGCGCGCAGGGTGAGCTCGGCGTCGAAGGCGTCGTTGGGGTAGATCATAGTGCTGCCGTGGGTGATGCAGCCGAGGTTGGCCATGACCATGCCGAAGCAGTGGTACAGCGGCACCGGGATCACCATGCGGTCGGCCGAGGTCAGGCCCAGGCTTTCGCCGACCATCAAGCCATTGTTGAGGATGTTGTAGTGGCTGAGCGTGGCGCCCTTGGGCGCGCCGGTGGTGCCGGAGGTGTACTGGATGTTCACCGGTTGGTCGAACTGCAGGCTTTGCTGGCGGGCCGTGAAGGCCTCGAGCGTGGTCTGCCCTGCCCGCTCGGCCAGCGCCTGCCACGGCAAGAAGCCCTGCGGCGGCTGGGCAGCCAGGCTGATCACCCCGCGCAGCTCGGGCAGGCCTTCACTGGCCAATTCACCGGGGGCAACGCTGGCCAGCTCCGGCACCAGGCCCTGGACCATGGCGTGGTAATCCGACGTCTTGAAGGCATCGGCGCACACCAGCCAGCGGCAGCCGGACTGGCGCAGCACGTATTCCAGCTCGCCGACGCGATACGCCGGGTTGATGTTGACCAGGATCGCGCCAACCTTGGCGCTGGCCAGTTGCAGGATGCACCACTGGGCGCAGTTGGGCGACCAGATGCCCACGCGGTCGCCGGTGTTCACGCCCAGGGCCATCAAGGCGCGGGCGTGCACATCGACCTGTTCGGCCAACTGCCGCCAGCTGTAGCGCAGGCCCTGGTGGCGCGCCACCAACGCTTCGCCATCGGCGCAGCGGGCCACGGTGGCATCGAAGGCCTGGCCGATGGTCTGGGTCAGCAAGGGCCGGTCCTGGCGACCGCGGGTATAGCTCGGTTGACTCATGGGTGTCCCTTCTTGTGGTTGTTCTGGGCACGACTGAAGCAAGCGGGAGATACTCTGGCGCAGATTTACGTTTACGTAAAGGTGATGAGGCGATTGACAGTAATGGCATGCAGGTTTACGTTAACGTAAAGGTTATAGCGACATCGCATCTATCGACCTAAGCCCGCTCCCACAGGGGACGATGAAAAGTCCATGAGCTACGGTGTTACCCAATTTCAAGAACAAGAAGGTGCCCACGCATGCATTACCCCTCCCTGAACTTCGCCCTGGGCGAAACCATCGACATGCTCCGCGACCAGGTCAGCACCTTCGTCGCCGCCGAACTGGCGCCGCGCGCCGCGCAGATCGACCACGACAACCTGTTCCCCGCCGACATGTGGCGCAAGTTCGGTGACATGGGCCTGCTGGGCATCACCGTATCGGAAGAGTACGGCGGCGCCGGCCTGGGCTACCTGGCCCACGTGGTGTCGATGGAAGAAATCAGCCGCGCCTCGGCCTCGGTCGCCCTGTCCTACGGCGCCCACTCCAACCTGTGCGTCAACCAGATCAACCGCAACGGCACCCATGAGCAAAAGCTCAAGTACCTGCCCAAGCTGATCAGCGGCGAGCACATCGGCGCCCTGGCCATGAGCGAACCTAACGCCGGCTCCGACGTGGTGTCGATGAAGCTGCGCGCCGAAAAACGCGGCGACCGCTACGTGCTCAACGGCAGCAAGACCTGGATCACCAACGGCCCCGACGCCAACACCTATGTGATCTATGCCAAGACCGACCTGGACAAGGGCGCGCACGGCATCACCGCGTTCATCGTTGAACGCGACTGGAAAGGCTTCAGCCGCAGCAACAAGTTCGACAAGCTGGGCATGCGTGGCTCCAACACCTGCGAGCTGTTCTTCGATGACGTCGAAGTACCGGAAGAAAACATCCTCGGCCAACTCAACGGCGGCGTGCGCGTGCTGATGAGCGGCCTGGACTACGAACGCGTGGTGCTGTCCGGCGGCCCGACCGGCATCATGCAAAGCTGCATGGACCTGGTGGTGCCCTACATCCATGACCGCAAGCAGTTTGGCCAAAGCATCGGCGAGTTCCAGCTGATCCAAGGCAAGATCGCCGACATGTACACCCAGCTCAACGCCAGCCGCGCCTACTTGTACGCCGTGGCCCAGGCCTGCGACCGCGGCGAAACCACCCGCAAGGACGCCGCCGGGGTCATCCTGTACACCGCCGAACGCGCCACGCAAATGGCCCTGGAAGCGATCCAGATTCTGGGCGGCAACGGCTACATCAACGAGTTCCCGGCGGGCCGCCTGCTGCGCGACGCCAAACTGTACGAAATCGGCGCTGGCACCAGCGAAATCCGCCGGATGTTGATCGGCCGCGAATTGTTCAACGAAACCCGCTGAGCACAAGGGACGGGCGCACATGGCTACCTTGCATACCCAGATCAACCCGCGATCGGCGGAATTCGCCGGCAACAGCGCGGCCATGCTCGAACAGGTCCAGGCCCTGCGTGGCCTGCTTGCGCACATTGCGCAGGGCGGCGGCCCCAAGGCCCAGGAACGGCACACCTCACGCGGCAAACTGCTGCCGCGTGAACGCATCGACCGCCTGCTGGACGCAGGCTCCCCCTTCCTTGAAATCGGCCAGCTGGCGGCCCACGAGGTGTATGGCGAAGACGTGCCGGCCGCCGGCGTGATTGCTGGCATTGGCCGGGTAGAAGGCGTGGAATGCATGATCGTGGCCAACGACGCCACGGTCAAAGGCGGCTCGTACTACCCGCTGACCGTCAAAAAACACCTGCGCGCGCAGACCATCGCCTTGCAGAACCGCCTGCCGTGCATCTACCTGGTGGACTCCGGCGGCGCCAACCTGCCCCGCCAAGACGAAGTGTTCCCCGACCGCGAGCACTTCGGGCGCATTTTCTTCAACCAGGCCAACATGAGCGCGCTGGGCATCCCGCAGCTCGCCGTGGTCATGGGCTCGTGCACCGCCGGTGGCGCCTATGTGCCCGCCATGGCCGACGAAGCGATCATGGTGCGCCAGCAGGCCACTATCTTCCTAGCTGGCCCGCCGCTGGTGAAGGCCGCGACCGGTGAAGTGGTAAGTGCCGAAGACCTCGGCGGCGCCGACGTGCACTGCCGCATCAGCGGCGTGGCCGACCACTACGCCGACAATGACGAACACGCCCTGGCCCTGGCCCGGCGCAGCGTGGCCAACCTCAACTGGCACAAGCTGGGCAAACTGCAGTGCCAGGCGCCCATCGCCCCGCTGTACGCTGCCGATGAGCTGTACGGCGTGGTGCCGGCCGACGCCAAGCAACCGTTCGATGTGCGCGAGGTCATCGCCCGCCTGGTCGATGGCTCGGTGTTCGACGAGTTCAAGGCACTGTTCGGCACCACCCTGGTATGCGGCTTCGCCCACCTGCACGGCTACCCGATCGCGATCCTGGCCAACAACGGCATCCTGTTTGCCGAAGCCGCGCAAAAAGGCGCGCACTTCATCGAACTGGCGTGCCAGCGCGGCATCCCGCTGCTGTTCCTGCAGAACATCACCGGCTTCATGGTCGGCAAAAAGTACGAAGAAGGCGGCATCGCCAAGCACGGCGCCAAATTGGTAACCGCAGTGGCCTGTGCCCAGGTGCCAAAGTTCACCGTGATCATCGGCGGCAGCTTCGGTGCCGGCAACTATGGCATGTGCGGCCGCGCTTACGACCCCCGCTTCCTGTGGATGTGGCCCAACGCACGCATCGGCGTGATGGGTGCCGAACAAGCCGCTGGCGTGCTGGCCCAGGTCAAGCGCGAACAAAGCGAGCGCAGCGGCCAGCCGTTCAGCGCCGAAGACGAAGCCAAGCTCAAGCAGCCGATCCTCGACCAGTACGAACACCAGGGCCACCCTTACTACTCCAGCGCCCGGCTGTGGGACGACGGCGTTATTGACCCGGCGCAAACCCGCGACGTGCTCGGCCTGGCGTTGTCTGCCGCGCTGAACGCCCCGATCGAACAGAGCCGCTTCGGCATTTTCCGGATGTGACCCATGAGCGATTTCAGCACCCTAGAAGTGGTCAAGGACCCTCGCGGCTTCGCCACCCTGTGGCTCAGCCGCGAAGACAAGAACAACGCCTTCAACGCACAGATGATCCGCGAACTGATCGTCGCCCTCGGCCAGATCGCCGAAGACAGCAGCCTGCGTTTTCTGCTGCTGCGTGGCCGTGGCCGGCACTTCAGCGCCGGCGCCGACCTGGCCTGGATGCAGCAGTCTGCGCAATTGGACTTCAACACCAACCTCGATGACGCCCACGAGCTCGGCGAACTGATGTACGCCCTGCACCGGCTCAAGGCGCCGACCCTGGCCGTGGTGCAAGGCGCGGCCTTTGGCGGCGCCCTGGGCCTGATCAGTTGCTGCGACATGGCCATCGGCGCCGAAGACGCTCAACTGTGCCTGTCGGAAGTGCGCATCGGCCTGGCCCCGGCCGTGATCAGCCCATTCGTGGTCAAGGCCATCGGTGAACGCGCCACCCGCCGTTACGCCCTCACCGCCGAGCGCTTCAGCGGCGTGCGGGCCCGTGAACTGGGCCTGCTGGCCGAGGTGTACCCCGCCCACGAGCTGGATGCCCACGTCGAGGCCTGGGTCGCCAACCTGCTGCTAAACAGCCCGCAAGCCCTGCGCGCCAGCAAAGACCTGCTGCGCGAGGTCGACGATGGCGAGCTGAGCCCTGCCCTGCGCCGCTACTGCGAAAACACCATCGCCCGCATCCGCGTCAGCGCCGAAGGCCAGGAGGGCCTGCGCGCCTTCCTCGAAAAGCGCCGCCCTGCCTGGCAAACCGACGACAACAAGGAGCCGCGCCCATGAGCCGCACCCCGTTGACCACCCTGCTGGTCGCCAACCGCGGTGAAATCGCCTGCCGGGTGATGCGCACCGCCAAGGCCATGGGCCTGACCACCGTCGCCGTGCACAGCGCCACCGACCGTGACGCCCGGCACAGCCGCGAAGCCGATATCCGCGTCGACCTCGGCGGCACCAAGGCCGCCGAAAGCTACCTGCAGGTCGACAAACTGCTGGCCGCCGCCAAAGCCAGCGGCGCGCAGGCCATCCACCCGGGCTATGGCTTTCTTTCAGAAAACGCAGGCTTTGCCCGCGCCATCGAACACGCCGGGCTGATCTTCCTCGGCCCACCGGCCAGCGCCATCGACGCGATGGGCAGTAAGTCAGCGGCCAAAGCACTGATGGAAGCTGCCGGCGTGCCCCTGGTACCGGGCTACCATGGCGAAGCTCAAGATTTGGAGACCTTCCGCGCCGCCGCCGAGCGCATCGGCTACCCGGTACTGCTGAAGGCCAGCGCCGGCGGTGGTGGCAAGGGCATGAAAGTGGTCGAGGACGAAAGCCAACTGGCCGACGCCCTGGCCTCGGCGCAGCGTGAGGCGCAATCGTCGTTCGGCGATGCCCGCATGCTGGTTGAAAAGTACGTACTCAAGCCCCGTCACGTAGAAATCCAGGTGTTCGCCGACCAGCACGGCAACTGCCTGTACCTCAACGAACGTGACTGCTCGATCCAGCGCCGCCACCAGAAGGTGGTTGAAGAAGCCCCCGCACCCGGCCTGTCGCCCGAGCTACGCCGGGCCATGGGCGAGGCCGCGGTGCGCGCCGCCCAGGCCATCGGCTATGTGGGTGCAGGTACGGTGGAATTCCTGCTCGATGCCCGTGGCGAGTTCTTCTTCATGGAGATGAACACCCGCCTGCAGGTCGAGCACCCGGTCACCGAAGCCATCACCGGCCTCGACCTGGTGGCCTGGCAGATCCGCGTCGCCTGTGGCGAGGCGTTGCCAATCACGCAGGACCAAGTGCCGCTGATTGGCCACGCCATCGAGGTGCGCCTGTATGCCGAGGACCCGGCCAACGAATTTCTGCCGGCCACTGGCACGCTGACGCTGTACCGCGAGTCGGCGCCGGGCGAAGGGCGCCGGGTCGACAGCGGAGTAAGCGAGGGGGACGTGGTGTCGCCGTTCTACGACCCCATGCTGGGCAAGCTGATTGCCTGGGGTGAAGACCGTGAGCAGGCACGCCTGCGCCTGCTGGCGATGCTCGATGAGTTTGCCATCGGCGGGCTGAAGACCAACATCGCCTTCCTGCGGCGCATCCTCGCGCACCCAGCGTTTGCCGACGCCGAGCTCGACACCGGGTTTATCCCACGTCACCAGGACGTTCTGCTGCCCGCCCCCCAAGCGCTGCCAGCGCCCTTCTGGGAAGCCGCCGCAGAAGCCTGGCTGCAAGGCCAGGCCGGCCAGCAACGGGACGACGACAACCGCTCGCCGTGGGCTGAACGCAATGGCCTGCGCCTGGGCTTGCCCGCGCGCAGCAGCCTGCACCTGACCAGCGCCGGGCAAGACCAGGCGGTGGCACTGGAACGTAGCGCGACATCCACCTGGCAACTCAACGGCGAGCAACTGGTACACGACCAGGCGGGCGTGCGCCGCCAGCACCTGGCGATACGCCGCGGAGGCACGTTGTACCTGCGCTGGGACGGTGAAATGCATGCCATCGAAGCCTTCGACCCCATTGCCGAGGCCGAGGCCAGCCACAGCCACCAAGGCGGCCTGGGCGCGCCCATGAACGGCAGCATCGTGCGGGTATTGGTCGAGCCAGGCCAAGTGGTAGAAGCCGGCACAGCGCTGGTGGTACTGGAGGCCATGAAGATGGAGCACAGCATTCGTGCGCCGCATGCCGGCACGGTGAAGGCGCTGTTCTGCCAGGAAGGGGATATGGTCAGCGAAGGGACCGTGCTGGTCGAGCTGGTGGAGTAAGTTAACCGGAGCCGGCAAGCCGGCCCCCACAGGGATGACGCGGGCTTTCAGAGCAACGCCAAACTTGTTGGAGCTGGCTTGCCGGCGATTGGCACGCGCAGGCTGGGTTCTCTCTAGAAAGTGCCATGCACCCGCACAACCACCCCCAAAAACTCACAGCCGTCTTCGCACAACAGCGTTGGATAATTGCTGTTCAATGCCTTCAGATACCGCTGCCCACCCTCCTCAGCCAGCTCACGGAAAATCGCCGGTTTGCCCGGCTGTCGAGCGATAACCAAACGCCCCGGCTCCACCTCCACCCCAGGGTCCACCAGCATCCGCATCCCCTGCGGCACACTGCGGCCACTGGCGGCGCTCATCGCTTCATTCTCAACGGTCAGCCAGAACGCCTTGCCCTTGGCCAGGTAGTCCGTCTGCTCGAATACGCTCGCCTCTGCCCCCTCTAGCTCATCCCAGCCCAGCACCGGGTAGCGGAAGCACACGATGTATTGCATGAGGTCCAGGTCATCGTCGGTGTCATCCATGTCATAGCTGCCGCGGTCCTCGCCTACCTGGCCCACAATGCGCAGTTGCAAGCTGACGTTGTAGTGGGGCATGCCAATCTCGACGAACGTGCGGTTCATCGACTCGATCTTCGGCTGGCGCCGTTTGTTCACCCAATGCCCCACGCTGCCTTGAGACACGCCAACGCGTTCGGCTAGCTGTTCTTGGGTGAGCCCAAGCTCCTCCATCCGGTCACGGACGAGGGCAATCCATTTATCCATATTCATCGCTGGCACGATACGGACTGCCTTCAAGCGCTCAATAAACATCCTGTATTATTTATCAGAAAGCATGAAAATACTTAAGGTATTAGTATCGACCTGAACCTTTTCCCTATTGGCATTTGCAGGTATCAGGATGAAACCACCGAAAAACGAAGAAACAGATCTCGACAGCGAAGCGGCCCGCCGCGCCCTCGACTACTACCTCAACCCCAACCCGCCACGCCCCACCATCGAGAACAAAATCTGGACCCTGCACGAAGGCGTAACCGGTGACCAAGCCCAGGAGCACGCCATTGCCCTGCTCCGCTGCGCCGCCGCCACCGCACAAGAAACCGCCGTGCACCAGCACGGCACGCAGCGCGAACTGACCTTCGCCTTGATGCACATGATGGACATGGCACGCGCACTGCTGGAGCACAAACGCACCGTGCAGACGGGTCTGTAGGTAAAAAGGAAGGGAGAGACGTGATGGCCGTGTAACGGCAATGGCCCCGATTGCCGGGACAAGGAAGCGCATCGGTAAAACTTTTTTACCGAATTAGCGAAATATCATTTGACTGGCAAATGATAACGATTATTATTGCACTCAGCTGATCGCGAGATCTGCTGGATAACCTGGAGCTTAGGTCGCTCTCAGATTATCTCCTCATCAGGCTAATCACGGTTTTTGACCCGGCTTTTTGCCGGGTCTTTTTTTTGGCTCTTCAGGCTAATGAAGATCGTGAATGGCCGGCATGATAGCAAAAGTGTGTCAGACCGTGAACGCTCATTACAAAACTTTGCGGAATCAGCACTTGAGAATCAATCTCGTTTCCACTACGCTGATTACGCATCAAGGAAGATGCCCCCATCCCTCCCCCTTTGAGCAAGGAGCTGTCCATGACCCGTCTGCTGCTGCCCCTTGAGCACGAATCCCCTACTACAGAGCACGATGCCGACAATGAACTGTTGCACGGCTTGAAACGGCTGCCTCGGCGTGTTCAGCAAGTGTTCCTGCTCAACCGCCTCGACCAACTGGACTTTGCCAGCATTGCTGCCCGGCTCGATTTGCCCTTGGCGAGCATCGAGCGGCATATGGACCAGGCACTGCAAGCAGGCCGCTCCCGCCGCGATGTGTTGGCGAGTGTTGCCGGGCAATGGTATGTGCGGTTACAGAGCCCCCAGGTGACGGCCTGCGAGCGAATCGACTTTCGCCGTTGGCTGGATGCGGACCAGGCTAACTTGCAGGCGTTTCACGATACAGAGCTGCGCTGGCGCAGCCTGCTGGCCCCAGCACGGCAGCTGGGCCATGACGGTTGGTACCGGCAAGGCCGGGCGGCACTGTCGCTGGGTGGGTGTTCGATTGCGGTTGGGCTGGGTGTGGCGGCGTTGGTGCTGTTTGGCTTTTGGGCCTGATGACGCTAAGACATTCGCATACATTGGCTCGTGCTGACTCAGGCTACGAAGTGCAGCACCACCGCGCCCAGTAAAACGAGACAGACGCCTGCAATCTTCAGGCCCAGCAGTTGCCCGAGGAATACCGAGCGCTGGACACCAAATAGCCTTGCGTTCAGGCCGACCAGAAAGTCTGTAGCGCCCCAGCACAGGGCCGCTACGACACCCATCAATATATCCAAGATCAATTCCTTTTTAGTTCTTATTGTCGAATTGCCTCTCGCTCCGTAAAGCGTGGGCTAGCACTACAGGACCGGAGGTACTTCGGCCACTCCCCCCCTTGACGCTGACTGCTCAAGCAAACCTCGCGGTAACGTGAAACCTTTGAAGGGCTGCTGGGTAATGGGGTTGAATGCTTTTTCGGCGTTCAGGCGATAACGCATAACGCCGTCTCCCGTTCTAAAGCTCAAGTCCACACTGGTGGCTGTACGGCCATTTAGCGAACCTCGGCTGAGCAGGCGGAACATCGACCAAGGGCCGCGATACTCCAAACTACTGCTATTGCCGTTCTGCCGGAGCAAGGTGAGGTTGCTGCGCACTTGCTGCCCCAATGTATTGGGCCAGACGACGCCAACAATCTGGGTGGGCCCATGCGTGTAGGAAATCAGCTGGCCATCCAGATCCAGCAAGCTGGTGCGCTGGTTCGCACTCAGTCCCAAGGGTTCGATACTGAACTGCACGCTCAGGTTGCCGCGCTGATCGAAGAAGGTTTCGCGAATGCGATCCGCCAGTTCCAACTGCTCGATCACATCGCTGCGGATTAAGGACTGCCCCTGCCGACTGGCCTGCAAGGCTTCGAGATTGTCCTTGAGGAAGACTTTGAGGTATTGGTCATGAAACTGCTGCAGGCGCCCTTTCGGCCCGAAGAACGCCTCAAAGTCATCCAAAGAAGCATCGGGCGCTCGCACCACGAAGGGGTAACGCCCTGCCAAGCGCTGCTGGAAAAAGCTGTATACCTCGGCATCCCAACGTCGTTCCAGCTCACGGAGCGCTTCGACGTTCAGCACTCGCGCTGTCTGGTCCGCAACTTTCTTGACCTGTAGATTGATCGGTTCCGGCAAACCGGTAGCGACCCGCTGCAGCGTGCCAATCGGGTCGTGCCCGGTCATGGAGAAACGTTGAAGCACGGCGTGCAACGCCGCCTTGCCGCGCTCCGGGCTGTCCTGCACGGCCTTGGCGTAATCATGAACAGCGGCAATGGCAGCGACCGTTTCATCGTAGTAGCTCGGCTTTTCTCCCGTTGCCTGCAGCATGGCATTCAGGCCAGCGAACGCACGCTGGATGGCCACGGCTTGTAGCTGCTCGGGCTTGCTGTTGGTAGGCCGCAGGCCAGTTGTCTCGTCGGGCACCTCGATAGCCACCGAAGAAGACAGCGAAGTATTGTCTTTCACTGTTTCCAGCAATCTGTGCAGCGGCGCCGCAGGACCGGTCAGTTGCTCCAGAATGTCGACACCATGGTCTAGATCACTGAAGTCAGCGACTGAAAAGGCATTCAAGGCACGTCGCCAGCTGTCGATGTAATCCGCGCTGTAGAGGTTACGTACGCGCTCGCTCAATGCCTTGCGGTCGGCGTCTGAATAGTCGAGTTGAGCGCGCTCACCCAATGCCCACTGATCGATCATCGCCATCTCGGCGAAGCGCTGGCTACGGGGCTCAAAATAGTCCCTATACCCTTTGGCCGTCAGCATGGGAGCAAGCCGGACGCCATCATCTCCCAGCTTCGACCCGGAAGAAGATGTGTAAACGATATCGAAGGCTGGCCCTACCTGGTGACGCAAGTCCAAGCCGGCGTGCAACTGTTCTTGGGCCTGCTGCTTGAGGCTTGCGTACACGCGCTGTGGCATAGGCACTTTACGTAATATCTGCTGCACTTCGCTGACGCGCTGCTTGTATTGCGGCAGGTCGGTATCGGCATAGGCCAAGGCGTACTTCAGATGCTGCATGAGGTCGCGCTGCAATTGTCCCTGCCCTGGGAAGGCCTGTTGCCACTGCTGGGCCATCCAGTCTTCGACCCACTCGGGTCGGCGACTCTGGCGGTCCTCGATCATGCGGTAAACCCTAAGCGAAGCCATCTGCTGTTCACTGCCGGGCGGTGCCGCATTCATGGCTTCAATCACGCCGCTGGCCAACGCCGGCAAGAAACGCCTGGAGAGCAGGCTCAAGTAAGCTTCGTCGACCCGAGGCCCGATGGCGCGCCCTTGATACAGGCCGAAATCAGCCACACCCGGCCAGGCGGCGCGATAGTCACCGAATACCGATACTGCATCACGGATTTGATCCAGTGGTTGCAGCAGGTTACGCCCTGTCGGGTCCAGGCGCTGGTCCACTTCGTGGTTGCTGAATTCTCGACTTTTTGCAAGCACGCTGGCTGCTTTGGCACCATTGACATCGAAGTAGCGCTGCCAACTGGCAATGGCAATACACAAAGCAAGCACACCTACACCAGAGCCCACCCAGAGCAATCGCCGCTTGCTACGCGCCACTCTGACGTTATCCCCAGCAAGCCCGGCTTCCTGGTAGATGACACGACCGAAAGCCTGTTGGATGAAGTAGACTAACGCTTTGCCGTGCGGCTTGCCTTCGCGCAGTGGGGGCTTGGTTTTGAATGGCTGCGCCGCCTCACGCACGAATGCATTGAGCATGTCGCCTTGCTGCTCGACCGACGACCAATACACCCCACGCACCAGGGTAGGCGTGGTGAAACGATCACTTGCCAAGGTCTCACGCAAGAAGCCCAGTAAAATCGGGCGCAATCCCACCAACTGGGCATGCAGCGAAAACAAGCGCGATCGATGCGGTGCGCTGCCCAGCCCATCAATCTGGTCCACGACCTGCTCGAACAACAGCCTGATCAAGCGATCATAGAAGTGGCTGTACTCCTCCAACCAAGCGTCGTAAGAGTCGACTGCATCCAGCTTGAACGTAAAGCCCAGCAGGTTCTCTCGCTTAGCCGCTGAGAGCTTGCTGTAAAGCGCGTCAAAGCCATCGAGCAGATCGAACTTGGATAACACCACATACAAGGGCAGGCGCGAACCCAGCTGACTGCTGACTTCATACAGCCGTGTACGCAATACATGAGCCAGTGCGACACGTTGCTCAGGCGTACCCTGCAACAGCGCAGGCAGATCAATAACCAGCAACAGGCCATTGAGTGCCCGCTGGCTGCGATTGCGCAGCAACCAACTCAGCAGGTGGTGCCACAACCTGGCCGAGGTTCCGGGAGGTATGGAAGGTTCAGACTCATTGGCGTTCCCGGGCACCGTGCCAGCCGAAGACGCTTGGCTGATGAAAGCACCGGGCGGGTCGATGATTACCGCGTCATTACTGACCCACCAGCCGACCGGGTATGCGAGAGGTTGCGCTTGTCGGCCACGTGCCTGGGCCTTGTCGATGCGGGTCAAGGAAAAACTTTGGTCAGTGCGATCAATGAAGCTGGTTTTGCCAGCCTGTTCGTCACCCAGCACCAGATACCATGGCAATCGGTACAACGCCCTTCGCCCACCCGCGTTGTCGAGGTAACGCGAAAGCGCCTGGTTCAACGCCTTCTCTTGTGTGCGAACCAACGGCAATACACGATCCAGTTCGGCGGCCACTGCATCCTTGTGCTCCGCTTGCAGGCGCTGAAAGCGCGTGCGCAACACAATAAGCCAGCACAGCAATGGCATCAGTACGAGCACCAGACTGGCCACACTGCGGTGCGCCACGCTGGCGAGGGGTTGGTGCTCTCGCCACGTCCATTGCGGGCCGAGCCACCAAATGGCGATCAGCATCAGTACAGCACCGAGCCCAAGCAACAGCGGCATCGCCAAGCCGATGCGCGAAATCAACGGTATGCCCCATCGTTTGAGTTGTTTCCATAGTGGGTTCATGAGGGCTCCTAAACCTTGTTCTGATCAGCTAACGCTGGAGAGGTGGCGTACTGCAGGAGCCGCTGGAATACCTCAGGCTCCCAGGCATCGGCGGTCGTTCGCTGCATCGTCTGGGCAACACCGGCGCACAGGTCCTGGGCTAACCAGGACACGCCGCGTGCGGCCAACAAGTCGGCGGCAATTATTGTGGTGTGGCAGCGCTCACGCGGCGTACGGAGCTCCGCTTGCAGGCTTTGCAAGCGGAGGAGGACTGGCTCTACACCTGCCGTGTCCAGCTGACTCACCAGTTCTTCGCGCAGGCTGCTGAACTCAGCGGTGCATGCTCCATGGTCGCCCTGCCCTTGCGCCCCCTTGAGCCAGGCCAGGCAGGCGTCATCGACGAACACTGTGCCGTCGCTGAAGCACAACTGCTGCAGTGCTGGCATGCGCTGCACAAAACGCGCAGTCGCGCAGCGAATAGCCTCCGCGACCTCGCCCATCGCCAGCCGCGTGGCGACGGTTGCGGCTAAAAAACTGCCTCGAATCCAGTAAGGGCAGGCTGCGACACTTTTTTCGATACGCTGGAGTAACGCGGGGTCAATTGCCGTTCCGGCGATGGCATCGTCATAGCTTCCGGAAATATCCACCGGCACCGCCATCAACTCCGTGCGGTTACCTTGCCTCGCTTGAGGCGCCGCTTGAATGTGCGCCCACAAGCCAAAGCGACGTAGTTGGTAGCCGGTAGGGTCATAGGGATCCTGTTGGTTGATGAACTCGGCCATGCTCAACACGGCTCGCCGTGTCTCGCGCTCATTGCCAATGGATACACGGGGGATGGGTGCCGCCATGACATCGGCCAAAGGTACAGGCTTGATGTTTGCGGCAGGCGCCTGGGGCGCTGCGTCTTCGCTGACACCCGCGCCAAGTTCTGCATGCTTGCGCAGAAGGCGCTCAAGTTCATGGATGACGGCCGTGTCCAGTTGCGCAACGGCCTGCTGCTGTTGCAAGCGTGTTAAAGCATGCTGTGCTGCAGTTGCATGAGTCGGGGTATAGGTGAAGCGGTCAAGGCGCGGCAACGCATCAGTCAAGCGATTGAGGACCAGGCCAACCAGCTTACGCTTGCCAAGGAAACCCTTGGGCCCTGGCTTGGGATGTGAAGATTCCCAATAGGATTCGACCATGCCGGCTAACAACGCCAGGGTGAACCCCCAACGCTCCCAGCAGCCGCTGCGCAGCCACGCGACACTCAAGTGCGCGACGATCCGCAGGTGCTTGCACTGCTGGCCCAAATACTGCCGGGACGCCTCTTCGATGTAGGTCCAGTCGATTGAAGACGCCTGCAAACCACCCAGTTTGACCATCTCCTGGTCAATGGCCTGGTAGGTTTCATCCTCGATGTCGAACAGCCCGGCCGGAACCGCTGGCTCAATCGGCATGAGCAGCCGAGTGACTTCATCCCCTGATACCCGCACTACCACCGGCATGTGCTCCGCGCCTGACGGATCAGCGGGTCTAGACCTTGGGCATCGAACGTCAGCCCATCGACCTCGCTGTGGTTGCTCGTCACTTCTATTCGATGGGCCCCAATCAACTTTTTGATCTGCTCGATGGCAGGGAGGCCTCGTCCCGCATCGAGCACTTGCCCGTTTTCCATCACCTTCCAGGGGGTCTCATTCGTAGAACCGCCGTCCCCTCTCAGACGCACCGTGACCCAGCCCGTATTGATGTGTTTATGGGTGATCAACTGGAGCCGGGAGATGTTTTGGATGCAGCTGATGACCAGGTAAGAACGTTGGTCACCTGATGCAATAGCGGGTGCGGAAATGACCAGTTCAGTAACGTCACTGCCCTCGCTTCGTTCCCCGCTGCGAAACGTCAGGTCATCCGCCCTGCGTGCGGCCTCGTTGGCCATCACGCGCAACACACTGGGCGCCTCGTGCTCAGGGGCGGACCATGGCTTTTGGGTTGTATGCGCGGGTGTTCCAGCCGCCTGATCGAAACACGCCAGACGCTCGATGTTAGACACGATCCCAGGACAGTTCTGGGCATGACTGGCCAACGCTGGCTGCAAACAAAACAGTAGCCAAACACCAGCGCCATATGCGCTGCGAATAATCATTAAATACTCACTCTTTGCCAAACAACACGAACACCCATATGCGTCAATGAGTAAATTTTCCTACAACACTACTCCATTAACTCCTCGCCACCCCACATCACCAAGAAGTGCTCCGCCACGAGCCTAGTACACACAATCAATTGCACACAAATAAATATTTACTTACATTTTTCAACTCGACCAAAAGTCCTTGTCACATGCATGGTTTTTATAGCGAAGGGAAACTAACCACCTCAATCAGCGACATGTAGGAAATTTCCCAAAACTCATAAAGAAGAATAACCACCACGTTTAAAATTCAATAAAAAACCTACCACGCAACACCAAAATCCACACCATGGAGTTATGGATTGATGTCTAAGAACATTGGCTCCGTTGCGCCAAAAGAGCGCATCAACATCAAGTACGTCCCTGCCACCGGCGATGAGCAGGCCGAAATAGAGCTGCCACACAAGATGTTGGTACTGGGAGATTTCGGTTTGGAGGACAGCCGCGCACTGGAAGACCGCCCGGTCATGCGCATCGATAAACACAGTTTCAACAACGTGTTGCATGACGCTGATGTGAGCTTGGCCATGTCCGTGCCTTCCATGCTCAGCGCAACTCCAGACGCCGAGCTCGCTGTAAACCTGCAGTTCAAGTCCATCAACGATTTCGGGCCAGACCAGATCGCCCAGCAGGTACCGGAGCTGAACAAGCTTCTGGAGCTGCGTGAAGCGCTGGTCGCCCTTAAAGGCCCACTCGGCAACGTGCCGACATTTCGCAAGCAGCTGCAACACCTGTTGAACAACGAGCAGGCCCGCAAGCAGCTCGCCGAAGAACTGGACCTGGTGCTTGAGGCGCCAAAAGAAGATTGAGACCACGGAGCGTCCCCATGCCAAAGCAGAACAGCACCCCTGTCGCCGTCGACACAACTACCGAGACATTGAGCAATGCCACGCTGCTGGATCAGATCATGGCGGAAACCAAACTGGTGCCGGCTCAAGAGGGCTATCAAGTCGCCAGGCAAGGTGTATCAGCCTTTATTGCCGAGATCCTCAAGAGTAATGATCCAGATCAACTCATCAACAAGCACCGTGTCGATCAAATGATTGCGGAACTGGATCGGGTGCTCGGCAAGCAGATGGATGCCATTCTGCACCAACCTGAGTTCCAGCAACTTGAGTCGGCCTGGCGCAGCCTCAAACTTCTCGTCGATCGAACGGACTTCCGCGAGAACATCAAGCTTGAAGTGTTGCATGTCAGCAAGGAAGAATTGCTCGATGATTTCGAGAACGCCGCCGACATCACCTGCAGCGGACTGTACAAACATGTTTATACCGCAGGTTATGGACAGTTCGGGGGGGAGCCGGTTGCTGCCATGGTTGGCAACTATAGCTTCGGGCCTTCTTCACCCGATATCAAGCTCTTGAGTTACATGGCCTCTGTCGGTGCCATGTCCCACGCGCCCTTCCTGGCTGCACCGGCCCCTGAATTCTTCAACCTGAGCACCTTCGAAGACTTGCCCAACCTCAAGGAGATCAAGGACATCTTTGCCGGCCCCCGCCATGCCAAATGGCGAGCTTTCCGTGAAAGCGAAGATGCTCGCCACACCGCCCTGACCGGACCACGCTTCATGCTTCGCTCCGCTTACCATCATCAAGACCAGCCGTGCAGAAGCTTCAACTACGACGAGAACATCAACGGTCGGCATGATAACTACCTGTGGGGCAACTCTGCCTTCCTGTTGGCCAGTTGCATCAACGAAAGCTTTGCCCGCTACCGCTGGTGCCCGAACATCATCGGCCCACAATCGGGGGGAGCCGTCGAAGACCTGCCGGTTCATCTGTACGAATCGCTGGGCCAACTGCAGGCCAAGATCCCTACCGAAGTGCTGATCTCAGACCGCAAGGAGTTCGAGTTGGCTGAAGAGGGCTTCATCACCCTGACCATGCGCAAGGACAGCGACAACGCGGCGTTCTTCTCCGCCAATTCGGTGCAGAAACCTAAGAACTTCCCCAAGACCCCCGAAGGCTTGCAGGCTCAGACCAACTACAAGCTCGGCACCCAGTTGCCCTATCTGTTCATCGTCAATCGCCTGGCTCACTACATCAAAGTGCTACAGCGCGAACAGATCGGCAGCTGGAAGGAACGGCGCGACCTTGAATCCGAGCTCAACAAATGGATCAAGCAATACGTCGCCGACCAGGAAAACCCCTCGGCCGATGTTCGCAGTCGTCGCCCGCTGCGTGCTGCCAGGGTTGAAGTCTCCGACGTTCCCGGCGATCCGGGCTGGTACCAAGTCTCGCTCTCCGTTCGCCCGCATTTCAAATACATGGGCGCGAACTTTGAGATCTCACTGGTTGGGCGGCTCGACACGCAATGACCGGTTTCTTTGATCGCTTGATGGCGGATCAGTCCATCTGCCGGCAAACATCCCGGCAGGAGAGTACTTCGCAAAAATTCGCCGCCATCAAACGCCACCTCGAAACCCTGCTCAACGCTCGTCAGGGGTGCTCCCAGAGCAGCCCTGAACTGGGCCTGCGCGACTTCAACGGGCATGACGTAAGCAGCGGCGACTTGCTCGCACAGGTGAGTGCGGATATCCGCCGCACCCTCCAGCGCTTTGAGCCACGCATCAAGGTACGTGCACTTAAGGCAGTGCCCGATTGTCACGCTCCGCTCGAGCTGCATTTCAGGCTGGACTGCCATGTGCAGGTCAACAACCAGACGGAACAGTTGCAATTGGAGTTGTTGGTCAACGGGCACAACCGACACACCCGAGTAAGGTGAACCATGTCATTGAAGGACCGATTCAGCGAAGAGCTTCGCTACTTGCGTGAGCTGGGAAATGACTTCGCCAAGGATAATCCACAGCTTGCCCGGTTTCTTGGAAGCAGTGGTAGCGACCCCGATGTCGAGCGGCTGATGGAAGCCTTTGCCTTCCTGACGGCCAAGCTGCGGCTCAAGCTGGAAGATGACCTGCCGGAACTGACGCACCCCATGCTGCAGTTACTGTGGCCGAACTACCTGCGGCCGCTGCCAAGCGCAACGATTATCCAGTTCACGCCACGCAAGCAGTCGCTGAGTCAATCGCAGAGTATCCCAAAGGGCTCGCGTCTCTTTTCCAAGCTTGTAGACGGTATCGCCTGCGAGTACCGCACTTGCACGGAAGTGAAGGTGCACCCTTTTGCGATATGCAGTGTGGGCTCCACACAGACACTGGACAACTCGATTGTACGCATCGACCTCGAAACGCTGGTCGAACGCCCACTGAATACCCTGGGCTGTACACGACTGGACTTTCACCTGGGTGGGGACGATCTCGCTGCACGCACGTTGTACCTGTGGCTCTCGCAATACCTCAAGCATGTCAGCGTGACCATCAATGATGAGGTTCGCCGACTACCCGCCAGCTGTATCGCTTTTCCCGGATTTAGCCCTCAAGAGGCCTTGCTGCCCTATCCGCAGAATGTCTTCGATGGCTATCGGATCCTGCAGGAATACTTCGTCTTCCCTCAACGGTTCCATTTCTTCAGCATCACCGATCTGCAAAAACTATGGCCGGCACAACACAGCCCGCAGGTAATCATCGAATTCCAGTTCTCACGTCCGTTGCCGGAAACGCTGCGTCTTGGAAAGAACGACTTCAACCTGTTCTGTACCCCCGCGGTCAACTTGTTCAAGCACAGTGCCGAGCCCATTGACCTGTCCTGTAATGCCGCCCACGTGCAGCTGAAACCTAAAGGCGCAGAACAATACGCTTACGAGATTTTCAGTGTCGATCAGGTCATCAGCACCCGAACGACGTCCGATGGCAGTACCCCTGAACACTTACGGACTTTTCGTCCTTTCGACTCATTTGCACATGAAATCGAACATGTTCAAGGGCGCACGGCCCTGTACTACCGCTACCAGCTCGAAGACTCCCTGCGTGGCGATGGCGTCACCCACAGCATCGCTTTCGTCCGCGCCGATGCCAGCCACTACATCGGCGAGCTGGAAACGGCGTCCATTGACCTGACCTGCACCAACAGAGATTTGCCACAGGCGCTGGGTGTCGATGACATCAACGTTGTAACCGAGTTTACGCCGCCGTTGGCGACCTACTCCAACATCCGTCCCCCCACCCGTGCCTATCGGCCGGTGCTGGACGGCGAATTGCAGTGGGCCTTGATCTCAAACATGTCGCTCAACTACCTGTCGCTGCTCTCGGCCGACCCGCTAAAAGAGATCATCCGCGCCTACGACTTCGCGGCCCTGCACGACATCCAGCAAACACGCACCACCCGCAAGCGCCTCGACGGCATCCGCGAGATCCACACAGAACCCATGGATTGGCTGATCAAAGGGCAACCCATTCGCGGCCTGCGCAGCCGCCTAAAGCTGGACCAGGCCGCCTTTCTTTGCGAGGGCGACTTGTACCTCTTCAGCTGTGTGCTGGCGCACTTCTTTGCCCTGTACGCCAGCATCAATTCCTTCCATCAACTGGAAGTGATCAATATCACCAACAACGAGCACTACACATGGCCAATCCAGACCGGCAAACAACCGCTGATCTAGCCGACAAGCTGCTCGCCGACGCGCACCGCTACAACTACTTCCAGTTGCTGGAGCGCTTGCATGGCTTGCACGGAGATGACCTGGAGCCCCGTTGGCCAAACGAGGCCACCCGGTTGCGCGTGCGGCTGGCCTGCGACCCGCGGCTGACCTTTCCGGTCTCGGATGTCTACAAAGCCGAGCGTATGCCCGATGAGGAGCAACGCTACCGTGTCTGCACCACCTTCATGGGCTTGCACGGCACAGATTCGCCTTTACCCACCTATTACCTGGAACAGGTGGCCTATGAGCATGCGCAGGGTATCGGCGTGCGTCCGGCCTTTTTCGACTTCTTCAACCACTACTTGTTGAGCCTGTTGCATCGCGGTTGGCGCAAGTACCGCTACTACATCCGTTTTCAGCCAGGCGCCAAAGATGGATTCTCACAGTACGTCTTTGCCCTGCTCGGGCTGAATGACAAGCAGCTGCGAGGTGACACGGCACTGCCCTGGAGCCGGCTGCTCAGCTTTGCTGGGGTAATCGCCAGTCGCAGCCGCGCGCCCGGTACCGTCGCGGGCATCATTGGCCATTGCTTCGACCTGAAGCATGTGCAAATCCGCGAGTTCGAAACCCGCTCGGTCCCCACCACGACCAGGCAACTGGTCAGCCTTGGCTGCAGCAATGGCGAGCTGGGCAGCTCCTTCATGGTCGGCAGCCGCACACGCACCCGCAGCAGTAAGTTCACCATCGTGATCAGCGAGCTCGATAAGGAACAGTTACGTGACCTGTTGCCCAGCGGCATCAATTTCAATCGCTTGCGTGCACTGATCGACTTTCTCTTGCGTGACGGCCTGGCATACGACCTGGAGCTGCGCCTGAAGCAGAACGCACTGTCCCCCTTCTGCCTGCACCGTAGCCAAGGCGCCTACCTGGGCTGGACCAGCTTTGTCGATGACCGCCACGGTCAGATCAGCCCTGTCGTGCGGTTCCGGGGGCGCTCATGAGCACATTGACCTTGAGCATCACCAACCTTGATCAGCTGCAGCACAACGTCACTGCCCGACATCAGTTCGATTGCACAGGCGGCACCCTCGGCAGCGCCGGGGCCACCTGGCTGATCAACGATCGTGAGCAGAGCATTGCACCGGTCCATTGCGAGATTCGCTGGATTGAGGGCAGCTTCTGCGTCATTGACCGTTGTCAGCGTACCTACCTGAACGACAGCCTAGACAGCGTGGGGGCGGGCACCGCCAGGCGTCTGCTTGAAGGTGACCAACTGCGCATTGGCGCCTATCGGCTGCAGGTTCAGTTTTCACAGGCCGATGCACGCTCACTGGAAGACCTGTTCAGTCCTGAACAGAGCACCCTTGATCACTGGCTACTGGATATTCCAGCCAACGCTTGGCAACCCACTTCAGGCGCCAAGCACGCCGTCGCTGACATCTGCTCAGCCTTCGCGCCAAGTATCGGCAACGATCCCCTGGCAGCACTGGACACCTCGACAGGGCGAGCGCAAGAGAGCCCGCTGGAACACCTGATTGCAGGAGAACGCCCATGAAGTGTCCGTCATTGGTGGCTGGTCTGCTGATTGCGCTTCTCGGACTTTCCGGTTGCACCTCCCTGAGCAAAATCGGCCAAGTGGTCATGGACCCCTCGGTACCCGTCGGCCCGCCCAAGGACCACCCCACCCAAGTCGCGTTCAGCATCAATGCCAGCCCAACACTCAATAGCAATCCGAACAGCCTTGAGCTGGCGTCCGAGTTGGAACCTGTCATCGAGCCCAGCCCCTATGCCGTTAGCCTGAGCGCAGGTGACCCCTACGTGCTGACGGAAAAAGTTGGAGCGCTGTTCGAGTACCTCCAGGAACACTTCCCAGCCATGTCGCCCGTCGATATGCCCGTTGACAATGGCGAGGATCCGGCGCGCTCCCCCCTGGAGGAAAGCTCCCCAGGTAGCTACGACGACCCGACCGTAGTGCTGACCTTACCGCGCACCACCACTGTGGCTGCCGAGCCCGTCGCTACACCCATGGCCATCAAGATCCTGCAACTGCGCGACGACTCGTTCCTGCGCAACAGTGTTTACGAGCTGTTGGACAAAGACCCTGCCAAGGCGCTGCGAAACACGTACATCCGCGATGACGATTACCTGCTACGGCCTGGCCAGTTCAAGTTCATCCCGTTTGCGCCCATCGAGCCCGAGACGCGCTTCGTGGCGGTGATCGCCGACTACCGGAACCAGGAAAACGCCACCTGGAGCCAAGTGCTACGCATTCCGCCCCGCGGCCACCAGATCATCCTGTCGGTGTTGCTCAACGACACGCAGGTACTGCTCAAGGAGGAAGACTGATGCCGCCTGTAGCCCTGCTCTTCTCGCTTACTCACGCAGACACGGAGCGCTCATGAGTTCACGTAACCCCGTCCTGTGGCCTGAAGGCCTGTTCGTCAAACCGCAGCATTTCCAACAAGCTGCCCGTGCCGCCGAAGCGGCCCTGCATCAACGTCTTGGCAGCCTGAACGCAGCCTTCTATGGCTTCAGCGAGCTGCAGTTGAACGACGAATACCTGAGCCTGGGCAAGATTGCCATCACCCGTGCACGGGGCATCATGCCGGACGGCACGGTGTTCGATATACCAGCAGACCTGCCGCCCCCTCCACCGCTGGAAATCGAAGACGACGGCGCCAAAGACAGCGAGATCTACCTGTGCTTACCGCTGCGTAACGAGGGTGGCCGCGAGGTGAGCTGGCCCGACAATGCCGCCAACTTCCGTTACAGCGCCCAGACCGAGGAGATCAAGGACACCCACAGCGCCGACGGCGATCTGGTTCAGGTAGACCTGGCAGTGCCGAACCTGCAGCTCAAACGCAAGGCCGACGACAGCAGCGCCTACACGCGGTTGGCCTTGGCACGCATCCTAGAACGGCGCCCCGATGGTAGCCTGCAGCTGGATGAAGGGTTCTATCCCACCAGCGTTTCGGTGCGCGCCGTACCAGCGCTGCAACGCTTCCTTGAAGAAATCACCAACTCCCTGCGCGAACGCGCACGTAACCTCGCCGCCCGCATTGGCGCCTCGGGGCAGTCCGGTATCGCCGACATTCGCGACTTCAATCTGCTTCAGGCCATGAACCGCTGGTGGCCGTGCTTCCAGCATCTGGCTCGCCAGGGGCAGACCCACCCCGAGCAGCTCTACCTGTGCATGAGCCAGGCGTGTGGCGAGTTCGTGACCTTTACCGACGAAAGCAGATTGCCGCAGGAACACCCGGCGTATCACCACACCGCGCTGCGCACCTCCTTCAAACCGCTGGAGGACACACTACGCCGGGCACTGAGCACGGTCCTGCAACCACGCGCCGTTTCGCTGCCGCTGGAGACGCTGGAGTACGGCGTCATGACAGCCGCGTTGGACGACCGCCGGTTGATCGATGAGGCCACCTTCATCCTGGCAGTGCGCGCCGATCTGCCACCCCAGGCGTTGCGCCAGATGTTCATTCAGAAGGCCAAGATCACCTCACTCGAAGCACTGGAGGACCTGGTGCCGCTGCAATTGCCCGGCATTCCCTTGAACGCCTTGCCGGTGGCACCTCGCGACCTGCCCTTCCACGCAGGCTTCAGCTATTTCGAGCTGGACCGGCGTGACCCGGCGTGGGCGTGCATGAAAACAGCCAATGGCTTTGGGATTCATGTTGCAGGGGACTTCCCTGGGCTGGAGCTGCAGTTCTGGGCGATCAGGAGTGAACAACGTGAAAGATGAAAACAGCCGCACTATTGATGCCGCGCAGATTGAAAGTGGACAACTTCACGCGATGCTTGAGGAGTCACTGTCCAACGGCTCACGCGCACCGGCTGCGGCTGATATCGCTGAACGAACGCCGAAGGCTGAGCCAGTCTACGAAGGATACCCGGCAGATCCAGACTTCCAGCTACGTGGCGGCTACGCCAACCTGATGCTGGATGCCGCAGCGCCGCTGTTCGGCCTGGTGATACGCCTGCGCACACTGGATGCGCTGCCCAACATCAAGGATGTGCACCAGCAGGTGCGCAACCAGATCGACAATATTCGCGAGGAAATACGCCAGCACGGCTACGAACCCGCTCAGTTGCTGGCGTACTCCTACGGTCTTTGCCTGTTCATCGATGAAGCTGTCATGGAAAGACCTTGGGGTAAGACCAGCTGCTGGAGCCATGAGCCCCTGCTCAGCATCTTCCACGACGAAACCTGGGGTGGAGAGAAGTTCTTCACCGTGCTCTCCCGCCTCATGCAGGAACCCACGCGTTACCAGGACGTATTGGAGTTCATGTACTTCGCGCTGTGTCTCGGTTTGAAGGGCAAGTACGCCATCGCGCCGAAAGGCGAAGAATCCCTCAATGCATTGATACATCAACTCCACGGGATTATTCGCGAGCTGCGCGGCCCCACACCGGAGACCGTCTGCGATCCGTACACCAACGTCGCCCCGCGCAACTTCCGCATGAATCGGCAATGGCCGTGGTGGAGCCCGCTGGCACTCTCCGCCCTCGCAATGGCGGTGGCCTACGGCATCTACAGCTACCGACTGCACCTGATTACCACAGAGGTGCTGGAGTCGCTAAACGGCATTTTGCAGCAGTAGCAAGCCGGCATACGGCGCAACTGATTTCAACGAATTAGCGAGGCGTTTGCTTCGTTGACAAGCCCATCGTTCCCGATGGCCACGCCACCCTGAGTGCGCGTGTTTATCCACATGGACGCAGGAGAGACTGCCATGCCAACACCCGCTTACATCAAGATCGAAGGCCAAACCCAAGGTAACATCACCGCGGGCGCCTTCACCTCCGACTCGGTGGGCAACGTGTTCGTCGAAGGCCATGAGGACGAGATCCTGGTGCAGGAAATCAAGCACCAAGTGACCGTGCCCACAGACCCGCAAAGCGGCCAGCCCGCCGGCCAGCGCGTACACAAGCCGTTCATCTTCACCAGCTCGCTGAATAAGGCGACACCACTTATGTACCAGGCGTTGGCCAGCGGTGAAATGCTGCCGACCGTGGAAGTCAACTGGTACCGCACATCGGTGGAAGGCAAGCAAGAGCACTTCTTTACCACCAAGCTGGTGGACGCCACCATCGTTGACATCAACACCGTGCTGCCTCATGCCCAAAACGCCAAGAACGCGAACTACACGCAACTGATCGAAGTGGCGATGTCGTATCGCAAAATTGCCTGGACCCATGTCACCGCAGGCACCGAAGGCTCCGACGACTGGCGCAAACCGACCGTCTGACCCGGCTGAACATCCCTGGCAGGCAAGCCCTGCCAGGGGTTTTCAAACTCTCAGTCGGCGGAAGGATTTCTCATGCCTAGCCAATCTGACTTGCGTTACAGCTTCCAACCCTTGGTTGGCAACGCTGAATTCGAAGTGGTGTCGTTCGAACTCCGAGAAGGGATCAGCACACCCTTCGAGCTGGAGCTGAAACTGATCAGCTTCGACAACGATGTCGACTTCGGCCACCTGCTCGACAAACCGGTGCTCTTCACCATCTGGGAAGGGAATCGCCCGGTACGTTACGTGCACGGCCTTGTCAGCCGTTTCAGCCAAGCTGAAAGCGGCTTCTACCGCACCTACTACCACGCGCTGGTCGAGCCCCAACTGGCCCGTGCCGATCTTCGCTCGAACTGGCGCATCTTCCAGCAAAAGACGGTCCCGCAGATTCTTGAGCTGATGCTCCAGCGCCAGGGCATCAACCAGTACGAACTGCGCGCCGGCATGGACCATCAGGTACGCGAATTCTGCGTTCAGGCCGGTGAGACGGACCTTGCGTTCATCGCCCGTCTTGCTGCCGAAGAAGGCTTTGTCTACCGCTTCGCGCACAGTGAAAAGCTGCACAAGCTGATCATCACCGATCGGCTGCAGTCCCTCGGCCTGATCAGCCATGGCGCCATCAAAACCGAGGATGAAGACGAGGGCTTCTTCGACGACCAGCCTGTAGACCCCAACACCGTCTTGTACCAAGCCAACAGCGGTGGCGATCAAGCCAAACCCTGCCTTCGTCGATTGCGCTACAGCGAGCAGGTGCGCACCGCTCGCCAGGTTCAGCGCGATTACACCTTTACCCACCCGGCCTACCGCCAGGAACACAGAGCCGCCGGGCCCTTCTTGGAGCATCAGTCCAAGGAGTACGAATACTTTGATTACCCAGGCCGCTACAAATGCGATGCCGTGGGCAAGCCGTTCACCGAAAACCGCATCACCGCGCTTCGCCATGATGTACGCACTGCCGAAGTCCAAGGTGACGATGTTCGCCTGCAACCGGGCCTGAGCTTCACCCTGACTGGGCACCCACGTGACGATCTCAATGTGCATTGGCGGGTGAACACCGTTACCCATAAAGGCAGCCAGTTCACCAGCCTGCAGGAAGAGGCCGCCAGCGCCGATGTCAGCACGCGCTACGAGCAGACAGCCGTGCTGGTTCCCGGTCGGACCGAATGGCGCCCTGCCCCATTGGAAAAGCCGCGAATCGACGGCCCGCACATGGCTACCGTGGTCGGCCCGAAGGGAGAAGAGATCCATTGCGATAAGTGGGGCCGGGTAAAGGTCAGCTTTCCGTGGGACCGCGAAAGCCAGAACAATGAGTTCAGCTCCTGCTGGGTACGCGTGTCACAAGGCTGGGCCGGTGGCAGCTGGGGCTCAATGGCCATCCCACGGATCGGCCAGGACGTGATCATCCAGTACGTCAACGGCGACCCCGATCAGCCGATGATCACCGGGCGCACTTACTGCGGCGATCAGTTACCGCCCTACGATCTGCCCGACCACAAGACCCGCATGACCATCAAGAGCCAGTCCCACAAAGGTGATGGCTATAACGAACTGCGCTTCGAAGACGAGCTGGGCAAAGAAGAAGTATTCATCCATGCCCAGAAGGACCAAAAAACGCAGGTCAACAACAATCAATCCCTCACTGTAAGTGTTGATCGTACTCAGAGCATCGGCCAGGACGAGGCAGTTGTCATCGGCCGCAATCGTCTGCGCGTCGTGAAAGCCAACGACACCTTGAAAGTCGGCGGCGGAAAAAACGACCTCATTGCCGGCGACTACGAGATCGAAGCAGGCAACTCCCTGCGCCTCAAGTGCGGCAAGACGCTGATCGAGATGCAGTCCAACGGCACGCTCAATATCACCTGCGAGACCTTCAACCTCACCGGGCAACAAACCGGACAGATCAACACGCCTGCAGCGAAGCTCGATCTTAACCCTACAGGTGGGACGGCGGGTGCCGCCGCAGATGGACGCGACAGTGGGGCTTTGAAGACTGAAGTAGATGGGCATTTCAAGCACCTGCTTGCACTTACCCGTACGTAATCAAATCCCGAAAGGACTCTTGCAATGACGGAATACCTGACTCACGACCTGATCCTCTATCTAGGCGAAGAAGTACCTGAAGACCTGACGCTCAACATGCTGCGTTTCCGTGCCCGAGACACCACGCTGGTAATGGCCCGCAGCCCTGTCGCCGATGACAAGACGTTAGACGAGGCTATCGAAGACCAGCTGCAAATGCTGCGTGAAAAGTCCAAGGCAATGACCATCACGCCCACAAAGATCGCGCGTTTGGGGGTGGATGACCAGCCAGTGGAAGCCCGCGAGATGGGCATTGAATTCATGGTGGGTAACAAGTCCCACTTCCAGCTCCAGGCGGCCTGTCTCATTCCAGGCCAGCACCGGCTGCTGGTACTGAACTACAGCAAGCCAAGCCCGTTGAACACCGACGACATCGAGCACTGGCGCGCAATCAAGCAGAAGCTCCGATTCAACTAAAGCCCACGCCGGCGAAAAACAACACCTACTCAATAGCTTGGACTAACAACTCATGGCGCAGATCGTTCACGCCGCCCGGATGGGCGACGAAATACTGCATCCCTCCCTCTTGGCCGAAATGGTCAGCGCGGTCGCCGAGGTCGCTATTTATGCCGCAGCCACAGCAGCCGTAGCTGCCGTAGCTGCCGCCGTAAGCCTGGCGGTTGTGGGCACCGTGGCGACCGGTGGCGCAGCAGGCATCGTCATCGGAATCGTCGCAGGGGCGGCAGTCGGTGCAGTGAGCACCCTCTCGGTTGGTGATAACCAGACCATCGGCGATGCGATATCCAGCTTTTGCGACAACTTTGGCAACAGCGTCGCCGCTCCCGAGCCTTTCGGAAAGATCGAAAGCGGGTCAGGCAATGTGTTTATCAACAGCAAGCCGGCCGCACGGGCAGCTGGAATCACTGGGCCACCAGGCGGGGGAGCGGCCGATGCCGAGCAAGCGGAACCCTCAATTCTGGAGAACGTGGGTTCGATGGCCATGGCGGCGACGTCCTTGCTGATGCCTGTGGTGGGTTTGGCCATGGCGATCCGCGATGTCTTCAACCCGCCCGTCACCACACCAAAGGACCCCGGCGCGCAAGACGAGAGCAAGGATGAGATCTCATGTAGCCGCCATCCCCCGATGCCCGAAACCTATATTGCGCAAGGGTCGGACAAGGTCTTCATCAACGACCAGCCTGCAGCGCGATCGGGTGACAAGACCACCTGCGACGCCACGATCGATGTGAATGAAAACGTCTCACCGAATGTACGCATTGGTGGCGGAACGGCGACGGTACGCGATATTCGCAATGGCAAGAGCAAGATTGCGATGTTTACGGGGATCATCGCGGGCATACTGCTGTCAAGACGCATCAGAGTACCGCGGCGGCGCGCTGCGAACATCGCGGTACCGAAACCTAAATCGCAAACCTGCTCGTACAAGGGCAGTCCCGTACTTGTATCTGCTGGCAGCAAGGTACTCTTTGGCCCTGAAGATGTTGACTTCAACCTGCCAGGCTTGATCGGCATTGATTGGGCGAGAGGGTACGATAGCAATGACAAACGTTCCAATGGCCTCTTTGGAATGGGCTGGAGTGTTCCTTATGAGGTGGAACTTGTCCGTGTTCCTCATCCTGAAGGCGGCGAGTTGTCAATCTATGTCGATGAGGAAAGCAATCGACTGGAACTAGGACGCCTGAACGCCGGCGATGCATTCGTCAGTGTCGTTGACGGCTTGGCGTTCTTCCAGTTAGAGGATGGCCAAACGGTTGTCGAAGATACGCACGAGGGCCGCTACAAAGTTTTTGATGTCGACCCGCTCGACCCTACTCGTTCAAGACTGGTTCGCCTGGGTGACCGCAATCTCAATGTCATCGACTTGATGTACGACGACCGCGGCAGGCTGCAGGTAATTTACGACAAATATGGCAAAACGGTGGTGCAGCTTCACTATGAAGCCAGGCACCCTCAGCGCGTCTGTAAAATTTCGCAAGTATTCCTGAAGGGCGGCGAAACACCGGCCATCGAACGCAACGAGTTACTGGTCAGCTACCAATACACGGGAAGCGGACAGTTATACGAAGTGCTAGACGCGACAGGCCAGCTGGTGCGCCGCTTCACCTACACCGCTGAGGGCTATCTGAATAGCCATCAACTTGCCAGCGGCGCAGTTCGTCAATACGAGTGGGCAAAATTCCTCGTTCCCGCCAAGCGTCCCATCCCTCAGCGTGCTGACGGCACGCCTTACAGGTTGCCGCCCCTGCTGGAGCCACAACCCGATCACGAATGGAGAGTGGTCCGCCACTGGGGCAGCGACGGAGAGGAATACCGATTCGAGTACAACCTCGAAGACGGCGAAACCGTGGTTACAGACAGCCTTGGACGCAAAGATCACTACTATTGGGGCCCGCTCTACGAGGTATACAAACACGTCGATCCCCTCGGGCAGTGCTGGCAGGAGGAGATCATCGCTGGCCAACTGATCAGGAGCATTGACCCACAAGGCGGTGAGTGGCGTTATAGCTACGACGACATTGGCCGTTTGATTGAAACATGTGACCCTCTGTGTCGCAGCGAACAAATCCAGTATCTGCGTCACTGGGCCTTGCCGGTCCAGATCACAAGCACGACTGGGCGCACCCAACGCTACGGCTACGATACTCATGGCAATATGCTTTGGGAACGGGACCCACTGGGACGCAGCACCCAGTATCAATACAACCCGGAAGGTCGCGTTACCCGCATTACCGATGCCCTAGAAAAAACCAAACATCTGGCGTGGAACACCCGTGGCCAGTTGCTCAGCTACCGCGACTGCAGCAACAACCAGACACTGTACCACTACAACCTGGGTGGCCGTCTTAGCGAAAGCATCAATGCCCGCGGAGAAATAACCCACTTCAGGTACGACGCTCGCGGCTACCTCGTAGAAAGCGAACGACCCGATGGTCGACTCGACCGTTATGAAGTTGATATCGCCGGCCAACTGACACGTTACATCGATCCTGCGCAAAATAAACTGCAATTTCGCTACGACCGCTGCGGCCGCTTGATCGAGCGCACCGATGCCATGGGCTACAGCGTGAAGTTCAGCTACGACGCCTATGGCCGGCTGCTGCAACTGACCAATGAGAACAACGAGTCCTACAGATTTGGCTGGGACAAACTGGACCGACTGGTCGCGCAACAGGATTTGGATGGCAGTGGCCGGCTCTATGAATACAACGTCCTGGATGAAGTCACCAGCCTCACCCATGTGCCCTCTTCCTACGCACAACCACCGCTGTCCGATAACGCCCCACCGACACGAACAACCTCGATCCGACATGACTTCGAGCGTGATGCGGTTGGCCGCCTCACACGCAAACACACCGAGGATGGCAACACGGACTATAGCTACGACGCTGCCGACAATCTGCTGTCCATTGCCTTCACGGACAACCAAGGCGCGAAACAACAGCTTGATTACACCTACGATACGACCGGACAGTTGCTCAGCGAAACCAACAGCGCCGGTTTGTTGCAGTACCGTTATGACGAACTCGGCAACCTGCAGACGTTGACCCTGCCTGATCAGCGAACGCTGAACTACCTGTACTATGGCAGCGGCCACCTTCACCAGATCAACTTGAATGGCCGCGTCATCAGCGACTTCGAACGTGACGCGCTACATGACGAAGTGCTGCGTACCCAAGGAAGCTTGGTCACACGCACACGCTATGACCAGAGCGGTCGGCTGGGCAGCAAGGCCATTCACTATCGCGATGTCCCTGCAGAAGTGCTGCCGTTGCTGGAGAAGTGCTATCGCTACGACGCCAGTGACAACCTGGTTGCTGAGGTGTTAACCCAGACTCGGCGTCGTGGCATTGGTAGCACTGCTACTGATGGCACCGCCCAGCTAGAACAGATCATTGGCCACTTTCATCATTCGCCTCACTCCGGCAAGAGCTACACCGGGAGCAACCGTTACGGCTATGACGCAAGCGAACAACTGCAGACCACCCACCAATCACGCCCCAACTGGCAGGCAACACAGGTCGAGGATTTCAAGTATGACAAGGCCGGTAACCTGTTCGACGGGCCCAAGCTCAACGGCCTGATCAAACACAACCGTGTGCTGGTCTATCAGGACAAACGCTACCGTTACGACCGCTTCGGTCGCCTGTGCGAAAAGCGCATTGGCAGCCATTGGGTGCAGTACTTCGAGTATGACGCCGAGCACCGGTTGATCTGCGTCGACCAGTGCAAGAGCTTGCTGCGCGAGCGCGTGGTGTTCGGCTACGACCCGCTAGGCAGGCGCATCAGCAAGGAGATTTATCAGGAAGAACACCCCGAGCCAACCCGACGCACGTTGTTTCACTGGCAAGGGCTACGGCTATTGCAGGAAGTGCAGCGAGGCCTGTCGAGCGTCTATGTCTACGCCAGTCCGGACAACTACGAACCCCTGGCAAGGATCGACGGGAAGCCGGGGCAAGAGGACCTCCAGTACTTCCACACCAACCTTGCCGGGCTGCCCGAGCAACTGACGGATGCGGACGGAGAGACGCTCTGGCGCAGTGATTATCGGGGATGGGGTACATCGCGGGACGAGTGGCACAGCCAGCGGCAGACGCGGGAGCAGAATCTGCGGCATCAGGGACAGTACCTTGACCGGGAAACTTGCCTGCACTACAACACATTCAGATATCTTGATCCGCAGATCGGACGATTTACACAGTGCGATCCGATTAGCCTAAAAGGCGGGATTAATCTTTACCTATACGCACCAAACCCCCTATTGTGGATTGATCCTTTCGGATGGTCACCTTGCAACTTACTACCGAATGGAACTCAAGTACTCGAATTTGAAAGAGCCCTTTCTAAACTCCCTGCGAATGAGCGAGTAGCACTGATTAGGGAGATGGCCAGCAGTGTTGCTAGCACGCGCAACTGGAAGAGAGCAACCAAGATTGAGAGATTCAACCGAGGCAGAACGATTTACACGGATGGAAAACACTACTACTCCGTAGATACTCAGCATGGACGATTCGAGCAGTCTAGCTTAAAAAATGGCAAGCATGTGGGTGAAGTTGACATGAGTCTAAAGCCCATATTAAATTCCCTTGACCCTAGTGGCGGACATGACCTGAGAGTAAAATAAATGAACAAATTGATTGAGCACCCTGAAGGCATTGTATCAAATGGAACCATCTTACGCTTCCCTGCTAAATGGCCATATGAAGACACCGTAGATTTAATGCTTACCAGCATACCCGATGATGAGTCCGGATTCGGACTTGTCGTCACCACAGGGCAAAAGGCGGGACTAATTTTAGTTAGACTCCCTGCTGAATGCGAGTCACAGTTAGGGCGAGGTGTTCGCCTTGAGTGGCTGATAGCTAACTGGGAGAAATGGATATATCCAGAATGTAATGTTTCTGAAGTGCGCCTCCTGGAACACTATCCTGCTGCAAGCATATGAACACGACCCAGACCCGAAGCCAAGCTGCTTCGTCACATAGAGGATCCTATGCGGCGTAAGCTTGATCGCCAGCGCATCTCACGGCAGCGTCCATAGCTTAGTCAACTGGTGCGGTGTTTCAGAAATACCACTGAAAATTAACTGCTCAAAACTCGTGCCGCGCGGGTGACTGAGGCAAGGATGTCCTCGCCCTTTCTATGCCACCGATATGGCTTCGGGCTTTGGTTGTAGGTTTACAGGTAGTGCTCGATCGACGCTTCAAGCTCCTTGACGCTGACATGGGCCTGGCGCTTGATCCACCTCTCGCTCAGCGTTGAGAAAAATCGCTCAACCAAATTAAGCCATGACGCCGAAGTCGGCGTGAAGTAGATGTTGTAGCGCGGGCTCCCCGCAAGCCATGCCCTGACCTTTTCGATTTTGTGTGTTGCGTAGTTATCCATGATCAGGTGAATCGGCATCTCAGCAGGAACTGATGCGTCGATTTCCCTCAGGAACGCGAGGAATTCGGTGCTTCGATGCTGGCGCGATGACTTCACCGGTTGGGGCAGCGATGGCGATGAACAGCGGCTCCCCAAGACTATGACTCACACAAGCTCTGTCGTTTTGATTGAGGGTAACCTGGCTTGACCGAGCGAACAGGGGCAGCCCGCCCTCGGCTTCAGTGGGCAGAAAAATCCTGATTAGGCATGAAGCCATGCACACATGTAGTGCCCCGGGACGGCGTTACGGCCCACTACCACAGTCCGGCGCCCGAGCAAGCCAGCACCTACAAGCACAGGACAAACCCCACAGCGCGCGACCCAAACACCAAATCCCAGGCACAAAAAAAGAGGCCCTAAGGCCTCTTCTTTGTGATCCCAGCGACGCACTGAGGATCGAATTTGGAGCGGGAAACGAGACTCGAACTCGCGACCCCGACCTTGGCAAGGTCGTGCTCTACCAACTGAGCTATTCCCGCGTCGTGATGGGTGCCATTCTAGCGATATCTAAAACGGCGTCAACCCCTTGATTCAAAAAAGTTTTATTTTTGTTCCGAGCCTTCGCGCAAGTGCGGCCAGGCGGCCAGCAGGTAATGCGCCATCGACCACAGCGTCAGCCCTGCCGCTACCAGCAGCAGGCCGTAACCCAGAATCACCCACATCGTCACCGCAGGTGGGTTGCCCAGCAGAATGACCAGCGCCAGCATCTGTGCGGCGGTCTTCCACTTGCCGAGGTTGGACACCGCCACGTGCGCCCTCGCCCCCAGTTCGGCCATCCACTCGCGCAGCGCCGAAACGACGATCTCGCGGCCGATGATCACGGCTGCGGGCAAGGTCAGCCAGAAGTTGGCGTGTACCTGCACCAGCAGCACCAGCGCCACGGCGACCATCAGTTTGTCTGCCACTGGGTCCAGGAAGGCACCGAACGGCGTGCTCTGCTGCAGGCGACGCGCCAAGTAGCCGTCCAGCCAGTCGGTGGCGGCGGCAACGGCGAACACACTGCTGGCGGCCATATAGCTCCAGTGATAGGGCATATAGAACAGCAGGATGAAGATCGGGATGAGCAGGACGCGTAGAACGGTGAGCAGGTTTGGAATATTCATCGGTACGACTGGCTGCGGGTTGAACCCGGCATTCTACTCGCTATGCAGGCTGGCATAAATCGACTCGGCAAGCTTTTTACTGATGCCGGGGGCTTTGGCGATCTCATCGATACTGGCGCGGTTGAGCTCTTGCAGGCCGCCGAAGTGTTTCAGCAGGTCGCGCCGGCGCTTGGGGCCGACCCCCGCCACGTCTTCCAAGCTGGACACGCGACGGGCCTTGCCGCGGCGCGCGCGGTGGCCGGTGATGGCGAAGCGGTGGGCTTCGTCGCGGATCTGCTGGATAAGGTGCAGCGCCGGTGAGTCGCCTTTGAGGGTGAACTCGTGGTGCACGTCGTTGAGGTACAGGGTTTCGAAACCGGCCTTGCGGGTCACGCCTTTGGCCACGCCGAGCAGGGTCAGGTCGGTGAAGGCAAGCTCCTGCATCACGTCGCGGGCCATGTTCAACTGGCCTTTGCCGCCGTCCACCAGCAAGACGTCGGGCAACTTGCCCTCGCCGTCCTTGATGCGCCCGTAGCGGCGGGTCAGGGCCTGGTGCATGGCAGCGTAGTCGTCACCGGCGGTGACGCCTTCGATGTTGAAGCGGCGGTAGTCAGACTTGATAGGGCCTTCGGGGCCGAACACCACGCAGCTGGCCACGGTGGCTTCGCCGCTGGAGTGGCTGATGTCGTAGCACTCCAGGCGCTGCGGCACTTCGTCCAGGCCCAGCACCTGGGCCAGGGCCTCGAAGCGCGCGGCCATGTGCTGGCGGTTGGCCAGGCGGGCGTTGAGGGCCTGTTCGGCGTTGGTCACGGCCAATTGCTGCCAGCGGGCCCGAGTGCCGCGCACCCGGTGGGTGATGGTCAGCTCGCGGCCGCGTAGCGTCTGCAGTGCTTCGCTGATGGCTTCGAAGTCTTCGTGCACCACATTGACGATGAGTTCGCCAGGCAGTTCACGCTCGGCGTTGCCCACGTAGTACTGGGACAGGAACGCGGCCATGACTTCAGCCACCTCCTCCTCGATACCCACCTGCGGGAAGAAGTTTTTGCTGCCCAGCACCCGCCCGCCGCGCACGCTGATCAGGTGCACGCAGGCGCCACCGGGGTTGACGAAGGCCGCGATGACGTCGACGTCGCCGGTACCGCCTTCGATGTACTGCTGGTCCTGCACGCGGCGCAGCAGGGCGATCTGGTCGCGCAGTTCGGCGGCCCTCTCGAAATTGAGGGCCATGGCGGCCTTCTCCATTTCGGCATTGAGCTCGTTGCCCAACTGTTGGCTGCGGCCTTCGAGGAACATCACCGAGTGGCGGATATCGTCGGCGTACTCGTCTTTATCCACCAGGCCGACACACGGCCCTTTGCAGCGTTTGATCTGGTATTGCAGGCAGGGCCGGGTGCGGTTGGCGTAGTAGCTGTCTTCGCACTGGCGCACCGAAAAGGCCTTTTGCAACAGGCTGAGGCTTTCGCGAATGGCGCCGGCGCTGGGGTACGGGCCGAAGTAACGGCCCTTGGCTTTTTTTGCACCGCGGTGGATGCCCAGGCGCGGGAAGTAGCCGTCAGACAGGAAGACATAAGGGTAAGACTTGTCGTCGCGCAACAGGATGTTGTACGGCGGCCGCCATTCCTTGATCAGGTTCTGCTCCAGCAGCAGCGCCTCGGTCTCGTTGGCGGTGATGGTGGTCTCGACCTGGGCGATACGGCCCACCAGCGCAGCGGTCTTGGGGGCCAGGCCGGTTTTGCGGAAATAGCTGGCCAGACGCTTCTTGAGGTTTTTGGCCTTGCCCACGTAGAGCAGCCGCGCCTCGGCGTCGAACATACGGTAAACGCCCGGGCGACCGCTGCAGGTCGCCAGGAACGCGCTGGCATCAAAAGCTTGGGACATGAGGTTTACAGGCTTGCGTCAACCATACCGTGGCGAACGGCCAGCAAGGTCAGTTCGACGTCGCTGGTGACCGAGAGTTTTTCAAAGATCCGATAACGGTAAGTATTGACGGTCTTGGGCGAGAGGCACAACTTGTCCGAGATGATCTGCACCTTCTGGCAGCCGACGATCATCAAGGCGATCTGGATTTCCCGCTCGGACAAGGCGTCAAACGGCGAGCCTTGCGGCTGGAACGACTTCAGCGCCAGTTGCTGGGCGATTTGCGGGCTGATGTAGCGCTGGCCGGCAAAGGCCAGGCGAATGGCCTGGACCATTTCGTCGAGCCCGGCGCCCTTGGTCAGGTAACCGGCTGCGCCGGCTTGCAGCAGGCGCGTGGGGAATGGGTCTTCCTCGCACACGGTGACCGCGACCACCTTGATGTCGGGGTGGCTGCGCAACAATTTTCGGGTAGCCTCCAGGCCACCGATGCCCGGCATTTTCACGTCCATCAGGACGACGTCCGGCTTCAGTTCCCGGGCCAGCTTAAGCGCCGCCTCCCCTGAATCCCCCTCACCCACCACCTGCAAGCCGTCGATGTCGGCCAGCATGCGTGTAATACCGGTTCGTACCAGATCGTGATCATCGACCACTAAGACCCTAATCAAGCACACACCTCGTCTACAGGGCGATTGGATCCCGCCACCTTAACAAAATTTTTCATGGCGGGCCTAACGCAAAACTTCTGTCAGATAGGCCTGACGGCCAAGTGTGAAAGGCCTCACTGTTTCGCGGCTTTTAACCTCACCTGACAAACGCCCCAGCAAGTGCCAGAGCGCTGCTTGATCGGCGAGCGGCAATTGCCGAAAGGCCCCCAGCAATTCGGCCTCATCCTGGGTCATGTTTTCCAGCGGCGCCGGGGTGCGCACACCGCTGAGCACGTAGAGGGCATCCACGCCATGGGCGGCCACTGCGGCCAAGTAATCGGCACGCGGCGTGCGCTCGCCACTTTCGTATTTACCCTGGGCATTGGGCTCGACTCCGCCAATGTCACCAAACACCCGCTGGGTCATCCCCAACCGCTCACGTTCTTCCCGCAGTCGCGGACCGAATCCATTCATAGGGTGCATCTCCTTAATCCCTAGACATCATCCAACGCCGCTCACCTTCCTGTAAGCAGCTGTAAATTCCTGGGTCCACTATGCCCATGGTCACCGGCCACGACAAGCCATCACTGAGCTATCAGTCGATTGTGCGCTGCATGCGCACGAAGCACTCATCCTCGCCCATTTCGACAAAGCCCCTGCGCTGATACAACTGCCTGGCCGGGTTGCTGCGGAACACCATCAAACGCAGCAGTGGCAGGCGCCGCTGCTGCGCCCAACCGGCGAGCGCCTCCAACACCCAACTGCCAATACCGCGCCCGCGGTGCTCGGGCAACAGGTGCAACTCGCGAATGAACAGTGCCTGGCGGTCTTGGCTGAGGCTGCAGTAGCCCAGCACCGTGTCACCGTCCATCACCAGCCATTGCTCGCGCCAGCCCCAGGCCTGATCGAACGCGTCTTCGAGCCACAACAGGTCGAACTCACGGTAGTACGGCAGCATGGCCCGGCGCGTAAGGTCGCGGGCAAAGGTGCGGTGGGCGTCGGTGGCAGGTACGAGGTTCATGGCCATTATTGTGCACTGCTCAGGTGGCGTAGCACACCGGCGAACTGCCTGGGCCACGGCGTTCCAGCTCATCCTCCAGCCACTCGGCGAGCACCTGGGCATTGTTGTGCTCGGTGTTTTTGGCGGCATAAAGCAAGGTCAGCGGCCCTTTGGCCGCCAGGTCCAGCAGTGGGTACCAGTGCTCGGGGTGGGCGGCCAACTGTTGCTGGTAGCGCTGGGTAAAACCGGCGAAATCCACCTCACCCTGGTGAAACGCCCTCCGCAATTCGTCCGAGGGTGCCACCTCGCGCAACCATTGGCCCTGCAGGTCTTCCTTGCGTTTGTTGCGCGGCCACAGGCGGTCGACCAGCACGCGCTGGCCATCTTCGTCGGCGGCTGCTTCGTAGACACGTTTGCAGCGGATCATGGCTTTCTCCCGCATTTACCGTCTGTCTTGAGCCTAGTGAATTCATTGACCGAGGTCACGGACCGGTCACGAATTGCTCCTAAGCTCACAGCCTTCGGCACCTTCGCCCGACGCCAACCGGAGCCCCCATGGCAACCCCGTCCCTGGCCAGCCAGCCGCCACTGGCCCAACGCGATTCCCGCCCGCAGCTGTCCCACAAGCCCGGGCGTGCCACCCTGGTTTTGTTCTTCGGCCTGCTACTGGCAGGCATCGCCTACACCGCCTGGAGCCTGAAACAGGACGTCAGCGCCAGCGGCACGGTGATCACCACCGTCACCCCCTTCCTGTTGTTGGGCCTGGCGCTGCTGATTGCCCTGGGCTTCGAGTTCGTCAACGGTTTCCATGACACCGCCAACGCCGTCGCCACGGTTATTTACACCCACTCTTTGCCGGCACCGGTGGCTGTGGTCTGGTCGGGGTTATGCAACTTCCTGGGGGTGCTGCTTTCCAGCGGCGCGGTGGCCTTTGGCATCATTGCCTTGTTGCCGGTCGAGCTGATTTTGCAAGTAGGTTCTTCGGCCGGTTTCGCCATGGTCTTCGCCCTGCTGCTGGCCGCGATCATCTGGAACCTGGGCACCTGGTGGCTGGGCCTGCCGGCGTCCTCCTCGCACACGCTGATCGGCTCGATCATCGGCGTAGGCGTGGCCAATGCGCTGATGCATGGGCGCGACGGCACCAGCGGCGTGGATTGGGCCCAAGCCAGCAAGGTGGGGTATGCCCTGCTGTTTTCGCCACTGATCGGCTTTGCCTGCGCCGCCCTGTTGCTGCTGGCGCTGCGCGCACTGGTCAAGCGTAAAGAGCTGTACCAGGCGCCAGAAGGCCAGACGCCGCCACCGTGGTGGATCCGCGGCGTACTGATCCTGACCTGCACCGGGGTATCGTTTGCCCATGGCTCCAACGATGGGCAAAAAGGCATGGGGCTGATCATGCTGATTCTGGTCGGCACGCTGCCGATGGCGTATGCACTGAACAAGACCATGCCCAGCGAGCAGGCCCTGCAGTTTTCGGCCGTGGCCGAAGTGACGCGCCAGGCCCTGGTGCGCCATGACCCGCAAGCGGCGCCCGCAGACCCGCGCCAAACCTTGACAGCGTTCATCGCCGAGCCCAAGCCCAACCCGCAACTGGTACCAGCCCTGGCCGCCCTCACCGGCATGATCGGCGAAGAGGTGAAGGGTTACGGTTCGCTCAAGCGCGTGCCGGCCGAAGCCATGGCCAACGTGCGCAATGACATGTACCTGACCAGCGAAGCCATCCGCTTGCTCGACAAGCACCAGCTGACAACCTTCGATGCCGACACCCGCAGCCATGTGCAACTGTTCAAGACACAGCTGGACGATGCCACGCGCTACATTCCCCTGTGGGTCAAGGTGGCCGTGGCCATCGCGCTGGGGCTGGGGACCATGGTCGGCTGGCGACGCATTGTGGTGACGGTGGGCGAAAAGATCGGCAAGACCCACCTGAGCTATGCCCAAGGTGCATCGGCGGAGGTGGTTGCGATGTGCACCATTGGGGCGGCCGACATGTTCGGGCTGCCGGTCTCGACTACCCACGTGCTGAGCTCGGGTGTGGCTGGGACCATGGTCGCCAACGGCTCGGGGATTCAGCAGCGTACGTTGATCAACTTACTGATGGCCTGGGTGCTGACCCTGCCCGCGGCAATGCTGCTGGCAGGTAGCCTGTACTGGCTTCTTAACCAGATTTTCTAGGCTGCAATTAAAGAACCTGTGGGAGCGGGCTTGCCCGCAAATGCGATGGTGGACCTACCACAGCATTCGCGGGCAAGCCCGCAGGTTCAAGGATGCCCGATCACCCCGGGATTTTCAGGCCACGCTGAACCGCCGGCCGCTCCAAAAACGTCGCCAGCACCCGCTGCACTTCCTTGAACGCATCGAACCCGACCAGCTCACGGGCGTTGTAGCGCTCCACAAGGTTGCGCACCCAAGGGAAAATAGCGATGTCGGCGATGCTGTATTCGTCGACCATCCACTCGCGGCCTTGCAGGTGGCGGTCCAGCACACCCAGCAAGCGCTTCGATTCGTTGACGTAGCGATCCCGCGGGCGTTTGTCTTCGTATTCCTTGCCCGCAAAGAAATGGAAGAACCCGACCTGGCCGAACATCGGCCCGATGCCGCCCATCTGGAACATCAACCATTGCAGGGTCTGGTAACGGGTGGCGGGGTCCTGGCTGAGCAACTGCCCGCTCTTTTCCGCGAGGTACTGCAGGATCGCGCCCGACTCGAACAACGGAAGCGGCTGGCCGCCAGGGCCGTTCGGGTCGAGGATGGCGGGGATCTTGTTGTTGGCGCTGAGGGAAATGAACTCCGGGCTCAACTGGTCATCGTTGTCGAAGCTGACTTTGTGCGGCTCGTACGCCAGGCCGATCTCTTCGAGCATGATCGACACTTTGACCCCGTTAGGCGTCGGCAACGAATACAGCTGCAGGCGCTCAGGGTGCTGGGCGGGCCATTTGCGGGTGATGGGGAATGCGCTCAGATCGGTCATGGTCAACCTTGCCTGGGGAATGGAGCTGTTACTTTAGTGACATCCCGCGTGGCTGACCATCACCGACCCTTCATCGGCACAGGCGGCTCAAGCCTGGCCGTGGGCCTTGAGCTTGAGCTTTTCGGTGTCGACCCGAACGAACACCGAGTCCGCCGTCACCGTGAGTACATTGTCTGCCCAGACCTCGCAGATAACCCGGCTCTTGCGCCCAACTTCGCCTTCTACGCGTGCCTTGAGCAGCAACTCGACACCCATGGGGGTCGGTTTCAGGTAGCTGAGGTTGAGTGTGCCCGTGACGCAGTCGATACGCGGCAGGCTGCCCGGTTCGCGGCCTTCGTTGCGGTAGTGGTAGGCCATGGCGGTCCAGTTGGAGTGGCAATCGACCAGCATGGCCAGTAAGCCGCCATAAACCAGGCCGGGCCAGCCAATGAAGGTGCTGTCGGGTGCATGGCGGCACAGCAGGTGGATGCCGTCGGCGTCCCAATGGCTTTGCAGGTGCAGGCCGCTGGGGTGGGAGCAGCCGCAGCCGTAGCAGGTGCCTTCCGGTGCAGCCAACTGCTGGAGGGAAAGGGTGTGCTCGTTCATACGCTTCCTGTGCTTGTTGGAATGGGAAGTGAGGCAAGCGTCGATGGTAGCGCCGCGCTGGGCCAGCGCCAATGAGAAAGGGGCGCTAAGCGCCCCCTCTGGATCAAGCAGTCTGTGCGACCACCTTGCCGCGCCGCTGGGTCAGCGACACCAGCAGGATGAACAGCGTCACCCCGGCAGTCATCAGCGTCTCGTAGCGGTAGGCATCGCTGAACAGCATGTAGCCCAGGACCATGACGATGGTGCCTATCACCAGCCAGGTCAGATAAGGGAACAGCCACATCTTAAGCTCCAGCGGCGTGCCCTCACGGTCTGCACGGGCCCGCATGCGCAGCTGAGACACGGCGATCACCAGGTACACCAGCAAGGCAATGGCGCCGGTGGTGGACAGCAGGAAACCGAACACCTTGCCGGGGAACACATAGTTGACGAAGCAACCGGCAAAGCCTGCCAGGGTCGAGAAGATGACCGCTACCGTTGGCACGCCAGCACCCGAAATGCGCTTGGTCATGCTCAGCGCCTGGCCACGGGCACCCAGGGAGTAGAGCATCCGCGAGGCCGTGTACAGGCCGGAGTTCATGCAGCTGGTGACCGCCACCAGCACCACCAGGTCGACCAGCAGCTTGGCGCCCGGCACATTGAGCACTTCCAGCACCCGCTGGAACGAGCCCACGGCTTTCAGGGCCGGGTCGTTCCAGGCCACCAGAGACACCACCAGGAAGATCGAGGCCAGGTAGAAGATCGCGATGCGGTACACCACCAGGTTGGTGGCACGGCGGATCTTGTCTTTCGGGTTGGCTGTTTCGTCAGCGGCAATGGTGACGATCTCGGCGCCGAAGAACGAGAAGATGGTGATCAGCACGCCACCCAGCACAGTGCCGAAGCCATTGGGCATGAAGCCGCCATTGTCCCACAGCCGGCTCACGCCCGAGACCTCGGCCAACGGCCAGAAGCCGAACACGGCCAGGCTGCAGACGATGATGAAGGCAACGATGGCAACCACCTTGACCAGCGCGAACCAGTACTCGAAGGCACCGAAGTTCTTCACGCTGATCAGGTTGGTACCCGACAGCACGACCATGATCAGGAAGGCGAACAACCACGATGGCACCCCGGGGAAGTAGGCATGCAGGATGTCTGCGCCAGCAATCGCCTCGACCGGGATGATCAGCACCCAGAACCACCAGTACAACCAACCGATGGTGAAGCCTGCCCAAGGGCCGATGGCCTCGGAAGCGTACGTGGAGAACGAGCCGCTGTTGGGGTTGGCGATGGCCATTTCGCCCAGCATACGCATCACCAGCAGCACCAGCAGGCCGGTCATGGCGTAGGAGATGAGGATGGCCGGGCCGGCGGTGGCAATGGCGTTGGAGGAGCCGATGAACAGGCCGGCGCCGATGATGCCGGCGATGGAGATCATGGACACCTGACGGGACGTCAGGCCGTGCTGCAAGGACCGCTGTTTCTTGTTTTCTAGCGAAGCCATGGAGAACCCTCGAATGGGTCGCCGTCGTGGGACGGCTAAAAAATGGAGCAGAATTCTTATTAATTTCGGGTGTGCGTTTTTTGTTGTTTTGTAGATGCCGGCGGTGGCTACTTCCCTCCTCTTCGCACGACCGGTTGTAATCGTTGATCCAGGTCAGTATTAATCTATAGGCCTGGGTCAACAAACGACCTTTTCGAAGCACATGATTCCAATACGGAATGAACTTCTTCCTTTTTTGCTCGGTACGCGCCTGTCATGTCCAAACGCCTGATGCCCTCGACCACCGCCCTCCAGTGCTTCGAAGCGGCTGCCCGCCACCTGAGCTTCACCCGCGCGGCGCAAGAGCTGCACCTGACCCAGAGCGCGGTCAGCAAACAGGTCGCGCAACTGGAGGACATGCTGTCGCACTCGCTGTTCCAGCGCATTCGCCGGCGCCTGCACCTGACCCCGGCCGGTGCGCTGTACCTGACCGAGGTGAACAAGATCCTCACCCAGATCGACATCTCCAGCCGCTACATCCTCAGCTATGGCGATGAGACCGAAGTGCTGCGCATCGCCACCCAGCCGACCTTCGGCGCGCGCTGGCTGGTGCCCAGGCTAAAGGGGTTTGGTGATCGCTATCCGCGTATTCACCTGGATATCCGTAACGAGCTGGAACCCTTCGACCTGGTGCAGTCCAAGGCCGACATCGCCTTCTTCTTCGGCCAGGGCACCTGGCCTGGGGCGACGTGTATCGAGCTGTTCAGCGAAGAAGTGGTGCCGGTGTGTGCCCCAGAGCTGCTCGCCAACCACCGTTTCACCAGCGCCGAGGCGCTGACCGAGCACCGCCTGCTGCAGTGTGTATCGCGCCCGGAGGCCTGGCATGAATGGTTTTTGGGGCTGGGGTTGCACAGCCAGAACAGCTACCACGGGCCGCGCTTCGACACGTTCTACCTGTGCATCCGGGCCGCTATCGCCGGCTGTGGCATTGCCCTGATTCCGCGGTACCTGGTGGCGGAGGAGTTGAACGAAGGCAAGCTGGTGGTGGCCTGGGACCACCCGGTGCCGAGCAATGGCAGGCACTTCATCGCCCATGCCGAGCATGCGGCGGAGGTGCCGAAGGTCAGGGCCTTCGTGCAGTGGATTCGCGAGCGGGTGGCTGAAGGGGATTGAGGCCAGTGCAGGTAACACAAAATCTTACAACATCACGAATCCAAGGAATGATCGCAATCAAATAATTCGTTTGTGCAATACAGCCCCGGCACGCTTCGATAGTGGGAAACTCGAACAAGGTCCGCGTGCACCATGAATCAGGAAAGTATCAGCCAGTCCATTGCCATCGTTCACCCAATTACACTTTCCCACGGCAAGAATGCGGAAGTCTGGGACACCGACGGCAAACGTTATATCGACTTCGTCGGCGGTATCGGCGTACTCAACCTGGGCCATTGCAACCCAGCCGTGGTCGAAGCGATCCAGGCCCAGGCCACCCGCCTCACCCACTATGCCTTCAACGCAGCCCCCCACGGCCCGTACCTTGCCCTGATGGAGCGCCTCAGCGAGTTTGTCCCGGTCAGCTACCCGCTGGCCGGCATGCTCACCAACAGTGGCGCGGAAGCGGCGGAAAACGCCCTGAAAGTGGCCCGTGGCGCCACCGGCAAGCGCGCGATGATTGCATTCGACGGTGGCTTCCATGGCCGCACCCTGGCAACCCTGAACCTCAATGGCAAGGTCGCCCCGTACAAGCAACGCGTCGGCGATCTGCCAGGCCCGGTCTACCACCTGCCCTACCCCAGTGCCGACACCGGCGTCACCTGCGAACAGGCACTCAAGGCCATGGACCGGCTGTTCAGCGTCGAACTGGCGGTTGAAGATGTGGCAGCTTTCATCCTCGAACCGGTCCAGGGTGAAGGCGGCTTCCTCGCCCTCGACCCAGCATTCGCCCAGGCACTGCGCCACTTCTGCGACAAGCACGGCATTTTGATCATTATCGACGAGATCCAGTCGGGCTTTGGCCGTACCGGCCAGCGCTTTGCCTTCCCGCGCCTGGGCATCGAGCCCGACCTGCTGCTGCTGGCCAAAAGCATCGCAGGCGGCATGCCACTGGGTGCGGTCGTGGGCCGTAAAGAATTGATGGCATCACTGCCCAAGGGTGGCCTGGGCGGGACCTATTCGGGCAACCCGATTGCCTGCGCAGCGGCGCTGGCGAGCCTGGCGCAGATGACCGACGAGAACGTCGCCACCTGGGGCGAACGCCAGGAACAGGCGATTGTCAGCCGCGTCGAGCGCTGGAAAGCCCAGTACCCGTTCATCGGGAGGCTGACCGGTGTCGGCGCGATGCGCGGCATCGAATTCGTCAACGCCGATGGCAGCCCGGCACCGGCCCAGTTGGCCAAGGTCATGGAAGCAGCGCGCGGCAAAGGCCTGTTGCTGATGCCCAGCGGCAAGGCGCGGCATATCATCCGCCTGCTCGCACCACTGACCATCGAAGCCGAGGTGCTCGAAGAAGGCTTGGATATCCTCGAGCAGTGCCTGGCAGAGTTGAACTGAGGCTTACAGGCCCAGCTCTTCAGGGGTGAGCATGTCGGACTCGAAGGCGATCCAGCCACCTTCGAGTTCGGCGTGGCCGTTGACGATCGGGCCGTAGTAGGTCAGGCCGTTTTCCAGGGTAACGCAGATGTGCGTGGCCGGCTTTTCGGGAGCTGCGAGCGTACCGACGAAATGCACCTTCTTCAGGGTTTCGGTCACCGCTTCAAGGCCCACGCGCATGCTGGGGTTTTCCGAGGCCTCGATGTCGCCCCCGCGGTCTTCAGCGCTGATGGTCACGGTGGCGGTGTACGGGTACTTGCTGCTCAAGCGGGGTTACCTCAATTAGATGTGTAGGCGTTTTGGCGCGTAGAGTACGGCAGCCTTTGCCTGTTGTCTCTACTGGCCTCTTCGCGGGTGAACCCGCTCCCACAGGTACAGCGTCATGCCTGGCACCTGGGTGGCCGTCATCAACAGATCAAAATGGCCTCCCCCGCCCCGATCTGTTAGGGTGCCCGCCGATGCACGCCACACCACACGAGGATCCCGAGTGAGCGCCGAAGAACCCCTGATCGCCGACCTGTTCGAGGTCGACAAACGCCTGTCCCTCAAGCCCGTCGTGGACTTCAACACTTACCTGCGCAACGCGTTCGCCGAAGGCCCGTGCCAGTGCCATCGCTGCCGTGACGGTGGCGACCAGAGCAGCTACAGCCACGCGCACAATTTCACCCTGGAAGGCCGCCCGCTCAACCGCCGCTTCGCCAACACCGCAGGCAGCGATGTGCTGCTGGTGCTGAAAAAAGCCTGGCTGTCGTACCACAAAGAAGACCTCAACCTGGTCGGCGCGCTGGACATGGCCAAGCTCAAGACCTTCACCGACGACGCCCTGCACGAGCGCTTGCTGGCCCTGCTGCCTGCTAGCGGCCTGGCCCGTGAAGTGGACGGCCAATGGCTGCTACAGGCTCAGGTCGACTGACGGCCCGGCGGTAAAGCAGGATTCTTCCGGTCTGCTAACGTGGGAGAATCCGCCCATCCGCAGGTAGTCCGCCATGGCCCGTACAACGCCCATCGAGCTGTATCGCAATATCGGCATCGTCGCCCACGTGGATGCCGGCAAGACCACCACCACCGAGCGCATCCTGTTTTACACCGGGGTCAATCACAAGATGGGCGAGGTGCACGATGGCGCCGCGACCATGGACTGGATGGCCCAGGAACAGGAGCGCGGCATCACCATCACCTCGGCAGCCACCACGGCCTTCTGGCAGGGCTCGACCAAGCAGTTCCCCGACAAGTACCGCTTCAACATCATCGATACCCCTGGCCACGTCGACTTCACCATCGAGGTAGAACGCTCGCTGCGTGTGCTCGACGGCGCGGTGGTGGTGTTCAGCGGCGCCGACGGGGTCGAACCGCAATCGGAAACCGTGTGGCGCCAGGCCAACAAGTACCACGTGCCGCGCCTGGCCTACATCAACAAGATGGACCGCCAGGGTGCCGACTTCCTGCGCGTGGTCAAGCAGATCGACAAGCGCCTGGGGCATCACCCGGTGCCGATCCAGCTGGCCATCGGCAGCGAAGAGCACTTTGTCGGCCAGATCGACCTGGTGAAGATGAAGGCCATCTACTGGAACGATGCCGACAACGGCACCACCTACCGCGAAGAAGCGATCCCTACCGAGCTCCAGGCGCTCGCCGACGAATGGCGCGCGCACATGATCGAAGCCGCGGCAGAGGCCAACGATGAGCTGACCACGAAGTTTCTCGAAGGCGAGGAACTCAGCATCGACGAGATCAAGGCCGCCCTGCGCCAGCGCACCATTGCTAACGAAATTGTGCCGACCATCCTTGGCTCGTCGTTCAAGAACAAGGGCGTGCCGCTGATGCTCGATGCGGTCATCGACTACCTGCCCGCACCGTCGGAAATCCCGGCAATCAAGGGCACCCACCCGGACGATGAAGAACAGCACCTTGAGCGCCACGCCGACGACAAAGAGCCCTTCTCGGCCCTGGCCTTCAAGATTGCCACTGATCCGTTTGTCGGCACCCTCACCTTTGCCCGAGTGTATTCCGGGGTGCTCAGCTCCGGTAATGCCGTGCTCAACTCGGTCAAGGGCAAGAAGGAACGCATCGGCCGCATGGTGCAGATGCACGCCAACCAGCGCGCCGAAATCAAGGATGTGTGCGCCGGCGACATCGCCGCATTGATCGGCATGAAGGATGTCACCACCGGCGATACTTTGTGCGACATCGATAAGCCGATCATCCTAGAGCGCATGGACTTCCCCGACCCGGTGATCTCCGTAGCCGTGGAGCCTAAGACCAAGGCCGACCAAGAAAAAATGGGCATAGCCCTGGGCAAGCTGGCCCAGGAAGACCCGTCGTTCCGCGTGCGCACCGATGAGGAAACCGGCCAGACCATCATCTCCGGCATGGGCGAGTTGCACCTGGACATCATCGTCGACCGCATGCGCCGCGAGTTCAACGTCGAGGCCAATATCGGCAAGCCGCAGGTGGCCTATCGCGAGAAGATCCGCAACACCTGCGAGATCGAAGGCCGCTTCGTTCGCCAATCCGGCGGGCGCGGCCAATACGGCCACTGCTGGATCCGCTTCGCCCCGGGCGACGAAGGCAAGGAAGGCCTGGAATTCATCAACGAGATCGTCGGTGGCGTGGTACCCCGCGAGTACATCCCGGCCATCCAGAAAGGTATCGAAGAGCAGATGAAGAATGGCGTGCTCGCCGGCTACCCACTGATCAACTTGAAGGCAGCGGTGTTCGACGGCTCCTACCACGACGTCGACTCCAACGAAATGGCCTACAAGATAGCCGCGTCCATGGCCACCAAGCAGCTGTCGCAAAAAGGCGGGGCAGTGCTGCTAGAGCCGGTGATGAAGGTTGAGGTGGTGACCCCAGAGGAATACCAGGGCGACATCATGGGCGACCTGAGCCGGCGTCGCGGGATGATCCAGGATGGCGACGAGACGCCAGCCGGCAAGGTGATACGCGCCGAAGTGCCGCTGGGCGAAATGTTCGGCTATGCCACTTCCATGCGCTCGATGACCCAGGGCCGCGCCAGCTACACGATGGAGTTCATCCGCTATGCCGAGGCACCGGCCAGCATTGCTGACGGGATCGTGAAGAAGAACCGCGGGGAATAATTCATTCACCTGTGCCGGCCCCTTCGCGGGCAAGCCCGCTCCCACAGGAACTCCATTCGCCTTGAATCCGGTGGCATACCTGTGGGAGCGGGCTTGCCCGCGAAGGGGCCGGTGCAGGTAATAACCTTCTCAGAGCTGCTCGCCAGCCCGCTTCAACAGCTTCTTGCACCGCTCCGACAAGTGCACCACGCGTAGATGCTTGCCCGCCTTGGTATACCGCTCACGCAAGGTTTTCAGCGCCGCAACTGCCGAATAATCGACAAAGCTCAAATGCTGGCAGTCCAGCGTAACCTGCACCGGATCCTTCGCCGTATCGAACTGGTTGAGGAACGAGGCGGTCGAGGCAAAGAACAACGTGCCATGTACCTGATAACGCTTGCCGCCGCCCGCTTCCTCGTGGCTGTCGGCATACAGCTCCCGCGCATGCTGCCAGGCAAAGTTCACCGCCGCGATGACAATACCAAACAGTACCGCTACGGCCAGGTCGGTGAACACCGTGACGATGGTCACCGCAATGATTGCCAGCACATCGTTCACCGGCACCTTGTGCAACACGCGCAACGAGGCCCAGGCGAAGGTCTGCTGAGCAACCACGAACATCACCCCCACCAGGGCTGCCAGCGGAATACGCTCGATCAGCGGCGACAAGAACAACACGAACAGCAGGATCATCACCCCGGCAACCACGCCCGATAGCCGGCCGCGGCCATTGGAGCTGAGGTTGATCACCGTCTGCCCGATCATCGCGCAGCCGCCCATGCCACCGCACAGGCCCGAAACCATGTTGGCGGCGCCCAGGGCCACGCACTCACGGTCTGGGAAGCCACGGCTTTCGGTGATTTCGTCGGTGAGGTTAAGCGTCAGCAGGGTCTCCAGCAGGCCGACCATGGCCATCAGAACCGCGTAGGGTGCGATGATCTTGAACGTTTCAAGGTTCCACGGCACATCCGGCAGCGTTACTTGCGGCAGGCCACCGGCGATGTGCGCCATGTCGCCAAGGGTGCGGGTCGGCAAACCCAGCAGGTACACCAATAGGCCTACCCCCAGGATGGCCACCAGCGCGGGCGGTACGGCACGGGTCAGCTTGGGCAGTATGTAGACCACCAGCATGGTCAGCGCCACCAGGCCGATCATCAGGTACAGCGGCGAACCGCTGAGCCACTGACCGCCCTGCTTGAAGTGCTCCAACTGAGCCAGGGCGATGACGATCGCCAGGCCGTTGACGAAGCCCAGCATCACTGGGTAAGGCACCAGGCGCACCAGCTTGCCCAGGCGCAGCAGGCCAAACAAGATCATCACCACCCCGCCAAGCAGCACCGTGGCCAGCAAGTACTGCACCCCGTGTTGCACCACCAGCGCGATGATCACCACCGCCATCGATCCGGCAGCACCAGAAATCATGCCCGGACGGCCGCCGAACAGTGCAGTCAGGGTACAGATGATGAAAGCGCCATACAGGCCCATCAGCGGGTTGAGGTGCGCCACTAAGGCGAAGGCGATGCACTCAGGCACCAGGGCGAACGAGGTGGTCAGGCCGGCGAGCAGGTCGGCGCGCAGTCGTACGGGTTTCATGAAGTTCCTGTGAGGCGGTCCAGGCGGAGGGGCTGGCAATCGAGGGGCGCGATGTTACGGAATTTGTCTGACAGCGGCCACCGCTCAAACGTGCAGGATGCCGCCCCTTGATGCATAACCTGCACAACCTGGGCAAATTTGCCATCATGTTGATACCCACTGCGGAGATCATGGACATGCCGCTACGCCCGCTTTTCACTTCCTTGCTGCTGGCTGCCACCCTCAGCGCTCACGCCGCCACCGAAGTCCTCCCCTTGCAGTACCGCAGCAGCGCCGAACTGTTGCCCGCTGCGCAATCGTTCATCGGCAAGGACGGCACCGTCAGCGCCTTCGAGAACAAGCTGATCGTCAATGCCAGCCCCGAGCGCATCGACGACCTGCGCAGCCTGCTGCAACAGTTGGACACCGCGCCCAAGCGCCTGCTGATCAGCGTCGACAACAACGACAGCAACTTCCAGGACACCCGCGGCAACGCTCACGTCATCCGCTACGGCACCAGCAACCGCGAAGGCGGCATGCAGCAGGTTCAGGCCAGCGAAGGCCAGGCCGCGCTGATCCAGGTTGGCCAGAGCATCCCGGTCACCAGCACCAGTACCGACGGTTATGGGCGCATTCAAAGCAACACCGAATACCGCAATGTGACCCAAGGTTTCTACGTTACCCCCAGCCTGAGCGGCGAAACGGTTCGTCTGCAAATAAGCACCAATAATGATCGCATCAGCCAGGAACGTGCAGATGTAGTGAAAGTGCAAAGCACCGACACGACAGTCACCGGCAAGCTCGGGGAATGGATCACCTTGGCGGGGTTCAACCAGCAGAGCCAGTCCGATCGTAGCGCGTCAAGCCACACTTACAGTACCCAGCGCGGTGAAAACATGACTTTACGTGTAAAAGTCGACCTTCTGGACTGATCCCAGGCAATTCAAGGCCTCGACCAATGGCCTAGAAACTGACTGCCGAGTCGTATTAGACCAAAGATGTAGTAAGTGAAAAAAGTCACTACAAAACATTTGACAGGTACTTTTTCTCAAGGGCATGATGGCCTCGCTCCCGCTAATCAGGGGCCCTGGCAAGGGCCTTCGAGGCGTGCTCCTCCCACCCCTGGAGGCGCCTCGTGTCTATACGGCCCACAAGGCGGTTCGACGGGATTGCGACTGCAACGAAGAAGTTGTCCCGAGGGACGGAAGCGCATCACCGCAGTTCTGGCAATCGCGTAGCACCGCAGCAAGGCAACCACGAGCCGACCTGCAGCGCACACCTTCGCCTGGCCTGCACCCCCTTCCCCTTCGAGCCTTCGCGTTCGCCGCCGCACGCCCCCGAACAGGACAGCCGCCAGGCCTCTGATCTGCACCCGAGCATCAGCACAATTACCCCAAGATCGATGCGACGAGGTTTATTTCCATGGCACTGACACGCGAACAGCAAATTGCAGCCCTCGAGAAAGACTGGGCCGAAAACCCGCGCTGGAAAGGCGTGACCCGTACCTATACCGCCGCTGATGTCGTTCGCCTGCGTGGCTCCCTGCAGCCGGAGCACACCCTGGCCCGCCAGGGCGCAGAAAAACTGTGGAAGCTGGTCACCCAGGGTGCCCACCCGTCCTTCCGCCCAGAAAAAGATTTCGTCAACTGCATGGGCGCCCTGACCGGCGGCCAGGCAGTACAACAAGTCAAAGCCGGCATCCAGGCAATCTACCTGTCTGGCTGGCAAGTTGCCGCCGACAACAACTCGGCCGAGTCCATGTACCCCGACCAGTCGCTGTACCCAGTCGACTCGGTACCGACCGTGGTCAAGCGCATCAACAACTCGTTCCGCCGCGCCGACCAGATCCAGTGGAAAGCCGGCAAGAACCCAGGCGACGAAGGCTACATCGACTACTTCGCGCCAATCGTAGCTGACGCCGAAGCCGGTTTCGGCGGCGTACTGAACGCCTACGAGCTGATGAAGAACATGATCGAAGCGGGCGCTGCCGGCGTGCACTTCGAAGACCAGCTGGCCTCGGTTAAAAAATGCGGCCACATGGGTGGCAAGGTACTGGTACCCACCCAGGAAGCTGTACAGAAGCTGGTTGCCGCGCGCCTGGCAGCTGACGTTTCGGGCGTACCGACCATCATTCTGGCCCGTACCGACGCCAACGCCGCCGACCTGCTGACCAGCGACTGCGACCCGTACGACCAACCGTTCGTGATCGGCGAGCGCACCCGTGAAGGCTTCTACAAAGTGCGTGCAGGCCTCGACCAGGCAATCTCCCGCGGCCTGGCCTACGCACCGTATGCCGACCTGATCTGGTGCGAGACCGCCAAGCCGGACCTGGACGAAGCCCGCCGCTTCGCTGAAGCGATCAAGAAGGAATACCCGGACCAGATCCTGTCGTACAACTGCTCGCCTTCCTTCAACTGGAAGAAAAACCTGGACGACGCGACCATCGCCAAGTTCCAACGCGAGCTGTCGGCCATGGGCTACAAACACCAGTTCATCACCCTGGCTGGCATTCACAACATGTGGCACGGCATGTTCAACCTGGCGCACGACTACGCCCGCAACGACATGACTGCCTACGTCAAGCTGCAGGAGCAGGAATTCGCTGATGCCAGCAAAGGCTACACCTTCGTTGCGCACCAGCAGGAAGTGGGCACTGGCTACTTCGATGACATGACCACCGTGATTCAAGGTGGGGCTTCGTCGGTGACTGCGCTGACCGGTTCGACTGAGGAAGAGCAGTTCCACTGATAACAGCGGGCTGTTGAAGGAAGGCCCAGGACTCGCAAGCGTCTCGGGCCTTCTTTTTTACCTGCACTGGCCTCTTCGCGGGCAAGCCCGCTCCCACAGGTTCTGCGCCTATTCAAGCATGGCGCGATAGCTGTGGGAGCGGGCTTGCCGGCGAAGAGGCCAGTGCAGACGAAAGCAAAACCCAGGATCCGGACTATGCTTGTGGCAGCACAGTAGCAAGGACTGCCCATGCTTCGTCCAAGCCACCTGATCACAATCGCCGTCGCAGCCGCTGCTTTTTATCTCTATGCACTGGCCAGCGACAATGCGCTGCTTGGCCTGCTGGTCAAACCCGTTCCGGTACTGGCACTGATCGCCTGGCTCTACCAGGGACCCGACACTGTATACCGCCACTGGATCGTCATCGGCCTGGGTTTCTCGGTACTGGGTGACGTACTTCTGGCCGTCCCAGCCGACCTGTTCGTGTTCGGTTTGGCAGCGTTTCTCTGCGCCCACCTGGCTTACCTGCGTGCCTATTGCAACCTGACGTTACGCCCGGCCCTGCCAGCTCTGCTGCTGAGCGCGGCGACGGGCTCGACGCTGCTGGGGGTGCTGGCCAGCCACGGCCTCGGCCCGCTCCTGGCCCCAGTGGCGCTGTATGCCTTGGCGATCAGTGCCATGCTCTGGCGCGCTCTGGCATGCGGCGGTATCGCCGGGCTCGGCGCGTGCATGTTCGTATTTTCTGACAGCCTGATCGGTATCGACCGCTTCGTCAGCCCGTTCGCTGCTGCGCCTTACCTGATCATCGTCGCTTACTGGCTGGGCCAGTGGGCAATCGCTTCATCGGCCCGCCACGGCTTAACCGATAAAGTATTGACCCAGAGCGGTGCGCAAGGCGCTGGAAGCTGTTAGAACGAGCCTTTTTCGCATTTGCAAGTAGCCAACCCGCCCGGGCAACTTTGCAAGGCTCACAAGAGGAGAATTTCACCGCACCAGGCTCAATGCGATTAATTATCATTAAATAATTAGGAATTCGTTACATCGCGCAAGAAACATAATTAACAAAAACGCGCGCAATGCCCGAAATTCAAGGCTTTCAGCCAGTTACGAAAGATTTTTGTTCTTAATCCTACGAATAAATTGCCACAGAAATTTTACTTGCACCGGGTTTACCCATAAAATCAGCGCGATTGATTCAGCTGCGACATTTGGTCACTGCATGTGCGACACCAGGTCGCCGCTCTACTTATTTCAGACTGCAGAGCTGGGTCTCTGTATAAGGATCTCTAGCATGTCCGATTCGGCAGGACTCATCGCCCACAACTGGGGCTTTGCCATCTTCCTTTTGGGTGTCGTCGGCCTGTGTGCCTTCATGCTCGGTCTGTCCAGCCTGCTCGGTAGCAAGGCCTGGGGCCGCGCCAAGAACGAACCCTTCGAATCCGGCATGCTGCCCGTCGGCAGCGCCCGCCTGCGTCTGTCCGCCAAATTCTATCTGGTCGCGATGCTGTTCGTGATCTTCGATATCGAAGCCCTCTTCCTCTTTGCATGGTCTGTGTCCGTCCGCGAAAGCGGCTGGACCGGGTTCGTCGAAGCGCTCGTTTTCATAGCAATTCTGTTGGCAGGTCTTGTCTACCTTTGGCGCGTCGGTGCTCTTGATTGGGCTCCCGAAGGTCGCCGCAAGCGGCAAGCGAAGCTGAAACAATGAGGCTTTGGCAATGCAATACAATCTCACCAGAATCGATCCGGATGCGCCCAACGAGCAGTACCCGGTAGGTGAACGGGAAACCGTCACCGACCAACTGCTCGAGGACCAGGTCCACAAGAACATCTACATGGGGAAACTCGAAGATGTGCTGCGTGGCGCGGTCAACTGGGGTCGCAAGAACTCCCTCTGGCCGTATAACTTCGGCCTGTCCTGCTGCTACGTGGAAATGACCACAGCCTTCACGGCGCCCCACGACATCGCCCGCTTCGGCGCCGAAGTCATCCGGGCCTCGCCGCGTCAGGCCGACTTCATGGTCATCGCCGGTACCTGCTTCATCAAGATGGCGCCGATCATTCAGCGCCTGTACGAGCAGATGCTCGAGCCGAAGTGGGTCATCTCCATGGGTTCGTGCGCCAACTCCGGTGGCATGTACGACATTTACTCGGTCGTTCAGGGGGTCGACAAGTTCCTCCCCGTGGATGTTTACGTGCCTGGCTGCCCGCCTCGCCCTGAAGCGTTCCTGCAAGGCTTGATGCTGCTGCAGGAGTCGATTGGCCAGGAGCGACGCCCGCTTTCCTGGGTTGTTGGTGATCAAGGCATTTACCGTGCCGAGATGCCTGCCCAGAAAGACCTGCGTCGTGAACAGCGTATCGCGGTAACCAACCTGCGCAGCCCCGACGAAGTCTGATCCAGCGACCTGCCGCCCGCTCCCCAAGGAGCCGGCGGCCTGGCTTCATTCTCTACGTTGACTCAAAGCGACCGAGACCATGACAGCGGACACCGCTATTTATATTCCGCCTTACAAGGCTGACGACCAGGATGTGGTCGTCGAATTGCACAACCGTTTTGGGGCCGACGCATTCGTCGCCCAGGAAACCCGCACCGGCATGCCGGTGCTGTGGGTAAAACGTGCACAGCTCAAAGAAGTACTCAGCTTCCTGCGCAACGTCGCCAAGCCGTACAGCATGCTGTACGACCTGCATGGCGTCGACGAGCGCCTGCGCACCCAGCGCCGCGGCCTGCCCGCCGCCGATTTCAGCGTGTTCTACCACCTGCTGTCGGTCGAGCGTAACAGCGACGTGATGATCAAGGTGTCGCTCAGCGAAGGCGACCTGAACCTGCCGACCGTGACCGGCATCTGGCCTAACGCCAACTGGTACGAGCGCGAAGTCTGGGACATGTTCGGCATCGACTTTGCCGGCCACCCGCACCTGAGCCGCATCATGATGCCGCCCACCTGGGAAGGCCACCCGCTGCGCAAGGACTACCCAGCCCGCGCCACCGAGTTCGACCCCTACAGCCTGACCCTGGCCAAGCAGCAGCTTGAAGAGGAATCGGCACGTTTCAACCCGGAAGCCTGGGGTATGAAGCGCCAGGGCGCCAACGAGGACTACATGTTCCTCAACCTCGGCCCCAACCACCCCTCTGCCCACGGTGCGTTCCGTATCGTCCTGCAGCTGGACGGTGAAGAGATCGTCGACTGCGTCCCGGACATCGGCTACCACCACCGTGGCGCCGAGAAGATGGCCGAGCGCCAGTCCTGGCACAGTTTCATCCCCTACACCGACCGTATCGACTACCTCGGCGGGGTGATGAACAACCTGCCGTACGTACTGGCGGTAGAGAAGCTGGCCGGCATCAAGGTGCCGCAGAAGGTCGACGTGATTCGCATCATGCTCGCCGAATTCTTCCGCATCACCAGCCACCTGTTGTTCCTGGGTACCTACATCCAGGACGTCGGCGCCATGACCCCGGTGTTCTTCACCTTCACCGACCGCCAGCGCGCCTACACCGTGATCGAAGCGATCACCGGTTTCCGCCTGCACCCGGCCTGGTACCGCATCGGTGGCGTCGCCCACGACCTGCCGCGCGGCTGGGACAAGCTGGTCAAGGACTTCGTCGACTGGCTGCCTAAGCGCCTCGACGAATACACCAAGGCCGCCCTGCAGAACAGCATCCTCAAGGGCCGTACCGTCGGCGTCGCCGCGTACAACACCAAGGAAGCGCTGGAATGGGGCACCACCGGTGCCGGCCTGCGTTCCACTGGTTGCGACTTCGACCTGCGTAAAGCGCGCCCGTATTCCGGCTACGAAAACTTCGAGTTCGAAGTACCGCTGGCCCACAACGGCGATGCCTACGATCGCTGCATGGTCCGTGTCGAGGAGATGCGTCAGAGTATCCGCATCATCGACCAGTGCCTGCGCAACATGCCGGAAGGCCCGTACAAGGCGGATCACCCGCTGACCACGCCGCCGCCGAAAGAGCGCACCCTGCAGCACATCGAAACCTTGATCACACACTTCCTGCAAGTCTCGTGGGGCCCGGTCATGCCGGCCAACGAGTCGTTCCAGATGATCGAAGCGACCAAGGGCATCAACAGTTACTACCTGACGAGCGATGGCGGCACCATGAGCTACCGCACCCGGATCCGTACCCCGAGCTACCCGCACCTGCAGCAGATCCCTTCGGTGATCAAAGGCAGCATGGTCGCCGACCTCATTGCGTACCTGGGCAGTATCGACTTCGTTATGGCTGACGTGGACCGCTAAGCATGAACAGCACGCTTATCCAGACAGACCGTTTCGCCCTGAGCGAAACCGAGCGCTCGGCCATCGAGCACGAGATGCATCACTACGAGGACCCGCGCGCGGCGTCCATCGAAGCCTTGAAGATCGTCCAAAAGGAACGTGGCTGGGTGCCGGACGGCGCCATTCACGCCATCGGCGAAGTGCTGGGCATCCCGGCCAGTGACGTCGAGGGTGTGGCGACTTTCTACAGCCAGATCTTCCGTCAGCCGGTCGGCCGCCACATCATCCGTGTGTGCGACAGCATGGTCTGCTACATCGGTGGCCACGAGTCGGTGGTCAGCCAGATCCAAAGCGAACTGGGCATCGGCCTCGGCCAGACCACCGCCGACGGGCGCTTCACCCTGCTGCCGGTCTGCTGCCTGGGCAACTGCGACAAGGCCCCGGCCCTGATGATCGACGATGACACCTTTGGCGACGTGCAGCCTGCTGGCGTTTCCAAACTGCTGGAGGGTTACGTATGACCATTACTTCCTTCGGCCCGGCCAACCGCATCGCGCGTTCGGCCGAAACCCACCCACTGACCTGGCGTCTGCGTGACGACGGCGAGCCGGTGTGGCTTGCCGAGTACCAGGCCAAGAACGGTTACGCTGCTGCCCGCAAGGCACTGAGCGAGATGTCGCAAGACGACATCGTGCAGAACGTCAAAGACTCCGGCCTCAAGGGCCGCGGCGGCGCAGGCTTCCCCACGGGTGTGAAGTGGGGCCTGATGCCTAAAGACGAATCCATGAACATCCGCTACCTGCTGTGCAACGCGGACGAAATGGAGCCGAACACCTGGAAGGACCGCATGCTGATGGAGCAACAGCCCCATCTGCTGGTCGAGGGCATGCTGATCAGCGCCCGCGCCCTGAAGGCCTACCGCGGCTACATCTTCCTGCGTGGCGAGTACACCACCGCAGCGAAAAACCTAAACCGCGCCATCGACGAAGCCAAGGCCGCTGGCCTCCTGGGCAAGAACATCCTGGGCTCGGGCTTTGACTTCGAGCTGTTCGTGCACACCGGTGCCGGCCGCTACATCTGCGGTGAAGAAACCGCACTGATCAACTCGCTGGAAGGCCGTCGCGCCAACCCACGTTCCAAGCCGCCCTTCCCTGCCGCCGTTGGCGTATGGGGCAAGCCGACCTGCGTGAACAACGTCGAGACCCTGTGCAACGTGCCGGCCATCGTCGCCAACGGCAACGACTGGTACAAGTCGCTGGCCCGCGAAGGCAGCGAAGACCACGGCACCAAGCTGATGGGCTTCTCCGGCAAGGTGAAAAACCCTGGCCTGTGGGAACTGCCATTCGGCGTCACCGCCCGTGAGCTGTTCGAAGACTACGCCGGCGGCATGCGCGACGGCTTCAAGCTCAAGTGCTGGCAGCCAGGTGGCGCCGGTACCGGCTTCCTGTTGCCCGAGCACCTCGACGCACAGATGTACGCCGGCGGCATCGCCAAGGTTGGCACCCGGATGGGGACTGGCCTGGCCATGGCGGTCGACGACAGCATCAACATGGTCTCGCTGCTGCGCAACATGGAAGAGTTCTTCGCCCGCGAATCGTGCGGCTGGTGCACCCCATGCCGTGACGGCCTGCCGTGGAGCGTGAAAATGCTGCGCTCGCTGGAGCAAGGCCAAGGCCGCGCCGAAGACATCGAGACCCTGCTGGGCCTGGTCAACTTCCTCGGCCCAGGCCGTACCTTCTGTGCTCACGCACCGGGTGCCGTCGAGCCGTTGGGCAGTGCCATCAAATACTTCCGCTCCGAGTTCGAGGCCGGTGTCGCCCCAGCCAGTGCTGCCGATGCCCTGCGCCCGAACCTGGCCAAGCCAGTACCGAGCGGGCCGATCGTGGTCGGCGCATAACAAGATGAGCTGCGGGTGGTCCGTGCCACCCGCCAGCCTGCAGGCCGGCCCGAACGATTCGCGGCGGGCCGCAGGCGTACAGATTTCCATTAGCCACGCCCGCTCACGCGGGCCAACGAAGAACTTTGAACAATGGCCACTATCCACGTAGACGGCAAAGCGCTCGAAGTCAACGGTGCAGACAACCTGTTACAGGCGTGTCTGTCGCTCGGCCTCGACATCCCTTATTTCTGCTGGCACCCCGCGCTAGGTAGCGTTGGCGCCTGCCGGCAGTGCGCGGTCAAGCAGTACACCGACGAGAACGACACCCGTGGTCGTATCGTCATGTCCTGCATGACCCCTGCCTCCGACGGCACCTGGATCTCCATCGAAGATGAAGAGTCCAAGGCGTTTCGCGCCAGCGTCGTCGAATGGCTGATGACCAACCACCCGCACGACTGCCCAGTGTGCGAGGAAGGCGGTCACTGCCACCTGCAGGACATGACGGTAATGACCGGCCACAACGAGCGCCGCTACCGTTTCACCAAGCGTACCCACCAGAACCAGGACCTCGGCCCGTTCATCGCACACGAGATGAACCGCTGCATCGCCTGCTACCGCTGCGTGCGCTACTACAAGGACTACGCAGGCGGTACCGACCTGGGTGTTTATGGCGCCCACGACAACGTGTACTTCGGCCGCGTTGAAGACGGCGTGCTGGAAAGCGAGTTCTCCGGCAACCTGACCGAGGTCTGCCCGACCGGCGTATTCACCGACAAGACCCACTCTGAGCGCTACAACCGCAAGTGGGACATGCAGTTCGCACCGAGCATCTGCCACGGCTGCTCCAGTGGCTGCAACATCAGCCCAGGTGAACGCTACGGCGAACTGCGTCGCATCGAAAACCGCTTCAACGGCTCGGTCAACCAGTACTTCCTGTGCGACCGTGGCCGCTTCGGTTATGGCTACGTCAACCGCACCGATCGCCCCCGCCAGCCACGCCTGGCCGATGGCACCAAGCTGAGCCTGGACGCCGCACTGGACAAGGCCGCCGACCTGCTGCGCGGGCGCACCATCGTCGGTATCGGCTCGCCGCGCGCCAGCCTCGAAAGCAACTACGGCCTGCGTGAGCTGGTCGGTGCCGACTACTTCTATTCGGGTATGGAAGCGGGCGAACTGGCCCGTGTGCGCCTGGCCCTGAACGTGCTGAACAACAGCCCGCTGCCGGTGCCGACCCTGCGCGACATCGAAGACCACGACGCTGTGTTCGTGCTTGGCGAAGACCTGACCCAGACCGCCGCCCGCGTTGCCCTGTCCGTACGCCAGGCCACCAAAGGCAAGGCCGAAGCCATGGCCGAGGCGATGAAAGTGCAGCCTTGGCTGGACGCCGCGGTGAAAAACATCGGCCAGCACGCGCTGTATCCGCTGTTCATCGCCAGCCTGGCTGAAACCAAGCTGGATGACGTCGCTGAAGAATGTGTACACGCAGCCCCGGCTGACCTGGCCCGCATCGGCTTCGCCGTGGCCCACGCCATCGACCCGAGCGCCCCGGCCGTTGCAGGCCTGGACGAAGAAGCCAAGGCCCTGGCCCAGCGCATCGCCGATGCCCTGGTTGCGGCCAAGCGCCCATTGGTAGTTGCCGGTACCTCGCTGGCCGACCCGGCGCTGATCGAAGCCGCCGCCAACATCGCCAAGGCCCTGAAGCTGCGCGAGAAAAACGGTTCGCTGAGCCTGGTCGTGCCTGAAGCCAACAGCTTCGGCCTGGCGATGCTGGGCGGTGAGTCCGTCGATGCCGCGCTGGACGCGGTCATCAGCGGCAAAGCCGACGCCATCGTGGTCCTGGAAAACGACCTGTACACCCGCGTCTCGGCCGCCAAGGTCGATGCCGCCCTGGCTGCAGCCAAAGTCGTGATCGTTGCCGACCATTCCAACACCGCCACCCTGGAACGCGCTCACCTGGTGCTGCCGGCAGCCTCGTTCGCCGAAGGCGACGGCACCCTGGTCAGCCAAGAAGGCCGCGCCCAGCGCTTCTTCCAGGTGTTCGACCCGCAATACCTGGACAGCAGCATCCTGGTCCACGAAGGCTGGCGCTGGATGCACGCCCTGCGTGCGACCCTGCTGAACAAGCCGGTCGACTGGACCCAACTGGACCACGTCACCAGCGCCTGCGCCGAAGCCGCCCCACAACTGGCTGGCATCGTCAACGCAGCGCCTTCCGCCGCGTTCCGCATCAAGGGCATGAAACTGGCCCGTGAGCCGCTGCGCTACTCCGGCCGTACCGCCATGCGCGCCAACATCAGCGTGCACGAGCCGCGTACCCCGCAAGACAAGGACACCGCGTTCGCCTTCTCGATGGAAGGTTACTCGGGCTCCGTCGAACCGCGCCAACAAGTGCCGTTCGCCTGGTCGCCGGGCTGGAACTCGCCGCAAGCCTGGAACAAGTTCCAGGACGAGGTCGGTGGCCATCTGCGTGCCGGTGACCCGGGCGTGCGCCTGATCGAATCGCAAGGTGATCGCCTGAACTGGTTCAACGCCATCCCGGGCGCATTCAACCCGGCCCGTGGCACCTGGACCGCCGTGCCGTTCTTCCACCTGTTCGGCAGCGAAGAGAACTCCTCGCGCGCCGCTCCGGTACAAGAGCGCATCCCTGCTGCCTACGTTGGCCTGGCCAAGTCCGAAGCGGACCGCCTGGGCGTCAACGAAGGTGCGCTGCTCAGCCTCAACGTGGCGGGCGTGGCACTGCGTCTGCCGCTGCGCATCAATGAAGAGCTGGGCGCTGGCCTGGTCGCGCTGCCGAAAGGCCTGGCTGGCATTCCGCCTGCCATCTTCGGTGCACCCGTCGAAGGCCTGCAGGAGGCAGCACAATGAGCTGGTTCACCCCCGAAGTGATCGATGTGATCATCCAGGTCGTCAAGGCTATCGTGGTGCTGCTGGCCGTAGTCGTCTGCGGTGCGCTGCTCAGCTTCGTCGAGCGCCGCCTGCTGGGCTGGTGGCAGGACCGCTACGGTCCTAACCGTGTCGGCCCGTTCGGCATGTTCCAGATCGCCGCCGACATGCTGAAGATGTTCTTCAAGGAAGACTGGAACCCGCCCTTCGTTGACAAGATGATCTTCACCCTGGCGCCGGTCGTGGCCATGAGCGCCCTGCTGATCGGCTTCTCGATCATCCCGATCACACCGGGCTGGGGCGTCGCCGACCTGAACATCGGCCTGCTGTTCTTCTTCGCCATGGCCGGCCTGTCGGTGTACGCCGTGCTGTTCGCCGGTTGGTCGTCGAACAACAAGTACGCGTTGCTGGGCAGCTTGCGGGCATCGGCACAGACCGTCTCGTACGAGGTGTTCCTGGGCCTGGCGCTGATGGGCGTGGTGGTGCAGGTGGGTTCGTTCAACATGCGCGACATCGTTGAATACCAGGCCCAGAACCTGTGGTTCATCATTCCGCAGTTCTTCGGCTTCTGCACCTTCTTCATCGCTGGCGTCGCCGTGACTCACCGTCACCCGTTCGACCAGCCGGAAGCGGAACAGGAACTGGCCGACGGCTACCACATCGAGTATGCCGGCATGAAATGGGGCATGTTCTTCGTCGGTGAGTACATCGGCATCATCCTCATCTCGGCGCTGCTGGTGACCCTGTTCTTCGGCGGCTGGCACGGTCCGTTCGACCTGCTGCCTCAGGTGCCGTTCCTGTGGTTCGCGCTGAAGACCGCGTTCTTCATCATGCTGTTCATCCTGCTGCGCGCCTCGATCCCGCGCCCACGCTATGACCAGGTGATGGACTTCAGCTGGAAGTTCTGCCTGCCGCTGACCCTGATCAATTTGCTGGTGACCGCTGCGATCGTGCTTTACAACACGCCAGCCGTCGCGGCCCAGTGAGGATTTGACCCATGTTCAAGTATATCGGCGACATCGTTAAGGGCACCGGCACTCAGCTGCGCAGCCTGGCCATGGTGTTCTCCCACGGGTTCCGCAAGCGCGACACCCTGCAGTACCCCGAAGAAGCGGTGTACCTGCCGCCGCGCTACCGCGGCCGCATCGTCCTCACCCGCGACCCCGACGGCGAGGAGCGCTGCGTAGCGTGCAACCTCTGCGCGGTGGCCTGCCCGGTCGGCTGCATTTCGCTGCAGAAGGCCGAGACCGAGGACGGTCGTTGGTACCCCGAGTTCTTCCGCATCAACTTCTCGCGCTGCATCTTCTGCGGCCTGTGCGAAGAGGCGTGCCCGACCACCGCGATCCAGCTGACTCCGGATTTCGAAATGGCCGAGTTCAAGCGTCAGGACCTGGTGTACGAGAAAGAAGATCTGCTGATCTCCGGCCCCGGCAAGAACCCTGACTACAACTTCTACCGTGTTGCGGGTATGGCGATCGCTGGCAAGCCGAAAGGTTCTGCACAGAACGAAGCCGAGCCGATCAACGTGAAGAGCTTGCTCCCATAAGGACAGAAAGATGGAATTCGCTTTCTACTTCGCATCCGGGATCGCCGTGGTCTCCACCCTTCGGGTGGTGACCGGCACCAACCCCGTGCACGCCCTGCTCTACCTGATCATTTCGCTGATTTCCGTGGCAATGATCTTCTTCGCCCTGGGTGCGCCGTTCGCCGGCGCCCTGGAAGTGATCGCCTACGCCGGCGCCATCATGGTGCTGTTCGTCTTCGTGGTAATGATGCTCAACCTGGGGCCGGCGTCGGTCGCCCAGGAGCGCGGCTGGCTCAAGCCTGGCATATGGGCCGGGCCGGTGATCCTCGCCGCCCTGCTGCTGCTCGAGCTGCTGTACGTGCTGTTCGTCACCCCAAGCGGCGCAGCCATCAGCGGTACCACCGTGGACGCCAAGGCCGTGGGCATCAGCCTGTTCGGCCCGTACCTGCTGGTGGTCGAACTGGCGTCGATGCTGCTGCTCGCCGCAGCCGTCACCGCCTTCCACCTGGGCCGCGTTGAGGCGAAGGAGTAAATCATGGGTGCTATCCCTCTCGAGCATGGTCTGGCGGTCGCCGGCATCCTGTTCTGCTTAGGTCTGGTTGGCCTGATGGTCCGCCGCAACATCCTCTTCGTGCTCATGAGCCTGGAAGTCATGATGAACGCCTCTGCCCTGGCGTTCATCGTCGCCGGTGCCCGTTGGGTCCAACCCGACGGGCAGGTGATGTTCATTCTGGTGATCAGCCTGGCAGCCGCCGAGGCCAGTATTGGCCTGGCTATCCTGCTGCAGCTGTATCGCCGCTTCCACACTCTCGACATCGATGCTGCCAGTGAGATGCGCGGATGAACCTTATCTTCCTGACTTTCGTCTTCCCCCTGATCGGCTTCTTGCTGCTGTCGTTCTCGCGCGGGCGGTTCTCGGAGAACCTGTCCGCCCTGATCGGCGTCGGCTCGGTGGGCCTCTCGGCCGCGACAGCCGCCTACGTCATCTGGCAGTTCAATGTCGCCCCGCCTGAAGGCGGTGCGTACAGCCAGCTGCTGTGGCAGTGGATGTCGGTGGACGGCTTTGCGCCGAACTTCACCCTGTACGTGGACGGCCTGTCGGTCACCATGCTCGGCGTGGTCACCGGCGTAGGCTTCCTGATCCACCTGTTCGCGTCCTGGTACATGCGTGGCGAAGCCGGTTACTCGCGCTTCTTCTCGTACACCAACCTGTTCATCGCCAGCATGCTGTTCCTGGTGCTGGGCGATAACCTGCTGTTCATCTACTTCGGCTGGGAAGGCGTGGGCCTGTGCTCGTACCTGTTGATCGGTTTCTACTACAGCAACCGCAACAACGGTAACGCAGCACTCAAGGCCTTCATCGTCACCCGTATCGGCGACGTGTTCATGGCTATCGGCCTGTTCATCCTGTTCGCCCAGCTGGGTACCCTGAACGTGCAGGAACTGCTGGTGCTGGCACCGCAGAAGTTCCAGGCGGGTGACACCTGGATGGTCCTGGCTACCCTGATGCTGCTGGGTGGCGCGGTCGGTAAATCGGCCCAGCTGCCGCTGCAGACCTGGCTGGCCGACGCAATGGCGGGCCCGACCCCGGTTTCGGCACTGATCCACGCCGCAACCATGGTGACCGCGGGCGTATACCTGATCGCCCGTACCAACGGCCTGTTCCTGCTGGCGCCGGACGTCCTGCACCTGGTCGGCGTAGTCGGCGGTGTGACCCTGGTACTGGCCGGCTTCGCCGCGCTGGTTCAGACCGACATCAAGCGTATCCTCGCCTACTCGACCATGAGCCAGATCGGCTACATGTTCCTGGCCCTGGGCGTTGGCGCCTGGGACGCGGCGATCTTCCACCTGATGACCCACGCCTTCTTCAAGGCCCTGCTGTTCCTTGCCTCCGGTGCGGTGATCGTTGCCTGCCACCACGAGCAGAACATCTTCAAGATGGGCGGCCTGTGGAAGAAACTGCCGCTGGCCTACGCCAGCTTCGTGGTCGGTGGTGCCGCCCTGGCTGCCCTGCCGATCGTCACCGTGGGCTTCTACTCCAAGGACGAGATCCTCTGGGAAGCCTTCGCCAGCGGCAACACCGGTTTGCTGTACGCCGGCCTGGTCGGTGCGTTCATGACCTCGCTGTACACCTTCCGCCTGATCTTCATCGCCTTCCACGGCGAAGCCAAGACCGAAGCCCACGCGGGCCACGGCATCAGCCACTGGCTGCCGCTGGGCGTGCTGATCGTGCTGTCGACCTTCGTCGGCGCCTGGATCACCCCGCCACTGGCCGGTGTACTGCCTGAAAGCGCCGGCCATGCCGGTGGCGACGCCAAGCACTCGCTGGAGATCGCCTCGGGTGCCATCGCCATCGCCGGTATCCTGCTGTCGGCCCTGCTGTTCCTGGGCAAGCGTCGTTTCGTCAGCGCCGTCGCCAACAGCAGCATCGGCCGCGTCCTGTCGGCCTGGTGGTTCGCTGCCTGGGGCTTCGACTGGATCTACGACAAGCTCTTCGTCAAACCTTACCTGCTGATCAGCCACATCCTGCGCAAGGACCCGGTTGACCGCAGTATCGGCCTGATCCCTCGGATGGCCCGTGGCGGCCACGTCGCCATGAGCAAGACCGAGACCGGCCAGCTGCGTTGGTACACCGCCTCGATCGCCGTCGGCGCCGTGCTGGTACTCGGCGCTGTGGTAGTGGCCGCGGTATGACTATGAATCTTGCGACTTTGCCAAAGGAAACCAACCCGTCATGATTTTGCCTTGGCTGATCCTGATCCCCTTCATCGGCGGCTTCCTGTGCTGGCTGGGTGAGCGCTTCGGCGCCACCCTGCCGCGCTGGATCGCGCTGCTGACCATGTCCCTGCTGCTCGGCATCGGCCTGTACCTGTGGGGCACCGGCGACTACACCCTGGCCCCTGCTCCGGGCGCCGAACCTGCCTGGGCACTCGAATACAAAGTCGAGTGGATCAAGCGCTTCGGCATCAGCATCCACCTGGCCCTCGACGGCCTGTCGCTGCTGATGATCCTGCTGACCGGCCTGCTCGGTGTACTGTCGGTACTGTGCTCCTGGAAAGAGATCCAGCGCCACGTCGGCTTCTTCCACCTCAACCTGATGTGGATCCTGGGCGGTGTGGTCGGTGTGTTCCTGGCCCTGGACCTGTTCCTGTTCTTCTTCTTCTGGGAAATGATGCTGGTGCCGATGTATTTCCTCATCGCGCTCTGGGGTCACAGCTCCGCAGACGGCAAGAAGACCCGGATCTACGCTGCAACCAAGTTCTTCATCTTCACCCAGGCCAGCGGCCTGATCATGTTGGTGGCGATCCTTGGCCTGGTGCTGGTCAACTACAACACCACCGGCGTACTCACCTTCAACTACAGCGATCTGCTCAAGGCCGAACTGCCGGCCGGTGTCGAGTACGTGCTGATGCTGGGCTTCTTCATCGCCTTCGCGGTCAAGCTGCCGGTGGTGCCGTTCCACTCCTGGCTGCCTGATGCGCACGCCCAGGCACCGACTGCAGGTTCCGTGGACCTGGCGGGTATCTTGCTGAAGACGGCGGCCTACGGCCTGCTGCGCTTCGCCCTGCCGTTGTTCCCGAACGCCTCGGCCGAGTTTGCGCCGATCGCCATGACCCTGGGCCTGATCGGTATCTTCTACGGTGCCTTCCTGGCCTTCGCGCAAACCGACATCAAGCGCCTGATCGCCTTCTCCAGCGTTTCGCACATGGGCTTCGTGCTGATCGGTATCTACTCCGGCAGCCAGCAAGCCCTGCAAGGCGCGGTGATCCAGATGCTGGCCCACGGCCTGTCGGCAGCCGCGCTGTTCATCCTGTCCGGCCAGCTGTACGAGCGCCTGCACACCCGTGACATGCGTCAAATGGGCGGCCTGTGGCACCGCATCGCCTACCTGCCTGCGATCAGCCTGTTCTTCGCCGCCGCATCGCTGGGCCTGCCAGGCACCGGCAACTTCGTCGGCGAGTTCCTGATCCTGATCGGCAGCTTCGCCAGCGTGCCGTGGATCACCGTGATCGCCACCACCGGCCTGGTCTTCGGCTCGGTCTACTCGCTGATCATGATCCACCGCGCCTACTTCGGCCCAAGCAAAAGCGACGCCGTGCTGGCCGGCATGGACGGCCGCGAGCTGATCATGGTGCTGGGCCTGGCAGTGCTGCTGATCGTGCTTGGTGTGTACCCGCAGCCGTTCCTCGACACTTCTGCCGCCACCATGAGCGGTGTGCAGCAGTGGCTTGGTTCCGCTTTCACTCAACTCGCTTCGGCCCGGTAAGAGCGCTATGGAATTCACCACTCAACACTTCATCGCATTGGCGCCGATGCTGATCACCACCATCACCACGGTGGTGGTGATGCTGGCGATCGCCTGGAAGCGCAACCACTCGCAGACCTTCCTACTGTCCACCGTGGGCCTGAACCTGGCCTTGCTGTCGATCTTGCCAGCACTGAAGGTCGCGCCCCTGGCGGTGACCTCGCTGATCACCATCGACAAGTTCGCCTGCCTGTACATGGCGATCATCCTGGTGGCCACGCTGGCCTGCGTCACGCTGGCCCATGCCTACCTTGGCGAAGGCGCCAAAGGCTTCCCGGGCAACCGTGAAGAACTCTACCTGCTGCTGCTGATGTCGGCACTGGGTGGCCTGGTGCTGGTCAGTGCCAACCACCTGGCCGGCCTGTTCATCGGCCTGGAGCTGCTGTCGGTGCCGGTCTATGGCCTGGTGGCGTATGCCTTCTTCAACAAGCGTTCGCTGGAAGCCGGCATCAAGTACATGGTGCTGTCGGCTGCAGGTTCTGCCTTCCTGCTGTTCGGCATGGCATTGCTTTACGCCGATGCCGGTAGCCTGAGCTTCGACCAGATCGGTAAAGCCCTGGCAGCCACCAACATGCCAAGCCTGGTCGCACAACTGGGCCTGGGCATGATGCTGGTCGGCCTGGCCTTCAAGCTGTCGCTGGTGCCGTTCCACCTGTGGACCCCGGACGTGTACGAAGGTGCTCCGGCGCCCGTCGCTGCGTTCCTGGCCACCGCCAGCAAGGTTGCGGTATTCGCCGTGGTCGTGCGCCTGTTCATGCTCTCCCCTGCTGCCAGCAGCGGCGTGCTGAGCACCGTTCTGGCGGTGATCGCGGTGGCTTCGATCCTGGTCGGTAACCTGTTGGCACTGACCCAGAGCAACCTCAAGCGTCTGCTGGGTTACTCGTCGATCGCCCACTTCGGTTACCTGGTCATCGCCCTGGTCGCCAGCAAGGGCCTGGCCCTGGAAGCCATGGGCGTGTACCTGGTCACCTACGTGATCACCAGCCTGGGTGCCTTCGGCGTCATCACGTTGATGTCCTCGCCTTACGGCGGCCGTGATGCTGACGCCCTGTACGAGTACCGTGGCCTGTTCTGGCGCCGTCCGTACCTGACTGCCGTGCTGACCGTGATGATGCTGTCGCTGGCCGGCATCCCGCTGACTGCAGGCTTCATCGGCAAGTTCTACATCATCGCCACCGGCGTCGAGTCGCACCTGTGGTGGCTGGTCGGCACCTTGGTGATCGGTAGCGCCATCGGTGTTTACTACTACCTGCGCGTCATGGTCACCCTGTACCTGGTCGAGCCAAACCTGCGTCGTCACGATGCCCCGCTGAAGTGGGAACAGCGCACCGGCGGCGTCATGCTGCTGGCCATCGCTATCCTGGCCTTCGTGCTCGGTGTGTACCCGCAACCGCTGCTGGAAATGGTTCAGCAGGCCGGCCTGCAACTGATCGGCTGATCAGCCCTGCAAGACAAAACACCCCGCTCATGCGGGGTGTTTTTTTTTCTGCGCCAAAGGGGCTGTCTACTCGACCGCTTCAGGCAATGCGGCCCTGCGCAGGTCGCCATTGGCCGATGGCAGGTGGACTTCAGGGTTAGGCATACCGCTGGGAGAAAGTTCATGGGTCATTTCAAACTCGGCTCGCACTGACCAGCCACAGGCCTCGGTGGTGCATTGCAGGTAGGCGACCCGAAGAAATATATGGCGCCCCTCACTGGTACGTATGCGCATACGGCTGTTGCAATGCGGGCAGACCAGCTTATACGTACTCACGATAGGCACCTGCTGGCATTACATACGCTGTTGATCTGTGAGAATGATCGTTTAGTTGTGTCAGTATTTACTGCATAAGTGACTGTATTCTTCGGTTTGATGCTTCTCATTGCAGAAATGCTCCTTAAAAACGCAGGGCTGTATTCATAGCGATTAGTTTAAGCCCATGGAATATCATTAAACCAGACATGGATATTTGTTATGAGTACTAACTTGCTCTCGCCTGTACTTGCGCGCCTGAAGCTTTTGATGGGGTGCAAGACCGATGCTGAGCTATCCATAGCGCTGGCCATCAGCCCGCAGACGTTGAGCAGCTGGAAGGTTCGCGACAGCATTCCATACTCAATATGCATAGAAATCGCCAGGCAGCATGCGTGCTCCCTCGACTGGCTGCTGCTGGGTGAACCTGTTCAACATCGCAACGCTGAAAAGGATGACTGGGAGTGGGACATGCTCGAGCGGCTACGCACGCTTTCTGCAGACGACCGCCAGGCGGTGCTGCTGCTCATCCAGGACAAACAACGTATCCAACAACTGGAACAGCAACTGAGCGCGCTTGCCAAACACCTGCCTGAAACCCTCAGCCGTTAACCTCTGCGTCGCCAACGCTGGATGATTTCCTTCGGGTCCAGCGCATCCAGCGAAGCCATGACCTTTAGGCTGATCGGGATTACCACCACGGCTGCCACGAAGGCAGCCATGCCACGGGTAAGCATGGGTGCCAGGGACGTCACCAAGGGCTCGAACAGGTGGCCCACACCTACGGTCACGAACACCAGCAGCCCTTTCTTGCAGATCGTAAGCCGCCTGGATGTGTTGGTGATCAAGCGGTCTCGGGCCGCGCTGACCAACAGGGCCCCCAACAACGCGCTGAACAGGACCGTGCCATCCATGCCCACTAGCTCCAAAGCGGCCACGAACAGGCCCTCGAACAATGTGCATTCACGCATAAGCACCTCCCCTGCGCGACGCCTTCCGGTGGGGAACTTCGCGCAGATCTCGCAGGATCGAGGCCTCTACAAAGCGCGTGTAACAAACCAGCAGTGCCCGCCCATGATCGTGCCCAGACACATCCTCCAGACGCTTATAGCCCCGCTCACGCAGTGCCGCGCGCCAACGCGCGAACTCTCGCGCTGCATCGATAGCGGCGCATTGTGCTGCAACCTCGAAATGCGCCTGGCTGGTATCGGGCCGAAGCTGCAAGCGCTCACGCAATGCCGACAGCTCCAGGCGCGGCCAGAACGGGTCATGGCAGTCTGGGAACCGGGGCCCTACGGCAGTAGGTTCAAGATGAGTTGCTGGACGCTGATTCATGTTCATCCCCCCTCACTGCTCGGCCAGCATGCCGTAGCGAATCGCCCTGATGACGGCCGCCACGCGTGTAGGCACATCGAACTTGCGCAAGATATTGGCAACGTGAAAGTTCACCGTTGACTCCTTGCACTCCAGTATCTGGCCAATTTCCCACGAGCTCTTGCCGTAGGCACACCACAGCAATACCTGCCGCTCACGCGGCGTCAGGTGGATGGGTGAATCCGAGAGGGATTCGAGCGAGTGTCGTGCGTTGTCATTCATCGTTGAACTCCACGAGTGTTTGAGAGAGGCATCACTGCCGATCTGCAAACACCTTACGAAGCACCCCGCCCCCCCTCCAGCCGAGCAACTTGTAAAGAACTTGCCTACAAAACCGTCTGACGAAGGTTGCGCGAGATTTACTGCAGTTCTTCGTGCTCCAAGCGCCGTTTCGCTCGTCTCAACGCCGTTGTCCATTCGCCTTTCGCCTGGAGTCGTACGATGCGTTCCGTTTTACCCCTCTCGTCTTGCCTTGGCCTGCTGGCTGCCATCACCGCCACGCCACCGGCCCTGGCCGCACAATCGGTCGAGTTGGGCCAGGTGCTGATCACCGACGAGGAGCAAAGCGAACTGACGGCCGCCAGCGAGCGTTTGCGCGAAATCCCAGGCGCCAGCAACCTGGTGGACATGCAGCGTGTGGGGCAAGGCCGGGTCGCCAGTAACCAGGATGTACTCGCCTACCAGCCTGGCGTGTTCGCGCAGTCGGCGGGCAATGACGGTATCAAGCTGTCGATCCGTGGGTCGGGCATCAACCGGGCACCCGGGGCGCACGGCTCCGGGGTCTATACGATGTTCGACGGTTTGCCGCTCACCGGCCCAGGCGGTACCCCATACGAGCTGTTCGAGCCCCTGTGGCTGAGCCGTGCCGAGGTTTTGCGCGGGGCCAATGGCTTCGATCAAGGCGCCTTGGCCCTGGGGGGCGCCATCAACTACGTCACCCATACCGGCTACGATGCCGCGCCCTTGCAGGTGCGATACGAGGTCGGCAGCCGCGGCTACCAGCATCGGCACATCAGCTCTGGGCAGGTGCTGGGCAACCTCGATTACTACGTGGCGCTGACCGACTCGGAATACGACGGCTATCAGGTGCACAGCAGTGGCAGTGCCAAAGGTATTGCCGCGAACGTCGGCTACCGTTTCAACCCGAACCTGGAAACGCGTTTCTACCTGCGCTACCGGGAAACCGAGAACGACCTGGCCGGGCGCCTGACCAAGGACCAGATCAAGCATGACCCGCGTGCCGCCAACGCGGCCTACCTGGCGCGCGACGACAGCCGCCCGCAACCGGGCAGCACCTGGGTGGCCAACAAGACCACCTTCTACCTCGAGGACGATGCCCGGGTGGAAGCCGGGCTGGTCTATCACGACTTCCCAATGGACCTGCGCGAAGGCCCGATGCGCCTGAAGGTCGCTTACACCGATGTCAGCGGCACCCTGAACTACTTCCGCCGCGACACCCTGCTGGGTCGCGAGAGCAAAACCACCCTAGGCTGGCGAACCACCAAACACCTGCCCAACAGTGGTGCTTCGCAATTTGCCCGCACCAGCGGCGATAACTTCGGCGCACGCAGCCGCGACTTCAGCTACCAGGGCTCGGACACCGTGTTACATGCAGGCAACGATCTGGAGCTGATCCCGGACCTGTGGCTGACCACCGGCCTGGCGATGATCTATACCCGCCGCGAAAGCGACGTCAGCTACCCGCTCACGGGTGGCAAGGTCAGCCAGCATGACTGGGACTACGCGCCGCGCCTGGGCCTGCGCTACGACATCAGCCCGCAACTGCAGGTTTACGGCAACCTGAGCCGCTCGGTCGAGCCGCCCCACCCCTGGTCGCTGATCTGGAGCTCACCGGTAGCGACGCAGCCGATCGACCTGCAAAATCAGACAGCCACCACGCTGGAGCTCGGCGCGCGCGGCGACTCGGCGTTGGGGCGTTGGGACCTGGCCTGGTATTACTCGCAAGTGCGCCACGAACTGTTGGCCGTGGAAATCGTGCCAGGCCTGCCGGCCAAAGAGATCAATGCCAGCGCCACCGTGCACCAGGGTGTCGAGGCAGGCCTGGACACTACGCTGTGGGAGCGAGCAGGCACAGGCAAGCTGAGCCTGCGCCAGGCCTACACCTTCAGTGACTTCCACTACCGTGACGACGAGCAGTTCGGTGACAACCGCCTGCCAGGCATCCCCATGCACTACTACCAGGGTGAGCTGCGTTATGACTGGCCCAACGGCTTCTATGCCGGGGTCAACACGCAGATGGCGTCGAAGGTGCAGGTGGATTATGCCAACAGCTATCACGCCGACGCCTATGCCTTGCTGGGCGCGCGCCTGGGTTGGGACTCACCGAAACAGGACTGGCAGACCTGGCTGGACCTGCGCAACCTGACCAACAAACGCTACGCCGCGACAGTAACGCCAGGCTACAACGACGCCGGGCAGGACATTGCCCGCTCGACGCCGGGTGAAGGGTTTGGGGTTTATGCGGGGGTTTCATACAGCTTCCGATAAACGCCGGGGCCGCCATGCGCCCCCGCACCTGAACAGGGCTTCAGACCGCCCTGTTCAACTTCACCCACGCAGCGAACTTGTCGACAAACCCCTGCAGAAACGGCCGCGTCTTATCGTTGAGTTTGCCGGATTCCTCGAACAGGTTCGCCGCGCCCCCTAGGTACGCCTCAGGCATCTGCATGCAAGGCATATCGAGAAACACCAGCGACTGGCGCACGGCATGGTTGGCACCAAAGCCGCCAATGGCCCCCGGCGACACACTCACCACTGCCGTCGGCTTGCCGCTCCAAGCGCTTTCGCCATAAGGGCGTGAGCCAACATCGATTGCGTTCTTCAGGCAACCCGGCATCGAACGGTTGTACTCCGGCGTGACGAACAGCACTGCGTCACTGCGGCTAATCTCGTCACGAAAGCGCTTCCAGGACGCTGGCGCGGTGGCCTCGACGTCTTCGTTATATAGGGGCAGATCGCCAATCTCGACAATCTTCAAGGCAAGGCTGGACGGCGCCAGCTCCGAAAGTGCGCGGGCTACCTTGCGGTTGTAGGAATCCTTGCGCAAGCTGCCGACGACGACCGCTACCGAATACACCTGGCTCATGGCGATTTCCAACCTTTGCTGGCTAAGAGGACGTTGTAGTTATAGATGACCGTTTCTCGGCGCTTTGGTTTTTTTTCCACCCGGCGAAAACTTCCGGGTATCTTGTACGGTCTATGTTTCCAGACATTTCTTACGTAATTCAGAGGTTTTCACCCAAATGGCAGCAGTAATGGTCGGCCAATTCCACGCCCGTGACGCCGAAGGCCGCATCTACCCCGTCCACGAGTTCCAAGAGTCGACCCTCCAGGTCGACGGCAGCACATTGGGCGCGCCAATCACTACCTATCGCCTGGCCATCGGCGATCGGGTCAACCACCTGGGCGAAAACCGTTTCGAGCTGGCACAGACCGGCGTCGAGATCATTCGTATTCCTTGATGCAATCCACGGTGTAGCGACCGTTTTCGTTCTGCAGGCCATGCACGTCGGCGACGAATCCGGGGAAGCCATCGTTGAACGCCCGGGCAAATGCCAGGTAGTCGAGTATCGAGCGGGTCGCTTCGGTGAACCGCTCTCCCGGCATGATCAACGGAATGCCAGGCGGATACGGCACCAGCATCACCGCCGCTACCCGTCCCAGCAGGGCCTCGATCGGGACGGCCTCCACTTCGCCGCGTACCATCTGGTCATACGCCCGGGCCGGGCTGACAGCCACCTCCGGCAAACGCGTGAACAGCCGCTTGAGCTGCTTGGCCGTGGCATTGGCGCGGTAGCATTCGTGCAACTGGTCACACAGGTCGCGCAGCCCTATCCCCTGATAACGTGAGGCATCGGCTGCCACCACACTGGGCAGGCAGGCGCTCAACCGCGTGTTGCCATCGTAGTGGCGCTTGAACTCCAGCAACTCGGTCAGCAAGGTGCTCCATTTGCCCTTGGTGATGCCCATGGAGAACAGCACCAGGAAGCTGTACAGGCCGGTCTTTTCTACCACCAGCCCACGCTCCCAGAGAAACTTGCTGACCACCGCTGCCGGAATACCCTGTTCGCCCAGCACACCGCCTGCGCTCAAACCGGGCATGACCAAGGTCACCTTCAGCGGGTCGAGCAGCACGTAGTTGCCCGCCACCTCCCCAAAACCATGCCACTCTGCCCCTGGCTGCAGCAGCCAGTCCTGCGCGGCCAGGTGCTGGATGCCTTCTGCCGTCGGCGGCTGCCAGATGCTGAACCACCAGTCGGCGGCAGCGATGTGCGTACGCAAATTGGCCAGCGCGCGGCGAAAGCTCAGCGCCTCGTCGAACATTTCTTGCAACAGCGAGCGCCCGGCCGGCCCTTCCATCATGGTCGAGGCCACGTCCAGCGACGCCAGGATGCTGTACTGCGGCGAGGTCGAGATGTGCATCATGAACGCTTCATTGAAGCGGTCCCGGTCCAGCTGGCGCCTGGCGCCGTCCTGCACATGAATCATCGACGCCTGGCTGAACGCCGCCAGCAACTTGTGCGTGGAATGGGTGCTGAACACCAGCGGGCTGTCGGCCGCGCAAGCCGTGCCCATGGCGTAGCGCCCCTCGAAGAATTCATGAAACGCCGCATAAGCGAACCAGGCCTCGTCAAAGTGCAGCACCTCGACGCTGGCACCGAGCGTCTGCTTGATCAGCCCGGCGTGATAGCACAGGCCGTCGTAGGTGGAATTGGTCACCACCGCCAGCTTGATGCGCTGCCCGCGGTCACGGGCCAGGGGGTTGGCCTGGATCTTTGCCTGGATCGAAGCTGGGCTGAATTCACTGAGCGGGATCGGGCCGATGATGCCCAACTCATTGCGTTCCGGGCAAAGATAGATCGGGATGGCCCCGGTCATGATGATCGCGTGGACCACCGACTTGTGGCAGTTGCGGTCCACCAGCACCAGGTCATCACGGCCGACCATGGCGTGCCAGACGATCTTGTTGGCGGTGGAGGTGCCGTTGATCACGAAGAAGGTGTGGTCGGCACCAAAATTACGCGCGGCCCTGGCCTCTGCCTGGGCCAGCGGGCCGGTGTGATCAAGCAACGAACCCAGCTCTGGCACCGAGACTGACAAGTCCGAGCGCAGGGTGTTTTCCCCAAAAAACTGATGGAAGGCTTGGCCAACAGGGCTCTTGTGATAAGCCACGCCGCCGCCGTGGCCCGGTGTATGCCAGGAGTAATTGGATTGCGCGGTGTGCTGCACCAGGGCTTTGAAAAAGGGCGGCAGCAGGCCGTCGAGGTAGCCGTGGGCAGCGCGGGCCACCTGGCGTGCGAGAAACGGCACGGTGTCTTCGAACAGATACAGAATGCCGCGCAACTGGTTCAGCTCGCTCATGACCTCGGCGGGGGCGTTTTCCAGGGTGACCTGTTCGCCCAAGGCGAAAATCGGCAGGTCTGGCGCGCGCAAGCGGGCCAGGCGAATCAGCTCGGCCATGTTCTGCAGCAGGTGGGTATTTTCGCCCACGCCTTCGGCTGCGATCAGCATGCAGGCAAGGCCGTGATGGGTGGCGGCGACCAGTCGCGCTTCGGCGTGGTCCGCTGCGGCCAAAATGGCAAAGCCATCTTGGCTCAACTCTTCGGCAATCCCCCGTATGCGGTCACCGGCGACGCTGTCGGCCTTGATCGCACGGTGGACGATGAGGATGGGGAACTTGAGGTCCTTGTACATCAGGCAACTACCTCTGAAGGACGGGCTGTCCTTTTCAGGGTAGTTGCAGGTGCGGCCTTGTGTGCTGGGGTTTAGCCCGCAGAGGCCTCGGTCAACGCCTGCCACATCGAAGGCGCCCCGGCCGACTTGGCAATTGCCGCCAGCCGCTCGGCATGCGCCTCGAGCTCTTCGGCACTGGCCATGATCACCCGCCCGGGCGCACGGCCGGTAATGCGGCGAATCTCGCTGCCGCCACTGCCCTGCCCTTCGTTATCACCTTCAGCGCCATTGCCAGCCAGCGACAGGCTGGTCTGGCCACCGGTCATCGCCAGGTAGACGTCGGCCAGCAGTTCCGAGTCGAGCAAAGCGCCGTGCAGCTCACGGCCCGAGTTGTCGATGTCGTAGCGTTTGCACAGGGCGTCGAGGCTGTTGCGCTGCCCCGGGTGCCGGGAACGCGCCAGCAGCAGGGTATCGAGTATGGTGCAATGCTGCGAAAGGTCGGCGCGGTCGTGCTGGCCCAGCAGGGCGAACTCGTTGTTGATGAAGCCGACGTCGAACGCCGCGTTGTGGATGACCAGCGTGGCGCCCTGGATGAATTCGAAGAACTCCTCGGCGACCTCGGCGAACCGCGGCTTGCCGATCAGGAAGGTGTCGGTGATGCCGTGAACACCAATGGCGCCTTCGTCACTCTCGCGATCGGGTTGCAGGTAGACGTGGAAATGCCGCCCGGTCAGGCGACGGCCAATGACCTCGACACAACCGATCTCGATGATGCGATGGCCTTCACTGACCGGCATACCGGTGGTTTCGGTATCGAGAATGACCAGGCGTTTATCTTGCTGCTGCTCCACGCGGGGGCTCCCACTTGCTTCAGTGACAAAAGTGACAAAGCCGAGGATTGTACCCCAGCTCAGCGCGCGGCGCGCACCTCATCCACCCCACGGTTGGCCAGCTGGTCGGCGCGTTCGTTGCCCGGGTGGCCAATGTGGCCGCGCACCCACTTCCAGCTCACCTTGTGCCGGTTGACCTGTTCGTCGAGCAGTTGCCAAAGGTCGGCGTTTTTCACCGGCTCCTTGGCGGCGGTCTTCCAGCCGCGCTTCTTCCAGTTGACCATCCATTCGTTGATGCCCTTCATCACGTACTGCGAGTCGGTGGTCAGCACCACCTCGCATTCACGCTTGAGCGACATCAGGCCCTGGATCGCGGCCATCAGCTCCATGCGGTTGTTGGTGGTCTCGCGTTCGCCGCCCCACAGTTCCTTCTCGACGCCCTTGTAGATCATCAGCACGCCCCAGCCGCCAGGGCCCGGGTTGCCCTTGCAGGCGCCATCGGTAAACATTTCGACGCTATCGCTCATGTACCACTCTTGTTCAGTGCTTTTCAGAATCAGGATTGGCCGCCGTACGGTTGACCTTGGCCAGCGGCAGCGGCAGCAGTTTGCCCATGGGTTCGCGGCGCTCCAGGCGCAACGGCCGCAGGCCGACCACCATCTTGCGCGCCACCAGCAGGTAGACGCCGCCGCCCGAGGTTTGCCAGTTGCCTGCCGCGCGTTCCCAGCCCGCCAGGCGTTGCTGCCAGGCCGGCGAGGCAAGCGGCGGACGATAGCACCCGAAGCGGCGTTTCTCCAGCGCGAAGCCCAGCAGGTTGAGCCAGTCGCCCACCCGCGACGCCGAGATACAGCGCGCCTTGCGCAGGGCGCCATGGCTGAACAGGTGGCGCATGCCCCACCCGCTCCAGGGGTTGATACCGATGATCAGCAGATGCCCACCCGGGCGAACGGCGCTGGCGGCCTCGCGCAACAGGCCATGGGGTGACAGGCTGAAGTCCAGGCCATGCTGCAGCACCACCACGTCGGCGGCGTGCTCGCTCAACGGCCAGGCTTGCTCCTCACAGACGATCTCCACCCCCGGCAGCGGTGCCCCGAGGCGCACGTTGCGTTGCACCTGAGGGGCGCTGGGCGGCGCTTCGGCGCAGGGCCCATAGTGCACCAGGTAACCGCCGAAGAAGCGCCCGAGCTCTTCTTCCAGCAGTTTTTCTTCTTCCTTGAGCATCAGTTGCCCGAGCGGGCCGTTGAACCACTCACGGGCCAGGCTGATCAGCTCGACCCAGTCGGGGTCGGCCTGGGCAAAGGCTTGGTCGGTCATTGCGTTCTCCCTCGAAGGTTCTCGCGCCACGCCATCGCGGCTAAGATGCCCTCATGTCCCACGCTTGGCGATACGGATCCGCACCATGATACAGATCGATGCTCTCCCCGCTTTCTCCGACAACTACATCTGGTTGTTACAGGATACTGCCAAACGCCGCTGTGCGGTGGTCGACCCTGGCGATGCCGGCCCAGTGGAAGGATGGCTGGCGGCCCACCCCGACTGGGTGTTGACCGATATTCTGGTCACCCACCACCACAACGACCATGTCGGCGGTGTCGAACGGCTCAAGCAACTGACCGATGCCAAGGTCTACGGCCCGGCCAACGAGCGCATCCCCGCCCGCGATGTAGCGCTGGCGGACGGCGATGAAATCACGGTACTCGGCGTGCCCTTCCAGATCATCGGCGTGCCCGGGCACACACTTGGCCATATCGCCTTCTATTCGGCGCAACCGGCAACGCCCCTGCTGTTCAGTGGCGATACCCTGTTCGCGGCCGGCTGTGGGCGCATGTTCGAGGGCACCGCCGAACAGATGCACCCGTCGCTGCAGCGCCTGGCCGCCCTGCCCGAGCACACCGAGGTGTATTGCGCCCACGAATACACGCTGAGCAACCTGCGTTTTGCCAAAGCCGTCGAACCGCAAAACCTGCACGTTCTGCAACGCTTCGACGAGGTTACCCAGCTGCGCGCCGAAAATCGCATCACATTGCCATCAACGATCGGCTTGGAACGCCTGACGAACCCCTTTATTCGCACGACTGAAACATCCGTTAAACAAAAAGCAGACGAATGGAAGGGACATTCAAACACCACGCATGTCGCTGTTTTTGCTGCCTTGAGGTCTTGGAAGGACACCTTCTGATAACCTCAAGATATATCGCATGTGCGGCACAACGGTTGACCCGGCGGGTAGCGGTTTCTAGAATCGCCGAAATTTTTCGCCCGGAAACCTGTCCCAGCCGATGCCTTCCCGTAGCCGCAGAACCTCTCATTCCGTCGCCCTGACGCGCCTGGCCCAGATCAGTGCGTTTGCCCTGGCCGCCACCTTGGTGGGCTGCCAGAGCACCCGTCAGCTCGACGAATCCGATAGCGTTCGCGCGCACAACTACCAGGCGCGGATCAAGCACAAACCGGCACCGCTGCTGGTCAAACCAGCCGAGCAGGCGCCGCAGGACGTGTGGGAACGCATGCGCCAAGGCTTCGCCCTGCAGGACAGCATCGACGTCAACCCGCGCATCGAACAGCAGCGCCTGTGGTTTGCCAGCAACCCACGCTTCATCGAAAGCGCGGGCGAGCGTGGCAGCCTCTACCTGCACTACATCGTCGAACGCCTCGAAGAGCGCGACATGCCGCTGGAACTGGCCCTGCTGCCAGCCATCGAAAGCGCCTACAACCCGATGGCCTACTCCCGTGCCCATGCAGCGGGCATGTGGCAGTTCATCCCGTCCACCGGGCGCCACTTCAACCTGCGCCAGACCAATTTCTACGACGGCCGCCGCGACGTGACCGCGTCGACCAACGCCGCACTGGACTACCTGAGCCGCCTGCACGACATGTTCAACGGTGACTGGCTGCTGGCCCTGGCGGCCTACAATGCCGGTGAAGGTACCGTCAGCCGTGCGATCGAACGCAACGAACGGCTCGGCCTGCCGACCGACTACTGGAACCTGCCACTGCCGCAGGAAACCCGCGACTACGTGCCCAAGCTTTTGGCCCTGTCGCAGGTGGTATCCACGCCTGACGCCTATGGCGTCAACCTGAACCCGATCGCCAACGAACCCTACTTCGAGGCGGTGGCCATTAACGATCGCCTCGACCTGTCGCGCGTTGCCGCCTTTGCCGACATCGACGAAGACGAACTGATCCAGCTCAACCCGGCCTTCAAGAAGCGCATGACCGTGGACGGCCCCCAGCAGCTGCTGGTACCGACTGCCAAGGCGCAATTGCTGTCCGCCAGCCTGTCCAACCTCAAGCCTGAGCAATTGGTCAGCCTGCAACCGAACAAGGCCGTGTTCGCCCGCGCCGTGGCCGAAGCCAAGGCACCCGCGACGGCCGCGCGCAGCTACCGGGTAAAACGGGGCGACAACTTGGGCAGCATCGCCAAGGCCAACCGGGTGTCGGTCCGGGACATCAAGCGCTGGAACCGCATGTCGGGCAACAGCCTGAAGGCAGGCCAGGTATTGGCACTGCGCGGTGGTAATGCGCCGAGCGCCGCGGGCAACCGGGTAGCGGCGTCTTCGCAGCGTTCAACCCAATACAAGGTGCGCAAGGGCGACTCGCTGTACCTCGTGGCCAAGCGCTTCAATGTCGAGATGAAGCACCTCAAACGCTGGAACCCGCGCAGCGGGCATGCGCTAAAACCCGGTCAGACGCTGACGGTTTACCTGTCGCATTGATGTAACGCCAGGGGCCGCGCAGCGGCCCTTTCGCGTCGCAAGGCTGCTCCTACAGGTACAGCGTTACCTGCACTGGGCTTTCCCGCCAATACCGCCTTCAAAACCTCTCTTTTTCCAACCCCACCAAGCTGTTACTGTACTCGATCAAAGCCCAACGCCTCTGGATCGGATGCCGACTTGATACGTCCCCTCCTGCTGTCAATCAGCCTGGCCTTGAGCTTTCCCGCCGTCGCGATGGTGAGCGAAAGCCACGGATACGCGCAGTTCGGCACGCTCAAGTACCCAGCTACATTCACCCACTTCGACTGGGTCAACCCGCAAGCGCCTAAAGGCGGCACCTTGCGGGCTATGGCATTCGGTACCTTCGACACGCTCAACCCTTACACCTTCAAGGGATCGAGCCCGATTACCACGCCAAACTTCCAGCAATATGGCATCAGCGAGCTGAACGAGCCGTTGATGATCGGCACCGGGCAGTACGACCCGTCGGGCGACGAACCGACCTCAAGCTACGGCCTGATCGCACGCTCGGTGGAGTACAGCGAGGACCGCAGCTGGGTCGTGTTCAACCTGCGCCCGCAGGCACGCTTCCATGACGGCCACCCGATCACCTCGGCGGACGTCGCGTTCTCCTATCGCACGCTGCTCAAGGATGGCCACCCCCTCTACCGCACCAACCTGCAGGAAGTGCAACGGGTAGACATACTTGGCCCCTTGCGCATCCGCTTCGTCTTCAAGCGCGCCGGCAACCCGCTGCTGATCCTGCGCCTGGGCGAAATGCCGGTGCTGCCCAAGCATTACTGGCAGGGCCGCGACTTCAAGGCGACCACCTTCGAGCCGCCGCTGGGCAGCGGCCCCTACCGCATTACCCAGGTTGAGCCTGGCCGGCGGCTGGTGTTCGAACGGGTGAAGAACTACTGGGGCAAGGACCTCGCCGTCAACCGTGGCAAGTACAACTTCAAGCGGGTCGAATACGAGTTCTACCGTGACGCCACCGTGGCGTTCGAAGCGTTCAAGGCCGGCGAATTCGATATCTATATCGAACACCAGGCCAAAAACTGGGCCAATGGCTACAACTTCCCGGCGGTGCGCCGCGGCGAGGTGATCAAGGCACAGATCCCGCACCGTATTCCGACCCAGACCCAAGGCCTGTTCATGAACAGCCGCAGGGCCACGTTCAGCGACCCGCGCGTGCGCCAGGCACTGGGCCTGATGCTCGACTTCGAGTGGACCAACCGCGCCCTGTTCAGCAGCGCCTACCGCCGTTCGACCAGCTACTACCCCAACAGCGAATTCGCCGCCAGCGGCCTGCCCACCGGCAAGGAATGGCTGCTGCTGGCACCGTTCCGCGACCAACTGCCCGAACAGCTCTTCAGCGAGCCCTACAAGGTCAGCCAGACCGATGGCCGCGGCATCAACCGCCAAACCCTGCGCCAAGCCCTGGCCCTGCTCGGCGAAGCGGGCTGGAAGCTCAACGGCCAGCGCCTGGTGGACAGCAAAGGCCAGCAGTTGCGCCTGGAGCTGCTGCTGGTAAACCCGAACCTCGAACGTATCCTGCAACCTTATGTCGAAAATCTGTCCAGCATCGGTATCGACGCACGCTTGCGCACCGTGGACCGCGCCCAGTACAAACAACGCCTGGACCAGTTCGATTTCGACATGATTCTGATGACCCTGAACCAGACCTTGAGCCCAGGCCTAGAACAGTGGCTGTACTTTCACTCAAGCCAAGCCGCGACCAAGGGCAGCAAGAACTATGCTGGGGTCAAGGACCCGGTGGTCGACCACCTGCTCGACACCTTGCTCGCCGCGCGCACCCGCGACGACCAGGTCGCCGCCGCCCGCGCCTTGGACCGCGTGCTTTCATGGCAGTACTACATGATCCCCAACTGGTATCTCGACAATCACCGCCTGGCCTACCGCAACCGGTTCGCCTTTGTCACCACGCCGCCCTACACCCTCGGGCTGAACAGCTGGTGGATCAAGCCTTCGGAGAAAGCCAAATGATGCCAACGCACCGCCTGCGCCAGCTGGCCGGCAGCCTGCTGCTCGCGTGCCTGAGCCTGCCCACGCTGGCCGCCCCCCAACACGCACTGACGCTCTACGACGAGGCGCCGAAATACCCCGCCGACTTCAAGCATTTCGACTACGTGAACCCCGATGCGCCCAAGGGCGGCACGTTCCGCCAGTCCAGCTTCGGTGGCTTCGATAGCCTCAACCCCTTCATCAACAAGGGTGTGGCCGCCGAAAACATCAGCGTCATCTACGACACCCTGATGCGCCAGAGCCAGGACGAGCCGTTCACCGAATACGGCCTGGTTGCCGGCAAGATCGAAAAAGCCCCGGACAACAGCTGGGTACGCTTCTACCTGCGCCCCGAAGCCCGCTTCCATGACGGCCACCCGATGCGTGCCGACGATGTGGTCTTCACCTTCAATGCCCTGATCAAGGACGGCGCGCCGCTGTACCGCCAGTACTACGCCGACGTTGCCGAAGTGGTCGCCGAAGACCCGCTGCGGGTGCTGTTCAAGTTCAAGCACCAGAACAACCGCGAACTGCCGCTGATTCTCGGCCAGCTGCCTGTGCTACCCAAACACTGGTACGAAAACCGCGACTTCAACCGCGGCAACCTGGAAATACCGCTGGGCAGCGGCCCGTACAAAGTCGCCGAGGTCAAGGCCGGGCGTACCATCCGCTACGAGCGGGTCAAGGACTACTGGGCCAAGGACCTGCCGATCAACCGTGGTCAGTTCAACTTCGATGCCATGACCTTCGACGCTTACCGCGACACGGCCGTAGCGCTGGAGGCATTGAAGGCTGGGGCGTTCGACTACGCGCTCGAGGTAAGCGCAAAAAACTGGGCCACCGCCTACAACGTCCCGGCGGTCCGCGATGGCCGCTTGATCAAGGAAGAGCTGCCCAACGGCAACCCCACCGGCATGCAGGGTTTCATCTTCAACCTGCGCAAACCGGTCTTCCAGGACATCCGCGTGCGCCAGGCGCTGAGCCTGCTGCTGGACTTCGAGTGGACCAACAAGCAGCTGTTCAACGGTGCCTACACCCGCACCGGCAGCTACTTCGAAAACTCCGACATGGCCGCCAGGGGCGTGCCCTCCCCTGACGAGCTGAAAATACTCGAACCGCTGCGCGGCAAGGTGCCCGAGCAGGTCTATAGCGAGGCGTTCCACAACCCGGTCACCGACGCCAGCGGCATGATCCGTGAACAGCAGCGCCAGGCCTACAAGCTTCTGCAGGAGGCCGGCTGGAAAATCGTCGACGACAAGATGGTCGACAAGGACGGCAAGCCGGTGTCCATCGAGTTTCTGCTGGCCCAGACCGAATTCGAGCGCATTCTGCTGCCGTTCAAACGCAACCTTGCCGACTTGGGCATTGACCTGAACATCCGCCGGGTCGACGTTTCGCAATACATCAACCGCCTGCGCTCACGCGACTACGACATGATCGTCGGCGGTTACCCGCAATCCAATTCGCCGGGCAACGAACAGCGCGAGTTCTGGTCAAGCGCCGCCGCCGACAACCCCGGCAGCCGCAACTTCATCGGCCTGCGTGACCCGGCCATCGACCAACTGGTGGAACAGTTGATCAACGCTGACTCACGCCAGAGCCTGATCAACCACGCACGGGCGCTCGACCGCGTACTGCTGTGGGGCTACTACGTGATCCCCAACTGGCACATCAAGACCTGGCGCGTGGCCTACTGGAACCACATCGGCCACCCGAGCGTGTCGCCCAAGTACGACATCGGCATCGACACCTGGTGGATCAAGCCTGGCGTGACCCCAGCCGTCACCGATGCCTCCGCGGGCGAGGCCAACTGAGATGCTGGCCTATATCCTGCGCCGCCTGCTGCTGATCATCCCGACCCTGTTCGGCATCCTGATCATCAACTTCATCATCGTCCAGGCCGCGCCCGGCGGCCCGGTCGAGCAAATGATCGCCAAGCTCGAAGGCTTCGAAGGCGCTACCAGCCGCATCGCCGGCGGCGGCGCCGAAGTCTCGGTGGCCGGTTCCAGCTACCGCGGCGCGCAGGGCCTGGACCCGGCGCTGATTGCCGAGATCGAGCGTATGTACGGCTTCGACAAGTCACCGCCCGAACGCCTCTGGATCATGATCAAGAACTACGCCCAGCTGGATTTTGGCGACAGCTTCTTCCGCGATGCCAAGGTCATCGACCTGATCATCGAGAAGATGCCGGTGTCGATCTCGCTAGGGTTATGGAGCACCCTGATCATGTACCTGGTGTCCATCCCCCTGGGCATCGCCAAGGCCGTGCGCCACGGCAGCCACTTCGACGTCTGGACCAGTTCGGCGATCATCGTCGGCTACGCCATCCCGGCGTTCCTGTTCGCCATCCTGCTGATTGTATTGTTCGCCGGTGGCAGCTACTTCGACTGGTTCCCGCTGCGGGGGCTGACCTCGAACAACTTCGATGAACTGTCCACCACCGGCAAGGTGCTCGACTACTTCTGGCACCTGGTGCTGCCGATCACCGCACTGGTCATCGGCAACTTCGCCACCATGACCCTGCTGACCAAAAACAGCTTCCTCGACGAGATCAACAAGCAGTACGTGGTCACCGCCAAGGCCAAGGGCCTGAGCCGCTCGCGGGTGCTGTACGGGCATGTGTTCCGTAACGCCATGCTGCTGGTGATCGCCGGCTTCCCCTCGGCCTTCATCGGCATCTTCTTCACAGGCTCGCTGCTGATCGAGGTGATTTTCTCGCTCGACGGCCTGGGCCTGATGAGCTTCGAGGCGGCCATCAACCGCGACTACCCGGTGGTCTTCGGCACCCTGTTCATCTTCACCCTGCTAGGGCTGGTGGTGAAACTGATCGGCGACCTGACCTACACCCTGGTCGATCCACGCATCGACTTCGCCAGCCGGGAGCACTGACATGGCACTGTCCCCTCTCAACCGCCGGCGCTTCGAGCGCTTCAAGGCCAACCGCCGCGGCTGGTGGTCGTTGTGGCTGTTCCTCATCCTGTTCGGCCTGAGCCTGGGCGCCGAGCTGATCGCCAACGACAAACCGATTGCCGTGCGTTACGACGGCGAGTGGTACTTCCCTGCGTTCAAGCGCTACCCGGAGACCACCTTTGGCGGCGAGTTCCCGCTGGAGGCCAACTACAAGAGCCCGTACATCCGCGAACTGCTGGCCAAGAAAGACAGCTTCGTGCTGTGGGCGCCAATCCCCTTCAGTTACCAAAGCATCAACTACGACCTCAAGGTCCCGGCCCCCGCCCCGCCTTCGGCGGACAACTGGCTGGGCACCGATGACCAGGGCCGTGATGTGATGGCGCGGGTGATCTACGGCTTCCGCGTGTCGGTGCTGTTCGCCCTGACCCTGACCATCCTCAGTTCCATCGTCGGCGTCATCGCCGGGGCCTTGCAGGGCTTTTATGGCGGCTGGGTCGACCTGGCCGGTCAGCGCTTTCTGGAGATTTGGTCGGGCTTGCCGGTGCTGTACCTGCTGATCATCCTCGCAAGCTTCGTGCAGCCCAACTTCTGGTGGCTGCTGGGGATCATGCTGCTGTTCTCGTGGATGAGCCTGGTGGACGTGGTGCGCGCCGAGTTCCTGCGTGGCCGCAACCTTGAATACGTGCGCGCCGCCCGCGCCCTGGGCATGCGCAATGGCGCGATCATGTACCGGCACATTCTGCCCAACGCGATGATCTCGACCATGACCTTCATGCCGTTCATCCTCACCGGCGCCATCGGCACGCTGACCGCCCTGGACTTCCTCGGCTTCGGCCTGCCCGCTGGCTCGCCGTCGCTGGGCGAACTCGTCGCCCAAGGCAAATCCAACCTGCAGGCGCCATGGCTCGGCATCAGCGCATTCGCCGTGCTGGCGGTGATGCTGAGCTTGCTGGTGTTCATCGGCGAATCCGCCCGCGATGCCTTCGACCCAAGGAAATGACATGAGCGAACACAACCTGATCGAAGTGCGTGATCTCGCGGTGGAGTTCGTCACCGGCGAGCAGGTCAACCGGGTGGTCGACGGCATCAGTTTCGACATCCGCAAGGGCGAGACCCTGGCCCTGGTCGGCGAGAGCGGCTCGGGCAAATCGGTGACCGCCCACTCGATCCTGCGCCTGCTGCCCTACCCCCTCGCCCGCCACCCCAGCGGCAGCATCCGCTACGAGGGCAAAGACTTGCTGCAGCAGAGCGAGAAGGCCTTGCGGCATATCCGTGGCAACCGCATTGCCATGATCTTCCAGGAGCCGATGACCTCGCTGAACCCGCTGCACTGCATCGAGAAGCAGATCAACGAAATCCTGCTGCTGCACAAAGGCCTGACCGGCAAGGAAGCCACCGCACGCACGCTGGAGCTGTTGGAGCTGGTTGGGATTCCCGAACCGCGCAAGCGCCTCAAGGCCCTGCCCCACGAGCTGTCGGGTGGGCAGCGGCAGCGGGTGATGATCGCCATGGCGCTGGCCAACGAGCCAGAACTGCTCATTGCCGACGAACCCACCACCGCGCTGGACGTGACCGTGCAGTTGAAGATTCTCGACCTGCTCAAGGAGCTGCAGGCGCGGTTGGGCATGGCGCTGCTGTTGATCAGCCATGACCTGAACCTGGTGCGGCGCATTGCCCACCGCGTGTGCGTGATGCAGCGCGGGCAGATTGTCGAGCAGGCGGATTGCGCGACGCTGTTCAGTGCGCCGCAGCATCACTACACGCAGATGCTGATCAATGCCGAACCCAGCGGCCAACCTGCCCACAACCCAGTCGGCGCGCCGTTGCTGGAAGTGGATGACCTCAAGGTCTGGTTCCCCATCAAAAAAGGCTTCTTGCGGCGCACCGTGGACCATGTGAAGGCGGTGGACGGCATCAACTTCAGCTTGCCCCAGGGGCAGACGCTGGGGATTGTCGGCGAGAGTGGCTCGGGCAAGTCGACGCTCGGGCTGGCCATCTTGCGCTTGATTTCAAGCCAGGGCGGCATTCGCTTTCACGGCCAAGACCTCGCCGGGATGAACCAGAAGGCAGTACGCCCGCTGCGGCGAGAAATGCAGGTGGTGTTCCAAGACCCGTTTGGCAGCCTCAGCCCACGCATGTGCGTGGCAGACATCGTAGGTGAAGGGTTGCGAATTCACCGCATCGGCACCGCTGAAGAGCAGGAAGCGGCGATCATTGCTGCGTTGGAGGAAGTGGGGCTGGACCCGCGGACACGGCACCGCTACCCGCATGAGTTCTCGGGCGGGCAGCGCCAGCGCATTGCGATTGCCCGGGCGTTGGTGTTGAAACCGGCGTTGATCCTGCTGGATGAACCCACCTCGGCGCTGGACCGAACGGTGCAGCGGCAGGTGGTGGAGTTGCTACGCAGCCTGCAGCAGAAGTACAACCTGACCTACCTGTTCATCAGCCATGACCTGGCAGTGGTCAAGGCGCTGAGCCATCAGTTGATGGTGATCAAGCAGGGGCAGGTGGTAGAGCAAGGGGATGCGCAGGCGATCTTCCACGCGCCGCAGCATGCGTATACGCGGCAGTTGTTGGAGGCGGCGTTTTTGGAAGTTGAGACGGCGGGCTAGGTTTCGGAGCGTTGTTTGATCCTCAAGGCATACGCCTTCCACTGTAGGAGCAGCCTTGTGCTGCGAAGAGGCCCGTGACCCCACCGGGAATCTTCAGCGCTGCCACCGGCCTCTTCGCAGCACAAGGCTGCTCCTACACAGACCGCGCATGACCGGAGGGGCACCATTGCGACCTCCCTCCCTACCGATCTCGGCACACGCTATATATTTTTGTATACATCGTTGTAACCACCCGTAAACAACGCTAGGATTCCCCGCGGTTGGCCATCTGCCATCCTGCCATCTTTTTTGCGATCGCTGACTGATCACGCCCTGGGGAGGTCGTGGTCGGTTAATTTCGCCTATCGCTATATACAACAATATATAACGTTGCCAGGCCCGCCACCGCCATGGCCGACCCAGGAGCAGTAATGAAGCCGCTAACACCGCGCACCGTGATGGTTGCCGTCGCAGCCCTCGGTGCTCAACCCGCTGTCGCCGAACAAAACAACACCTTCAACCTCGGCGAAATCCAGATTTCCGCACCACGGGACGAAACGCTGTCCACGGGTGGTAGCGTCATCGACTTGAAAGACATTCGGCTGCACGACCGCGAGACCGTCGGCAGCGCACTCACATTGGCCCCTGGGGTCAACCTCGGTTACATCGGTGGTCGCGCCGAGCAGGTGGTATTCGTGCGCGGTTTCGATCGCCTGCAGGTGCCGGTGTTCATCGACGGCATTCCCACCTACGTACCTTACGACGGCAACATCGACCTGGGGCGTTTCACCACCAACGACCTGTCACGCATCCAGGTGGACAAGGGCTTCGCCTCACTGCTGTACGGCCCCAACACCCTGGGCGGGGCGATCAACCTGGTGACCCGCCGCCCCACGCAAGCGTTCGAGGGCGAAGTGGGTGGGGGGCTGGAGCTGACCGATCACGGTAACGTGAATGCCTACCGCAGTTACGCCAACGTGGGTTCCAACCAGGGCCTGTGGTGGGTTCAGGGCGGCGTGTCCTATGTCGATTACGACTACACCCTGCTGCCCGATGACTTCAAGCCAACCAACAACCAGCAGGGCACGGGGCGGCGCGAGAACAGCAACCACCGCGACAGCAAATTCAGCTTCAAAGTCGGCTTCACCCCCAGTGAAACCGATGAATACGTGCTCGGCTACGTTCAGCAGGAAGGCAGCAAGGGCCAACCGCCGTATGCCGGCGACCTGCCGACCACCGGCCAACGTGCGCGCTGGTGGGAGTGGCCGCGGTCGGACAATACCAGTGTGTTCATCGCCACCAAGACCGGCTTTGGCGAGCACGCCCTGAAAACGCGCGTGTACCACGACACCTTCAAGAACTCGCTGGAAAGCTTCACCTATCGCAATGGCGTGGTCGGCGCTTTGCAGCCGGGCTTCCCCAGTAAATACGATGACGAGAGCAGCGGCTTTTCGGTGGAAGGCGACTTGGCCTTGAGCGAGGCCAACCGCCTGGGCATTGCCTATCACTTCAAAGACGATGTGCATCGCTCGCGTGATGGCGCCAACCCCCAGACCCACTTCCGCGACCAGACTCAGTCGATTGCCCTGGAAGACACCCTGCGCCTGAACGACATCTTCAGCGTGGTGGGCGGCGTCTCGTACAACTACCGCAAGAGCCTGGACGCACAGAACTACGGCACCAACGCCAGCTCGCCATCGCAGGCCACGCGCTATGACGAACCCACTGGCAGCAACGACGCCGTCAACGCGCAACTGGGCCTGTTCGCCAATACCAACCCGCTGCTAGGCACCCACGACGACGGCCAACTGCGCCTGACCGTGGCACGCAAAAGCCGCTTCGCGACCATCAAGGACCGCTACTCGACGCGCTTCGGCACGGTGATCCCCAGCCCCGACTTGAAGTCTGAGCGGGCGACTCACTATGAGCTCGGCTACAGCGGCCAGATCGCCCCGCAATGGAAGCTGGACGCCGCGCTGTTCGTGGCCAACATCGAGGACTCCATTCAAAACGTCACGGTACCCGCGCAGCCTAACTGCGCTGCGCCCTGCGGCCAGTACCAGAACATTGCCAAAGCGCGAAACCAGGGTTTGGAGCTTGGCATCAACGGCGACCTGGGCAACTGGGAATTGGCGGCAAACTACACCTGGCTCGACCGCGAGAACCTCAGCGACCACGACCTGCACCCGACCGATACCCCACGCCACAGCGCGTTCGGCTCGGCCTCGTGGCATCTGGGTGACTGGCAACACACTGCCAGCGTGGAAGCCGCATCGCGTCGCTACAACACCTCGGACGGCAACCAGATGGCGCCCGGCTACGCGGTGTACAACCTCAAGAGCGGCTACCGCTTCAGCAACGATGTGCTGATCGAGGGCGGCATTCGCAACCTGTTCGACCGGCTGTATGAGTACAGCGAGGGCTACCCTGAAATGGGCCGTCAATACTTCGTGCAATTCAATGTGCCGCTGTAACCGCTGGCTGGCGGGCCTGCTGCTGACGGTCAGCACGCTGCTGAACGCTGCCCCGCAAACCGTGGTGGTCATGACCAGCTACCCCGAAGAGGTGATGACGCGGATCGAGGATGGCTTTGCTCAAGCCCACCCAGGCTATCGCCTGCACATCCTCTGGCGCCAGGGCTTCGATGCCCTGCCCTATCTGCTGCAAGCACAGCAGGGCGGTGTCGATGTCTATTGGGCACCGTCGCCGGGCAACTTCGCCCGGCTGGCGAAAGCCGGTAGCTGGCAACCCCTGGGGATCAGCCTGAAGGGCCTGCCGGCACAGATCGGTGGTTTGTCATTGCGTGACCAACGCCAGCTGTACCAGGCAACCGAGCTCGCGGGCTATGGCTTTGCCATCAACGCCACGTCGCTGGGCGAACTGGGGGTTCCGGTACCAAGGGACTGGCCAGACTTGCTCGACCCACGACTGCGCGGGCGCATTGCGCTGCCAGACCCAGGCCGGGTCGGCTTTGCGCCGGTCCTGCTGGATATCGTCTTGCGTGCCTATGGCTGGGAACGTGGCTGGGCCCTCTGGAGTGAACTGGCCGGCCAGGCGCGCCTGGTAACGCGGGGTGGCACCCTGGTCAGTGATGAAGTGACCAGCGGGCGTGCAGCCGTCGGGTTGTCGATCGATTTCTTTGTCGCCTCGGCCAAAGCCAATGGCGAGCCGGTGGATTTCGTCTATCCGGCCCATGGCGGCCTTAACCCTGCATTCATCGCCATTACAGCCCACAGCCAGGCATTGGCGGGTGCCCGAGCGTTTGCGCAGTTCGTGCTGTCGGAAGCAGGCCAAGGGCTGCTGGCCGATGCCGATATCCGCAAACTGCCCGTACGCCCCAGTGTCTATCGGCAGTTGCCGGCGGACTACCATGACCCGTTCGTTGCTGCCGGCCTGGGCGCCTATGACTACGGCAACGGCAGCTCACGCGAACGCCTGGCCTTGATCAGCTCATTGTTCACCCACTGGCTCGGCATGCCCCATGAAGCCTTGGGCAAGCTCTGGGCTCGGCTGCACGCGGCCGAAGCAGCTGGGCTGGACGTCACCGCCATACGCCAACAGTTGACTGCACCGCCCCTGGATGCCGAACACGCCGAGGCTAAGCCCTTACTGGCACTGTTCGCGGCGCGCCAGGACCAGGGCATGACGCAAGCGCCGGCCACCGACGCGGACGAACTCGGCCGCCGGGAAATCAGCTGGCAGTTCCAGGCCGCGCTTCACCGGGCAGAGGCCGCCCGTTTGCTCGATGGTTTGGGGCAGTGACTGCCGTGCGCGCTGCTTGGTTAACGATGGGTGTGCTGACGAGCCTGCTCGCCAGCGCCGAGACCACGCACACCGCGGCCAACCGTGAAGCCTACGCCCAGCCGTTCACCGGGCTGGACGAAGGCCAACTGGAACGCTTCTTCCGCGGGCGCAGCCTGTTCCGCCAGGCCTGGGTGGTTGCACCGTCCCGAGACGAGGCGGTGGATGGCCTTGGGCCGCTGTACAACCGGGTGTCGTGCATCGCCTGCCACCCCAAGAACGGCCGTGGCCAGGCGCCTGAACACGGGCAGCCGATGCGCAGCATGTTGCTGCGCTTGTCCCTGCCGGGGCACGACGACCATGGCGGGCCAAAGCCTCACCCCCTCTACGGCGATCAGTTGAACGATCAGGGTGTGCCTGGCGTGCCGGGTGAAGGGCGCGCCCATGTGCACTGGGAGGAGCAGGCGGTGCAGCTGGGCGATGGCGAAACCGTCATGCTGCGCAAGCCGCGTGTCGAGCTGCGTGAGCTGGCTTATGGGCCATTGGACGCGGTGTTAACGTCGGCACGCGTGGGTTCGCCGGTCATTGGCCTTGGTTTGCTGGAGGCTATCGATGAGCGCACCCTGCACGCCATGGCCTCCGAAGCCAAACCAGATGGCGTGACGGGGCAGGTCAATCAGGTGTGGAGTGTCGAGCGACAACGCACCGAGGCAGGCCGCTTTGGCCTCAAGGCCAACCAACCGGACCTGCGCCAACAAATCGCCCACGCCATGCTGGGTGATCTTGGCATCACGTCCCCGCTCGCCCCCGTGCAGAACTGCACGCCCACTCAACTGGCCTGTGCCCAAGCAGCGCATGGCGGCGAGCCGGAGTTGGACGCCCTGCAACTCGGCGACCTGCATTTCTACCTCGCTCACCTGGCCGTACCGGCCCGTCGACAACAGGCCGAACCTGCGGTCATTGAGGGCGAAAAACTGTTCACTGCCAGTGGCTGCAGCGCCTGTCACCGCCCCGAGCTGATCACCGGCACACACCCGCTTTATCCCGCCCTGACACAGCAACGCATCGCGCCGTATACCGATCTGTTACTGCACGACATGGGCCCCGGCCTGGCCGATGGCCGTGAAGACTCTCTCGCCAACGGCCGGCAGTGGCGCACGGCGGCGCTGTGGGGGCTTGGCCTGAGCGAGCGGATTACCCCCGGCAGCGGCTATCTGCACGACGGCCGAGCGCGCACCCTGGAAGAAGCGATTGTCTGGCATGGCGGTGAAGCAGAAGTGGCCCGGCAACGCTATGCGGCGCTGAGCAAAGGCGAGCGGCAGGCGATACGTGCGTTTCTTGAATCTTTGTAGCGCTTGCAAAAAAACCACAGCCCGCACGACAATAAGATTCATTACCACTCGCGAACCATTCCATCACCATGCCCGCCAACGATCTATCCCTGCGTAGCGCCGTCAATGATCTGTACTGCGAACATCACGGCTGGCTCAATGGCTGGCTGCGCAAACGCCTGGGCAATGCGTTCGATGCCGCCGACCTGACGCAGGACACCTTCGTGCGGGTGATCAAGGCACGCATTGCGCTGGATATTCGCGAGCCACGCCCCTACCTGTCGCGAATTGCCAAGGGCCTGCTGATCGACCTGATTCGTCGACGCTCACTGGAGCAGGCCTACCTGGAGGCCTTGGCTAGCCTGCCGGAGGCGTTGCAGCCTTCGCTGGAGGAACAGGCGATCCTGTTGCAGGCACTGGTAGAAGTCGACCGCCTGCTGCAAGGGCTTGGCCCGAAGGTGAAGCAGGTGTTCATGCTGTCGCAGTTCGACGGCCTGACCTACCCACAGATTGCCGAGCACATGAACATCAGCGTGCGCAGCGTCAACAACTACATGGCCAAAGCCATGGAGCATTGCTGTTTGATGCAGTTGCAACTGGCATGAGCCTGTCGCCCGCCGAGTTGAACGCCATCAGTGTCGCCGCGCGCTGGTACGCGCGGCTGCACTCGGGCATCGCCACCGACGCCGACCGCAGCGCCTGGAACGACTGGCTGGTTGCCGACCCGGCCCACCGTCAGGCCTGGCAACGCATGGCCGCCGTGGGCGAGCAGATGACCCGCGTGCCCGGCGCCCTGGCGGCCCCTGCCTTGCGCGGCGCCGAGCGCTCTCGGCGCCAGCTGTTGCGCAGTGTCGTGATACTGGTGCCGGCCACTTCGCTGGGCTGGCTGGGTTGGCGCAGCGACACCTCGCAGCAGCTGCTGGCCGACTACCGCACCGCTGTGGGTGAACGCCGCGCGTTTCGCTTGCCCGATGGCGGCTCGCTGCTGCTGAACACCGACACGTCGGTGAACCTCAAGTACGACGGCCAGCAACGGGTGCTGGAACTGTTGCGCGGCGAAATTCTGGTCACCACGGCGGCCGACCCCGCGCAACGGCCGTTCATTGTGCGCACCCGGCATGGCCAGGTACGGGCGCTGGGCACGCGATTTCTGGTTCGCTCCCAAGCCTTGGAGGGTGACGTGGCCGTGCTCGAGAAGGCGGTGGAAGTGAGGGCGTCCAGCGGTGCGTTGGCAGTGCGTGTTGAGGCTGGGCAATCCATTGCGTTTTCTGACCGTTCGGTGGGGGCAATACGGCGCAATGACGCCTCTGTAGGGGCCTGGCAACAAGGCAGCATCATCGCCCTGGACCGTCCCTTGGGCGAACTGCTGGCGGACCTCTCGCGCTATCGCACCGGGGTGCTGCGCTGTGATCCCCGCATTGCCCAGCTGAAGGTTTCTGGCGCGTTCCCCATCGATGACACTGACCGGGCATTGGCGGCACTGGAGACCGGGTTTGCGCTGCGCGTCACGCGCTACAGCCGTTTTTGGGTCACCGTATCACCGCCCCCTGCCCCAGCGGGCTGAAAAAACTTTCGCGGGTTTTGCACTTTTCTTACACGACGTTCGGCTCATCCCCCAAAGGGTTCTATTGATCGTTTTCAGGGGGAGGATTGGTATGTCTGCTGTGTTCAAGCGTGGTCGTCTGGCGACTGCAATAAATGTTGGGCTGTTGGCGGCAACCACCGCTGGTGCCTGGCCCATGACGACGTATGCAGCGCCGCAGCCGACGCAGCAAAATGCCGTACGGTCGTACAATATTGCGGGGGGCAGCCTGACTGAAGTCCTCAGCCGCTTCGCCAGTGCGGCGGGCGCCGCGATTTCGTTCGATGCCCGGCAAACAGACGGTTTGCAGAGCCCCGGCCTCAAAGGTGCGTTCGGTGTAAGCGAGGGCTTTACCCAGATTCTGGCAGGCAGCGGCCTGCAGGCCGAGCCGCGGTCAAACGGCACTTATGTGCTGCAGGCGGTGCCGTCGTCGGGCTCGGCACTGGAGCTGGGGGCCACCAACATCACCAGCCAGGTGCTGGGCGCAACCACTGAAAACAGCGGCTCGTACACCACGGGCGCGGTGACCATCGGCAAGGGCGAGCACTCGCTCAAGGAGACGCCGCAGTCGGTCACGGTGATGACGCGCAAAATGATGGACGACCAGAACCTGTACACCATCGATCAGGTCATGGAAAAGACGCCCGGCATCACCGTGTACGACTCGACCATGGGCGGCAAATACTTCTATTCGCGCGGGTTCCGCATGTCGGGCCAGTACCAGTACGACGGCGTGCCGCTGGACATGGGCAACCTCTATGTTCAAGCCGACAGCTTCAGCAGTGACATGGCCTACTACGACCGGGTCGAGGTGCTGCGCGGCGCAGCCGGCATGATGAAAGGGTCGGGCGGAACCGCTGGCGGGGTGAACTTCGTGCGCAAGCGTGGCCTGGCGGCGGCGCATACCGACATCACCCTGTCCGGAGGCAGTTGGGACAACTATCGCGGGCAGCTCGACACCGGTGGGCCGCTGAACGCAGCCGGCATCTTGCGTGGCCGGGCGGTCGTGGCGGAGCAGAGCCGGCATTACTCGGTCGACGACGCCAACCGCAAGGACCAGGTGTACTACGGCGCCCTCGACGTCGATGTCAGCCCCGACACGACGTTGGGCCTAGGCGTTGCCTACGAGGACGTGGATGCCAACCCCTGCTGGGGCGGCCTGCCACGCTACCGGGACCGCAGCGACCTGAACCTCAGCCGCTCGACCTGCCTCGACCCTTCGTGGAATACCTGGCGCAGCCAGCGCACCACGGTGTTCAGCGACCTCACCCACCAGCTCGACGAAGACTGGAAGCTCAAGGTGGCGAGCGTTTATACAAAGAACACCCAAGACATCAAGTACGCCTTCGCGTCCGGTGCGGTGACGCCTGGCATCGATACCACTGGCATGCTGGGCAGTATGTATGACTATGACCAGGTCGATTACGGCCTGGATGCCTATGTGGATGGCAAGTTCGCTGCCTTCGGCCAGCAACATGAACTGGTGCTGGGCATGAACGCCAGCCGCTCGAAGAAAGATGACTTCTACTCGGTGGCGTTCCTTGCGCAACGGCAGAACGTGTTCAACCCCGACAAGTTCATCCCTGAGCCAGATGACAGCTACTTCATCGAGCACTCGTCGCGCGGTGGCCCGGTCAAGTCCGTGACCACACAAAAAGGCCTCTACTCGACCCTGCGCCTGAAACTGGCCGACCCGTTGACCCTCGTGATGGGGGGCCGGGTGAGTTGGTATAACGCCGAGACCGATACCGTCTTCATCGACACCGCCACGCCGCCGCAGCACTCCAACGCCCGCGAGACCGGGCAGGTCACACCCTTTGCCGGCGTGCTGCTGGACCTGAACGAAAACCTGACGGCCTACGCCAGCTACTCGGACATCTTCACCCCGCAAGGCAGCTACCGGGACGAACAAGGTTCGGCGCTCAAACCGCTGGTGGGCCAGAGCTATGAACTGGGGATCAAGGGGGCCTGGTTCGACGGGCGTTTGAACGGCGCCTTCAACCTGTTCCGCACCATTCAGAAGGACCAGGCGCAGACCGACTACAACTCGTCGTGCCCCTCCTCGGATGGCTACTGCTATGTCAACGCTGGCAAGGTCCGCGCTCAGGGTTTCGAGGCCGAGATCAGTGGTGAAGTCATCGAGCGCCTGCAATTGCTGGCGGGCTACACCTACACCCAGACCAAGACCCTCGACGATATCGACACCAGCCTGAACGGCGCGGCGTTCAACAGCTATGTGCCTCGGCACGTGCTGCGCCTGTGGGGCGAGTACGCGCTCGATGGCGCTTTTGAGCGGTTCAGCCTGGGTGCCGGGGTGAACGCGCAGAGCGATAACTTCCGGGTTTCGCCTGCCAGTGGCGAGAAGATCAGCCAGGCGGGGTACGCAGTTTGGAATGGCCGGATCGGTTACCGGATCGACGATACCTGGTCGGTGGCGGTTAACGGCAACAACCTGTTCGACAAGCGTTATTACGCCAGTATCGGGACAGAGACGTTTGGTAATTATTATGGGGAGCCGCGTAATTTCATGGTGTCGGTCAAGGCCAGTTTTTGATGTGAGGGGTGGGGTGAGCCGGCGGTAGATTGAGGGAGGGCCGCCAGGTGCATGGCTATGGATTTGCAGCGCCTGTCAGATCGAGCGCCGCCCGCGCGGCGCATCGCGAGCAACGCTCGCTCCTACGTTTGTTTCGGGCCAGTGAGGCCTGTGAAGTCTGCGCGCGACCGCCTTGTTTGTCCGACTGGATATCAAGGTGGGCACCAAGGGGCCGCGCGCCCATGCCTGAGGAATAACTGGCCCGAAACAAATGTGGGAGCAGCCTTGTGCTGCGAAGCGCCGCGCGGGCGGCGCTCGATCTCATAGGTCCCACAAAACTCAAGACATGCACCCACAACCCACACCCAATCATCAAAAATTCTGACAACAATCGTCTTCCATCATCAGCCAAAACGGGCATAAATTCTCTACCGTCAACCCCCAGCACCAACGGTAGAGCCCAATGCCCAGCCACCACCAAACGCCCGCCTCCCCTGCCCTGGACATCCTGATCCAGCGCTCCGCCCTGCCCAGCCCTGCGCTCAGCGAGGCCCAGGCACACGCCTTGCTGCAGGCGCACTACGGCTTCGCGGGCAGCCTGTCATCGCTGGGCAGCCAGCAAGACTTGAACTTCCGCGTGGATGCCGCCCAGGGCCGTTTCGTGCTCAAGGCCTGCCACGGCAGCTATGCCCAGGTCGAACTGGAGGCGCAGCATGCCGCGCTGGCGTACCTGCGCGAACAGGGTTTGCCGGTACCCGCAGTGCGCCCGGCGCAAAACGGGCAGGCATTGCTGGCCCTGGACATCGACGGGCAACCGCTGCGGGTACGCCTGCTTGACTACATCGACGGCCAACCGCTGACCCGCCTCAAGCACATGGCACCGCGCCTGATAGCCGAGCTGGGCGGGCTTTGCGCGAAAGTGGACCAAGCCTTGGCCGAGTTTGACCACCCCGGCTTGAACCGCACCCTGCAATGGGACCCGCAGCACGCGCAGGCGTTGATCCAGCACCTGCTGCCGGTGCTGCAGGACGCCGGGCAACGCGCCCGTGTCGAGCAAACCACTCAACTGGCGGCCGAGCGCCTGGCACCACTGGTGGAGCAGCTGCCAAGCCAAGCCGTGCACCTGGACATCACCGATGACAACGCCGTGTGGGCCCGCGATGACGAGCGCCAGTGGCAGGTGCAGGGCGTCATCGATTTTGGCGACCTGCTGCGTACCTGGCGCATTGCCGACCTCTCGGTGACCTGTGCGGCACTGCTGCACCATGCCGAAGGCGACCCACTGCGCATTCTGCCGGCGGTGCGGGCCTACCAGGCCCTCAACCCGCTGAGCGAAGCCGAGCTGCGTGCTCTGTGGCCGCTGGTGCTCAACCGCGCTGCGGTACTGGTGCTGAGCAGCGAGCAACAGCTGGCTGTAGACCCGGGCAACCAGTACATCCGCAACAACATCGCCCACGAATGGGAAATTTTCGACACGGCTACTGCCGTGCCATTCGCGCTGATGGAGGCGGCTATTCTGCTGGCGGCCGGTGTTCAACCCAGCCGGCCCGACCTGGCCAGTTGCGCGCCCCTGTTGCCTGAACAGGCCGGCCAGCCAGTGGCTCGCCTCGACCTGGGCGTGCTCAGCCCGCACTGCGAAGCAGGCAACTGGGAACAGCCAGGCTTCGACCAGCACCTGCTGGCTGCACAACCGGCCCCGGCGTGCACGCTGCATGGCCAATATCGCCTGTCACAAACCCATATCGACCGCGCTGAAGAACCTGCCACCTGCGCGCTGGGTGTCGAATTGCATGTGCCCAACACCAGCACCGTGCAGGCGCCGCAGGCCGGTACCTGGCAGCGCCATGGCGATGGCCGCGGTTGCCTGCGCACACCCCACTGGAGCTTGTGGCTAGGTGGCCTGGAGGATGCTCCGGCAGATGGGCAGGCCCTGGCAAAAGGTCAAAAATTGGGCAGCAGCGGTGGCTTGCTCAGCATTCAGCTGTGCCTGGATAACGGCGCCCGCCCGCCCTTTTTCGCCACCCCCTCCCAGGCCGCTGCCTGGCTAGCGCTGTGCCCGTCGCCTGCCGCGCTGCTGGGCTTTGATTGCGACGCCGAACCGCTGCCCGATGCACAGGCGCTGCTGGCACGTCGTGATGCCAGCTTCGCCCGTTCGCAAAAGCACTACTACACGCAACCGCCCCATATCGAACGCGGCTGGCGCAATTATTTGATCGACATGCAGGGCCGGTCTTACCTGGACATGCTCAACAACGTGGCCGTGCTTGGCCACGGGCACCCACGCATGGTGGCGGAATCGGCGCGGCAATGGTCGCTGCTGAACACCAACTCGCGCTTCCACTACGCGGCCATCGCCGAGTTCTCCGAACGCCTGCTGAAGCTGGCGCCAGCAGGCTTCGACCGGGTGTTCCTGGTCAATAGCGGCACCGAGGCCAACGACCTGGCCATCCGCCTGGCCTGGGCCTACAGCGGCGGGCGCGACCTGCTCAGCGTGCTGGAGGCCTACCACGGCTGGTCGGTGGCTACAGACGCCATTTCCACCTCTATCGCCGACAACCCGCAAGCCCTGGAAACCCGGCCAGACTGGGTGCACCCGGTCGAGGCACCGAACACGTTCCGTGGGCGCTTCCGTGGTGCCGACAGTGCCGCCGACTACCTGCGCGACGTCGACGCCAAGCTGGCCGACCTCGATGCCCGTGGCCGCCAACTGGCCGGTTTCATCTGCGAGCCGGTGTACGGCAACGCCGGGGGCATCTCGCTGCCAGCGGGCTACCTGCAGGACGCCTACACCAAGGTGCGCGCCCGTGGTGGCGTGTGCATCGCCGACGAGGTGCAGGTGGGTTATGGCCGACTGGGCGAGTACTTCTGGGGCTTCGAGGAGCAAGGGGTGGTGCCCGACATCATCACCATGGCCAAGGGCATGGGCAACGGCCAGCCGCTGGGGGTAGTGATCACCCGCCGCGAAATCGCCGAGGCGCTGGAGGCGCAGGGCTACTTCTTCTCATCGGCGGGGGGCAGCCCGGTCAGTTGCCGCATCGGCATGGCGGTGCTGGACGTGATGCAAGAGGAAGGGCTGTGGGACAACGCCCGCGACACCGGCCGCTACTTCAAGGCGCGCTTGCAGGCGCTGGTCGACAAGCACCCACTCGCAGGTGCGGCGCATGGCTCGGGCTTCTACCTGGGGCTTGAGTTGGTACGCGACCGGCAGACGCTGGAACCGGCGACCGAGGAGACCTTGCTGCTGTGCGACCGCTTGCGTGACCTGGGCATCTTCATGCAGCCGACCGGCGACTACCTCAACATCCTCAAGATCAAACCACCGATGTGCACCACACGGGCGAGCGTGGACTACTTTGTCGACAGCGTGGACCGTATCCTGTCGGAAGATCTGTAAGAGATTGTTATAGGCCTGCTTGAAAACTCATACTTTTCTGCAGCAACACACCGTCATAACGGGGGCCGCTGCGCAGCCCCCATCACAGCCTACGCGGCACAACCGATCAATCAGGTTTTCTGACAATGGCCTTCACCAGCGACTCACTTGCAGTTTTTCTGGCCGTACTGGAGGCAGGGTCGTTTTCCGCAGCAGCGCGCAAGCTGGGCCGCGTGCCTTCGGCCGTGAGCATGGCCATCGCCCAGCTGGAAGCCGAGCTGGACCTGGCCCTGTTCGACCGGGCCACGCGCAAAGCCTTGCCAACCAGCGCCGCCTTGGCCCTCGAACCTCAGGCCAGGCAGGTGATCTGCCAGCTCAACCTGCTCGACGCCCAGGCCCTGCAGCTGCACAAGGGGCTGGAAAAGCGCCTGACCATCGCCATGGCCCCCGAGCTGCAAACCGGCCGCTGGAGCCAACCGCTGGAAACCCTCGCGCAAGAATTCCCAAGCCTTGAGATCGAAGTGCGTTCGGCCACGCAAGCCGAAGCGATTCGTTTGCTGCATGACGGCAGCGTGCAGTTGGCGCTGGTTTTCGAACGGCCCGGCATCGATGAGCGTGAGTCATTTCTTGAAGCCGGCAGCCAGTTGCTGGTCGCCGTCGCATCACCCCGCCACCCCGCCGGGCGCAACAGTGGCACACCACTGCCCGAAGAAGCCTTCGCCGAGCAACGGCAAATCATCGTGGCCTCCGGCAAAGCCACCGGCTCCGACCCGCGCATGGTGTTGTCGCGGCGCATCTGGCTGACCGACAGTTATCTGGCTACGCTGGATCTGGTGCAATCCGGCCTGGGGTGGGCCTACCTGCCGCAGCCGCTGGTCGAACCGTTGATTGCCTCGGGCGCCTTGGCCGAGGTGCGCTTCGACAACATGGCCAGCCGCTTACGGCTGTGGGTCGACATCATCTGGGTCAAACCGCGGCCCCTGGGCCTGGGCGCGCGGCGCTACCTGGAAGTCGTACGGCAACTGTTCGAAAAGGAGCCGCCAAGGGCCTGACCACGCGCAATGGCCGCCCGGCCGGCATCATCAGGCGGGCGCGACCAACCGGTAGCCGACGCCCGCCTCGGTGATGATGAAACGCGGCGCCATGGGGTCATCCCCGAGTTTTTGCCGCAGGTGCCCGACCACGATCCGCAGGTAGTGGGTATCGTCCACATGGGTCGGCCCCCAAATGTCCTTGAGCAACTGCTGCTGGGTAATCACCCGGCCCGGGTGCCCGGCCAGCTGGGCCAGCAACGCATACTCCTTGCGGGTCAGCGCCACCTCGACGCCCTCCAGGGTCACGCGGCGGAAGGCAAAGTCCACGGTCAACGGCCCAAAACTGGCCGCCACCTCGCCCCCGCCGGCCTGCGGCACCTGGCGCAGCAAGGCGCGCACCCGCGCCAGAAACTCCTGAATACCAAACGGCTTGGTCACGTAGTCATTCGCGCCGCCGTCCAGCGCATCGACCTTCTGCACCTCACTGGCCCGCACCGACAGCACCAGCACCGGCACTGCGCTCCATTCACGCAGCTCGCGCAGCACTTGCTGGCCGTCCATGTCCGGCAGGCCGAGGTCGAGCACCACCAGGTCGGGCTTGCCCAAGGCGGCCTGCGCCAGGCCCTCGCTGCCGGTGGCGGCCTCGATCACCTTGTAGCCCTGGGACGTCAGGCTGATGCGCAAAAACTTGCGGATCTGCGGTTCGTCGTCGATGACCAGGAGGGTGGCGGACTGGCTCATGGGGCTTCGCTTTCGGCTTCAGGTTGAGGGGGCAGCGGCAAGCATAAAGTGATGCCAGTGCCCTGGCCATCGATCCCTTCACCCACCAGGATCTGCCCGCCATGGGCGCCAATCATGCCCTGGCAGATCGCCAGGCCGAGGCCAGTGCCCTGCCCGCCCCGGTCACCGCGGGCGGCGGTGTAGAACATGTCGAAAATCTTCTCCCGCTCGGCCACCGGAATGCCGGGGCCCTGGTCGCTGACGGCAATGCGCAGTTGTTCACCCTGCACCGACACCTGCAGTTCCAGCCGACCCTGGGCCGGCGAGAAGCGTGCAGCGTTCTCCAGCACGTTGACCAAGGCCTGCTCGATCAGCGCCGCATGCACGAACAGCAACGGCAGCTCGGCCGGCACATCGGTGTGCACGCGCAGGGGCGCAAGCACCACCCGCAGGCGGTTCAGCGCACTGCCGACGATGTCTGCGGGGGCCACCCAATCGCGGGCCAGCTTGAGGCCGCCATGGCCCAGGCGGGTCATGTCGAGCAGGTTCTGGATGTAGCGGTCCAGGCGCTCGGCTTCATTGCGGGTGCCTTCCAGCAGCTCGCGGCGGTCGTCCTCGGGGATCGCCTCGCCCAGGGCCAGCAAGCTGTCGATGCTGCCGCGCATGGCGGTCAAGGGCGTGCGCAGGTCGTGGGAGACCGAGGCTAACAAGGCACTGCGCAGTTGCTCGGTTTCGCCATGCAGGCGCGCCGCCTCCAATTGTTCGGCCAGGCGGGCGCGGGCCAGGGCTTGGGCCAGGGGTTGGCCGAGGGCCATGAGCAGGCGCCGGCGCTGGGCGCTGAGCGGTTCGCCAGAGCGCGGGCGTACGCCGAGCAGGGCCAGCGGGTGGTCATCGACCGCCAGCGGCCACCACCACCAGCGGCCATTGGGCAAGGTGTCACTGCCATGGCCCGCCGCCTGCCCGTGCTGCCAGGCCCACTCGGCGGCGGCGCGCTCGTTGTCGCTGAGGCCGTGGGCCTCGCCGCTGGCCAGGTGCAGCTGGCCTTCGGGGTTACGTTCGAGCAGGCAGACTTGCACATCCTGCCAGCCGTCAAGGTGTTGGCCGGCGGCGTTGAACACCGCTTGGCGGTCGGCGGCAACGGTCAGGCGGCGGGATAAATCAAGCAACTGGTTGGTCTGCGCCTGCGTCTCGCGCAGCGCCTGCAACTGGCGGCGCTGGCGGGCCGCAAGATTGCCGGTGAGGGCCGCCATCAGCAGGAAGAACACCAGGGTCAGCACGTCTTCTTCGCGCTGGATGCTGAACGAGAAATTGGGCGGGATGAACAGGAAGTCGTAGGTCAGAAACGACAGGGCAGCGCAGGCCAAGGCCGGCCCCAGGCTGCTGCGCACCGCTACCAGCAGCACGGCGGCAAGGAACACCAGGGAGATATTGGGCAGCGCCAGCACGCTGGACACGGCCCACGACAAACCGGTCGCCAGCAGCGTGGCAAACAGGGCCAGCAGGTAGTGCCGCCACACCCATACCCGTTGCACCGCCGCACTGGCCGGGGCCGGCTGGGCATCGCGGTCGAGCACGTTGATCTCCAGGCCGTGGCTTTCGCGCAGCAGCCGCGCCGCTACACCGGCGCCGAAGAAGCGACGGCGCAGGCGATCACGCGACTGCCCCACCAGCACCAGGCTGGCCCGCCGCTCGCCGGCATGCTGGATCAGCGTGCGCGCCACTTCACCGGCGCGCAGCAGCACCACTTCGCCGCCCAGGCGCTCAGCCAGTTGCTGCGCGGCTTGCAGGCGTTGGCGTGCGGCTTCGTCGCGCAGCTTACCGTTGTCGACGTGCACCAGGCTCCAGGGCAAGTGCCGGCGTTGTGCTACGCGGCTGGCGTGGCGCACCAGGCGTTCGGCCTGGTCGTCACCATCGATGCCCACCAGCAGGCGCCCACGCAGGGCCGGAGCCTCCTGCCCGCGTTGGCGGTAGCCGTGGGCCAGGTCGGCGTCGACCTGGGCGGCGGCGGTCTGCATGGCCAGCTCGCGCAATGCGGTGAGGTTGGTCTGGGAGAAATAGGCATCGATCGCAGCCCGCGCCTGCTCGGGCACGTACACCTTGCCTTCGCGCAGGCGCTCCAGCAATTCGCGCGGTGGCAGGTCGATCAAGACCAATTCGAACGCTTCCTGCAGGACCCAGTCCGGCAGGGTTTCGCGCACCTGCACGCCGGTGATGTCGCGGACCTTGTCGTTGAGGCTTTCCAGGTGCTGGACGTTGACCGTGGTGTACACGTCGATGCCGGCGGCGAGTAGTTCCTGAACGTCCTGCCAGCGCTTGGCGTGGCGGCTGCCGGGGGCGTTGGTGTGGGCCAGTTCGTCGACCAGGGCCAGCGCAGGTGCGGCCTTGAGCAGGCCGTCGAGGTCCATCTCCTCCAGGGTGACGCCACGGTACTCGCTGCGCAGCAGGGGCTGCTGGGGCAGGCCACCAAGCAGCGATTCGGTTTCGGCGCGGCCATGGGTTTCGACGACCCCGGCCAGCAGGTGTACGCCCTGGCGTTGCTGGCTGTGGGCGGCTTGCAGCATGGCGTAGGTCTTGCCCACACCCGGTGCGGCGCCAAGGAACACCTTCAGCCTGCCGCGGCCTTCGCGCGGAAGGTTGGCCAACAGCGCGTCTGCGCGGGCGGAATCACTCATGTTTCATCCTTAGATTGTGCGGCGATCGGTGAATCTGGGCCTACTTTGCAGGCCTTCGCGGGCAAGCCCGCGCCTACAGGGACCTCACCGCCCTTGCGAGCGGTGCGATACGGCCCCAAGCTCACTGCCCCAACCTCTCCAGGGCCTGGTTCAGCGCCAGGACATTGACCACAGGCGGCCCGATCAATGGGTGGAGGGTGGCCTCTTCCACCAGGGCTTGCAAGCGTTCAACGGGCACCTTGCGAGCCGCTGCCACACGCGCTACCTGATAAGCCACCGCCTCCGGCGGCAAATGCGGGTCCAGGCCACTGCCCGAGGTGGTCAACAAGGCTTGCGGCACAGGCCCGTGCTCAGCCCGGTACAGCTTCGCGGCCTCGCTGCCCACCCGCTCGGCCAGCGCCGGGTTGCTCGGCGACAGGTTGCTGGCACTGCTGGCAACCGTGGCATAAGCCCCTGCCGAGGGCCGCGAATGGAACCAGCCATCGCCTTGGAAATCCTGGGCGATCAGTGCCGAGCCGCGCACCTCGCCGCGCGCGTCACGCACCAGGCTGCCATTGGCCTGTTCAGGGAAGGCGACCTGGGCAATACCGGTCACCGCCAACGGGTACAACGCGCCGGTGACCAGCGTCATCAGCAAAGCCAGGCTCAAGGCCGGGCGTACATAAGTGTTCATGGCGGCCTCCTCAGACCAGGTGCAAGGCATTGAGCAGCATGTCGATCAGCTTGATCCCGGCGAACGGCACGATGATCCCGCCTAGCCCGTAGATCAGCAGGTTGCGCCGCAGCAGGTGGGCCGCGCTCGCCGCGTGCACCCGCACACCGCGCAGCGCCAGCGGGATCAACACGATGATGATCAGCGCGTTGAACACGATCGCCGACAAGATCGCGCTCTGCGGGCTGGCCAGGTGCATCAGGTTGAGCACGCCCAGCTGCGGGTAGATGGCCGCGAACAACGCCGGCAGGATGGCGAAGTACTTGGCCACGTCGTTGGCAATCGAGAAGGTGGTCAAGGCGCCACGGGTCACCAGCAGTTCCTTGCCCACCTGGACCACGTCCAGCAGCTTGGTCGGGTCGCTGTCCAGGTCGACCATGTTGGCCGCCTCACGCGCTGCCTGGGTGCCGTCGTTCATGGCCATGCCCACATCGGCCTGGGCCAGCGCCGGGGCGTCGTTGGCGCCGTCGCCGCACATGGCGACCAGGCGGCCGTCGTTTTGCTCCTGACGGATGCGCGCCAGCTTCTTCTCTGGGGTGGCCTCGGCCAGCACGTCATCGACCCCGGCCTCGGCGGCAATGGCAGCGGCGGTCAGCGGGTTGTCACCGGTCACCATCACGGTGCGGATGCCCAGCTTGCGCAGTTCGGCAAAGCGCTCGCGAATACCGGGCTTGACCACGTCCTTGAGGTGGATCACCCCAAGCAAGCGCTGGTCGACACACACCAACAGCGGCGTGCCGCCACTCTGGGCAATGCGCTCGACCTCGCGGGCCAATGCCGGCGGCATTTCCAGCCGTTGCAGGCCAACGAATGCCAGCACCGCATCGACAGCACCCTTGCGGTAGCGGTGCTGCTGGAAGTCGACACCCGACAACCGCGTCTCGGCGCTGAAGGCGATCGGTACGAGCTGCTGCCCGGAGGGTTCGACGAAGTCGTGCAACTGGCGCAGGTACTCGACGATCGATTTGCCCTCGGCCGTGTCATCGGCCAGCGAGGCGAACAAGGCGCCCTCCCCCAGCTCCTTGGCGGTGACGCCCGGCGCGGCATGCAGCGCGCTGCAGCGGCGGTTGCCGAAGGTGATGGTGCCGGTCTTGTCGAGCATCAGGGTGTGCACGTCGCCCGCAGCTTCCACCGCGCGGCCGGAACGGGCAATGACGTTGAGCCGGACCAGGCGGTCCATGCCGGCAATGCCAATGGCCGACAGCAAGCCGCCGATGGTGGTGGGGATCAACGTCACCAGCAGTGCGGCCAGGAAGATCAACGGCAAGCTACCGCCGGCAAAGTGGGCGAACGGCTGCAGGGTCACGACCACGATCAGGAAGATCAGGGTCAGGCCAATCAGCAGGATATCCAGGGCAATCTCGTTGGGCGTTTTCTGGCGTTTGGCACCTTCGACCAAGGCGATCATGCGGTCCAGGGTTGATTCGCCAGGGTTGCTGGTGATGCGGATCAGCAACCAGTCAGACACCAGCCGCGTGTTGCCGGTGACCGCCGAGCGGTCGCCGCCGGACTCGCGGATCACCGGGGCCGACTCACCGGTGATGGCCGCCTCGTTGACCGCCGCGATGCCTTCGATTACCTCACCATCACCCGGGATCAGCTCACCCGCGATCACCTTGACCACATCGCCCTTGCGCAGCGCGGTCGCGGCAACCGTTTCGAATGCGCCAGCGCTGTCGCGACGTTGGGCGTTCAGCCCCTGGCTCCCAGCCTTGAGGCTGTCGGCGCGGGCCTTGCCACGGCCTTCGGCGAGGGCTTCGGCAAAGTTGGCGAACAGCACGGTAAACCACAGCCACAGGGCAATTTGCACCGCCACTGTTGTGCTCACGCCACTGCCGGGGGCAAAACACAACACAGTGGTCAGCGCGGCAGTCAGCGCCACCACCAGCATCACCGGCGAGCGCTTGAGCTGCCGAGGGTCCAGTTTAACGAAGGCCTGGATCAGGGCCGGGCGCCAGAGCGCGGCGAAGCGGGTCTGGTCCTTGGCGCTGTGGGGGGCTTTTACTTCAGGAATGGGCATGTTCATGGTGGTTCCTCAGAAGCCCAGGCTCAGGTGTTCGGCAATTGGCCCGAGGGCCAAGGTCGGCAGGAAGGTCAGGCCACCCACCAGCAGGATGGTTACCAGCAACAGGCCGGTGAACAGCGGGCCGTGGGTGGGGAAGCTGTTCAGCCCCTGGGGTGCGCTCTTTTTCGCCGCCAGGCTGCCGGCCAAGGCCAATATCGGCAGGATGTAGCCGAAGCGGCCGATCAGCATGGCCAGGCCGAGCATCAGGTTGTGGTACACCGTGTTGGCGCCAAAACCGGCAAAGGCCGAACCGTTGTTGGCGGTGCCGGAGGTGTAGGCGTACAGCAGTTGGCTAAAGCCATGGGCACCGGGGTTGCTCACCGCCGCCGCCGGGCCCGGCAGGCTGGCGGCGATGGCGCCCAGCACCAGCACGCCGACCGGCATCACCAGCAAGGTCGCCACCAACAGTTGCACCTCACGCGCCTGCAGCTTCTTGCCCAGGTATTCCGGGGTACGGCCAATCATCAGGCCGGCCAGGAACACGGCGATCAGCACGAACAACAGCATGCCGTAGAGCCCCGCACCGACGCCGCCGAAGATCACCTCGCCGACCATCATGTTGACCATCGCAACCATGCCGGTCAGCGGGTTGAGGCTGTCGTGCATGGCATTGACCGAGCCGTTGGAGGCTGCCGTGGTGGTCACTGTCCACAGCACCGAACCGGTGGTGCCGAAGCGGCTTTCCTTGCCTTCGAGCGGCGCGCTTTGCTGCACCTGCGCGCTCTGCAAGGCCGGGTTGGGCTGGTATTCGGACCACAGCGCTGTAGCCCCACCGATAAGGAACAGGCTCAGCATGCAGGCAAGAATCGCCCGGCTCTGGCGCAGGTCTTTCACGTAATGGCCGAAGGTAAACACCAGCGCCGCCGGGATGAGAATGATCGACGCCACCTCGAACAGGTTGCTCCAGGCCGTGGGGTTTTCGAACGGGTGTGCCGCGTTGACGCCGAAGAAGCCGCCGCCGTTGGTGCCCAGCTGCTTGATGGCGATCTGGCTAGCCGCCGGGCCGAGCGGGATGGTCTGGTCAGTGCCTTGCAGGGTCAGTGCGTGCGCATAGTCGGCAAAGGTCTGCGGCACACCCTGCCACACCAGCAGCAGCGCCAGCACCAGGCACAGGGGCAACAACCCATAGAGCGTGGCCCGGGTCATGTCGACCCAGAAGTTGCCCAGGGTGGCGGCCGAACGGCGGGCAATGCCGCGGCACAGGGCCACAAGTACTGCCAGGCCAGTGGCAGCACTGACGAAGTTCTGCACCGTCAGGCCCAGCATCTGGCTCAGGTAGCTGACTGATGACTCGCCGCTATAAGCCTGCCAGTTGGTGTTGGTGACGAAGCTTACGGCGGTGTTGAACGCCAGCGACCACTCCTGCCCGGGCAATTGCTGTGGGTTCAGCGGCAAGTAGCCCTGCAACAGCAGCACGGCAAACAACAGCAGGAAGCCGGCCAGGTTGAAGGCCAGCAACGCCAGGGTGTATTGCTTCCAGTTCTGCTCCTGGTCGGCGCGTACGCCTGCCAGTCGATAGCAGGCCAGCTCTAACGGGCCCACCACCGGTGACAGCCAGGTGCGCTGGCCTTCCATCACCTTGTAGTAGAACCGCCCAAGCCAGGGTGCCGGTAGCAGCACGATGGCGAAAAACGCCAGTAACAAGGCAAAGTCGTAACTGTGCATGGCCACTCCCTAGCTGCGATCGGCGCGCAGCAGCGCCATCAGCAGGTAAATCGCCAATGCCACTGCCAGCAGCAGTGACAGCCCGTCGAGCATGTTCATGTGTGGAGCTCCCCGTGGTGCGGCGCTTGGGCCGCTTTGGGGAAATTGTCCGAGGGAGGGGCGTAAAGGGGCGAGATCGAGGGATGGATCAACGCATAAAGAATGCGTAAAAAACGCAGCCCCTTGTAGGAGCGGCCTTGCGTCGCGAAAGGGCTGCAAAGCAGCCCCAGATTTCAGCGTTACCACGATAATCGCTGGGACTGCTATGCAGCCCTTTCGCGACGCAAGGCCGCTCCTACGGTGTTTGCTGCCCGGCGTTGCGGCTCCAGTCAAGCAGCAGGCTATACCCCACCGCCAGCAACGTCGGCCCGATGAACAGGCCAATGAAACCAAAGGCGATCAACCCGCCGAACACACCCAGCAGCACGATGACCAGCGGCAGGTTGCCGCCACGGCTGATCAGGTAGGGCTTGAGCACGTTGTCCACGCCGCTGATGACGAAGGTGCCCCAGATACCCAGGAACACCGCCATGCCGTACTCCCCTTTCCACGCCAACCAGGCCGTCGCGGGGATCCACGCCAGGGGTGGCCCCATGGGGATCAGGCTGAGCATGAAGGTCACCAGGCCCAGCACGATGGCCCCGGGGACGCCGGCGATCAGGAAGCCGATCAGCGCAAGCAAGGCCTGGGCCGCTGCCGTGCCGATGACGCCGTTGACCACACGTTGCACGGTGCCCGCCACCAGGTCCAGGTAGTACTCGGCGCGGTCACCGGTCAAGCGCTGCAACAGGCGCAGCACGAACGCTGACAGGCGCGGGCCGTCACGGTAGAAGAAGAACACGAAGACCAGGCTCAAGCTCAGTTCGAGCATGCCGCTGCCGATCTGCGCACTGCGCGCCAGCAACCAGTTGCCGACCTGGCCCAGGTAAGGCTTGATCGAAGCAATCAAAGCCGCACCTTGCTGGTCGAGCGATTGCCACCAATTGACCATGCGCTCACCCACCAGGGGAATGCTGCCCAGCCAGGCCGGCGCCTCGGGCAGCCCATCCACCTGCACATCACGGACAAACGCCGTGGCATCGCGGATATGATCCGCCAGGTTGAAACCCAGCCATACCAGCGGCAACGCCACGATAAGGATCCAGGCTGCGGTCAGCAGGCTGGCGGCCAACGTTTCGCGCCCGCCCAGCGCACGCGTCAGCAAGCGCATCAGCGGCCAGCTGGCAAAGGCCAGAATGGCGCCCCACAGCAGCGCCGAAATGAACGGTGCCATGACCCACAAGGCAGCGCCGAGCAACGTCAACAGGACGATCTGGATCAGCAGGCGGTCATTATTGGCCATGGCGGTGCTCGTTCAACGGATCAGTTCCAGGTGCAGGCCATCGGTAGGGGCGTTGCCGACCTCGAGCCGGTTGCTGCGCACGCCCGCCTTGACCAGTTGCTCACGCCACGCTTCGGCCTCTTTGCCGCTGAGGCTGGCGCGCAAGGTGCTGTCCAGGTTGAGGCTACGCCCCAACAACGCCACCCAGGCAGGTTGCGGCGTGCTCAGGTCAGGGTAGTCGAGCTTGCCGGTGTCGCGCATTTCGCGCAGCACCGTGGCGGCCGTGGGCAGCAGCTCACCCAGCGGGCTGGCAGCAACGAACTCTTCCACGTGCAGGTAGGCGCGGCGGTTGCCGCGGGTGACGCTGTACAACGCCACCAGTGTGTCGGCCTCTTCTGCAGAACGGCGCAGGAGGATGAACGCCTGCTGCTCGTCACCGCCATTGAGCCGTGCATTGGCGAATACATCATTGGCCCAAAGGCTGGCTTCGCCGCAGTCGCGGCCCTGGCACCAGAACAATGGGTAACCACCGTCGTGTTGCAGTGCTTCGCGGGCGCTGGTAAACGCCTCGCGGGCCGTGCGCTCCACCGGCAGTTCATAGGTGACCGAGCTGACCTGGCCACGGCTTTCGACCTTGTCGTCGACCCGCAGGCGGCCGCTGATCTTGCGCAAAGGCCCCATGGGGTACACGCGCTCCTGCTCCACCGCAGGGCGTTGGTCGACCACTTTGGCATCCACGGGAACGGGCAGGCTACCTGCCCACAGCAAGGGGCTGGCGAGCACGAAGCAGGCAGCGAGGGTAGTACGGAGGGTTACGGGCGCGCTCATCGGCAGCCCAGTCGGCGCGGGGCGCCGAAGCTAAGGTCCAGCGTGTCTGGCATGTGCATGGTTGTCTCCCTGTTCAACCCGCCAAGCCTCGGCACTTGTCCGGTGCAAGTCAAGCAAAGCCAAAGAAGCGATTGAAACAGTCTGCGACAAGGGCCGCGCCCTGCTCATCGTTCAGGTGCAGGTGATGCCCCCCGGGCAGCGTCACCTGTTCAAAGGGTAGCTGCTCCAGCAACTCAGTGTGGCGCGCCAGCATGCCGTCGGCGGCCACCACCAGGCAGGCCGGGCAACTCACCCGCCTGACAAAGGCCATGGCTTGCGCGTGGCTCAGGCGAACAGGGGACGGCAAGGTCAGGCGGCTGTCGCTGCGCCAGCTGTACCCTCCCGCTACCGGCATCAGCCCACGCTGGGCCAACAGTTCGGCTGCCTCGCGGCTGACGGCGACCATACCCTTCATGCGCGCCTGCACGCCCTGCTCCAACGCTGGGTAGACGGATTTACGTTTGCCATCCAGGCGCAACTGCGCCTGCAATGCCATGCCCAGGCGTTCACCGGCGTCCTGCTCGGCCCCGGTGGGCGGAATGACGCCATCGATCAGCGCCAGGTGGCTGACCCGCTCCGGTAAGGCGCCCGCCAGTTGTACCGAGATGATCGCCCCCAGTGAATGGCCCAGCAAGGCAAAGCGCTGCCAACCCAACTGCTCGGCCACCCGCAACACATCGTGGGCGTAGTCGGCCAGCGCATAACTGGCGCCAGGCGGGCGATGCTCCGAGTAACCATGGCCCGCCAGGTCCAGGGCGACGATGCGCAGGCCCTGCAACCGCGGCGCCAGCCGGGCGAAGCTGTTGGCGTTGTCCAGCCAGCCGTGCAGGGCAATCACCGGCAGCCCATCCTCAGGGCCGAACAGGTGCGCAGCCAGTTCGATATGGCCCAGGCTCAGGCGGATTTCTTCCATGTGCGCGCTCATTCGTGGCTCCAACGGTCGAACAGGCCCTTGATCAGGCTGGCGGTGTCGGTCGGGCGTTCCAAGGGGAACATATGCCCGCCCGGCACGCTGTGGTACTCGCCTTTGGCCATGCCGCGCACGGCCAGCGTGTGGTGCCGGCGGATCACGTTGCTGCGCTCGCCGCGCACCATCGCCAGTGGTACCTGCAGTTGCCGGGCAGGCGCTGGGCTGGCGTGGGGGATGCTGCGGTAGATACTGATCTCGGTCGCCGGGTCGAAACGCAGGCGCAGCCCTTCTTGCGCGGGCTCCAAGCCATGCTCCAGGTAGGCTTCCAGGCAGTCGGGATCAAAGTGGCGGAACAAGCGTTTGCTGGCAAAATAGTCCCGTGCGCTGTCGCGATCGGCAAACGCCTCGCGCCGCCCCAAAGTGCGGCCGGCCGGGGTGATGCGGTCGATAAAGCCAAAACGCTTGGCAGTGCGCAGCAGCCACTGATCGGCGCGGGTCAACACCGGCGAGTCGAGCATCACCACCCCGCGGTAATACTCGGGGCAACGCAAGGCGGCATGCAAGTGCAATACCCCGCCCAACGAATGGCCAACCCCCCAGACCGGCGCGTCCTGCTGCGCCAGGTGGTGCAGCAATTCATCGACCAGGTTCTGCCAGTTTTCATTCACCGGGAAGCGCGGGTCGTGGGCATGCTGGGGCAGGTGGTGAACGTGATAGTCCGGCGCCAGGGCAGCGAACAGCTTGCCGTAGGTGGCAGACGGGAAACCATTGGCGTGGGCAAAGAAGATGTGCTGCGACATGGCGCCTGGTCCGGACGGTGGGAAGATGGCCCATTGTCGGCATCGCGGGGCCGCTCGGCAATGTCCGGAAAGGTCATCGGCGAGGGCTATCAGGTCATCGGGTACGCACAAAACTGGCCAGCGAACGCTGCAGGCAGGCCTGCATATAGGCCAGCTGGCTCTCGAGCACTTCACGCGCCAGGCACTGGTCCTCATAGTCGAGCTGCAATCGGCGCAGCGCCAGGCAACTGGTCTGCAGCAAGCGGGACACCCGCAGGCAGGCTTCCTGCAGCTCGCCCAGGTCGTCTTTAGCATCGCCCACCTTGCCCATCAGGTGGTAAAGCTTGGCGTCGGCCGAGTCGCGCAACACGCTGTACTGGGCAAAGTCCAGCACCACGCCTTCCTGCACTTTGTCTACTGTGGGTTGCAAGTCCAGTGAACGTAACAGCGCTTGCATATCACCCTTCATCAACTGCTCCCTGCCTGGCCACTCATTCGATGTGGCGCCACGCTAGCAAGCGGTCGAGTGAAGCGGCAACTGGCAGAAATGCCAGTTGCCAAGAGGCGTCAGGCTGGCGAACTGATTGCGCGCAAGGTCATCAGGCCTGCCAACGGCCACTCCCCTTCCAGCTCCGCCAGGCTGGCGGTGCTCATGGGCGCCGGTTGCTGTACATGGCCATGCTCCAGGGCACAGACCAAGGCCCCCACCAGTGGTTGGTGGCTAACCAACAGCACATGCTCCAGGCCGAGCTTTTCGATTTCACCGATCACCTGCTGCACATTGCTGTCCGGCGTCAGCCAGGCCACGGTGCGCACTGGCTCAGGGAAATCCAAGGTGTCATGCACCAGCGCTGCCGTTTGCTGGGCACGGACATAAGGGCTGGCGATGATGGCCTGCAACGGCTGCCCAAGCAGGCGCGCGGCACTGTGCAGCACCTGCTCGCGGCCATGGCTGGTCAGACGGCGTTCGGCGTCGCTGTTGGCCCGAGGCTCTGCCTCACCGTGGCGCAGCACCCACAGCTTCACAGCTTGGGCTCTTCGTCACGCACCGGGTGTGGCGCGGGTGCCACAGCATGGGGCGCCTCACCTTCCGGGGCGCGCGGGGCTGGCCAGTCGGCGAATGGCCAAGGCTTCTGGTCGCTGTGGAAGCTGCCGAAGCGGCCGATCTGCGCCAGGTACTGGCTGAGGCTATCGCCGAAGTTCATCAGGCTGGCGCTGGGGGCGCCATAGATCAGGCGGTAGATCAGCTGTACCAGCACCAGGCCGCCCAACAGCAGCTCGGCCAATTGCCAGACCACCAGGAACACCAACATCCACAGCACCCGCAGGATGATCGACTCGCGCTGGGCGCGTTCGGGCGTATCGTTCATGTGTCGCTCCTTGTTCGGGCCGAAGCCGCTGACGGCTTAATTAAAACCACTGATAGAAATGAAATCGACGTCGGTCTTGGGCTCGGCGCGCATCAGGTGCTCGATCACCTGGTTCAAGGTACGGCCCTCGAACAGGATGGCGTGCAGGCCCGCCACCAGCGGCATGTACACCTGAACTTCCTGCGCCTTGGCCTTGAGCACCTTCAGGGTGTTCACCCCTTCGGCCACTTCGCCCAGGCGATTGACGGCCTGCTCCAGGCTCAGGCCTTGGCCCAGGGCGTGGCCGACCTGGTAGTTGCGGCTCTTGGGCGAGGAACAGGTAACGATCAGGTCACCGACACCGGCCAGGCCCAGGAAGGTCATGGGGTTGGCACCCTGGCTCACGGCGAAGCGGGTCATTTCGGCCAGTGCACGGGTGATCAGCATGCTCTTGGTGTTCTCGCCCATGCCCAGGGCCACGGCCATGCCGGCAATAATGGCGTAGACGTTTTTCAGTGCCCCGCCCAGTTCGACCCCGAAGCGGTCGGCACTTGCGTAGACGCGGAAGGTACGCCCGTGCAATACGGCCTGCACCTGTTGGCAGAGTTGTTCGTCTTCGCTGGCGACCACGGTGGCGGTCAGCGCATGTTCGGCGATTTCACGGGCCAGGTTTGGCCCCGACAGGACGCCGATGCGGGCTTGAGGTGCGATTTCTTCGATGATCTGGCTCATCAGCTTGAAGCTCTGCGCCTCAATGCCCTTGGTCAGGCTGACCAGCCCCTTGCCGCGCAACAACTCGGCATGGGGCGCCAGCACGCTGCGCAAGGCGCTCGACGGCAAGGCGACAAACACCAGGTCGCAGGCCTGCAAGGTGGCCAGCAGGTCGTTGACCGGCTCTACGCCGTCGTGCAGGCGAATGCCTTTGAGGTAGCGTGGGTTCTCGCGGTTGACACGCATGGCCTCGGCCTGCTCGGGGTCGCGCATCCATTGGCGCACCGGCACACCGTTTTCCGCCAGCAGGTTCGCCACGGCGGTGCCGAAGCTGCCGCCTCCCAGAACTGCAACAGGCTGCTGTTCAGTCATATCTAATCCGTTAAAGCCAAAAGTTAAGTGGCGACGCTGCATTATACGGTGCGTATTCGACAGGGCCAGTGCCAGCGCCTACGAAAGGGCCGGCAAGGAAACCCAGATCACTGGCAAAAGCCCTGCGGTCGGTTAACATGCCTGTTTCATCCCTGAAACAAGGTCGTACCGTGTTCCCAGGCACGCCTCCTTACCCGCGTCTTCTGCTTCTGACTGCCCTGCTCGGCGGCCCGGCCATGGCCGACGATCTGTTCATCGACAACGCCGACCTGCCGCAGGTTCTGACCGCCACCCGGCTCAAACAATCCCCGGCAGCGGTCCCTGGCAGCATGACGGTGCTCGACAGTGAGCTGATCCGCGCCAGCGGCGCCCGCGATATCCCCGAACTGCTGCGCCTGGTGCCGGGCATGATGATCGGCTACGGCGCCGGCAACCAGCCGACGGTCAACTACCATGGCAGCAACGTCAACGATGCGCGGCGCATGCAGGTGCTGATCGATGGCCGCTCGGTGTACCGCGCGGGCCTGGCGACGGTGGACTGGAGCGACATCCCCCTGGCCATGGAAGACATCGAGCGCATCGAGGTGTTCCGCGGCCCCAACACAGTCAGCTATGGCGCCAACGCCTTGATGGCCGTAGTCAACATCCTCACCCGCAACCCGGCGGACAGCCATGGCACGCGCCTCAAGGTCACCCGCGGCGAGGATGGCATCAACGATTTCTACGCCAGCCATGGTTTTGGCTGGGATGGCGGCGACATGCGCCTGTCGGTGTCCGGCCAGCAAGACGATGGCTTCGATCAGGACCAGTACGGCCAGGACTACCGTGACAGCCGCCGCCTCACCCGCTTCAACCTCAGCGCCAGCCACACCCTGGCCCCCGACCAGACCCTGGAATGGCAATTGGCGGCCAAGGAAGGCAGCAACCAGCGCCCCTATACCTACCAGCCGGTGTTCCCCTACGTCACCGAGCGCGGCGACAACACCGACGCCAACGCCAAGGATTACGCGGGTTCGGTACGCTGGAACATCGACTTCAACCCCGAGCACAGCCTTTACGTCCAGGGTTCGGCCCAGCACTTCGACCGCCAGCAAGTCTGGCGCGCCTGCGATGCGGCGCTGTCGTTCAGCCCAGAGCTGACCCGCCTGTGGCAGTTGAACCCGAACTTTGCCGAGCTGGTGGCGCGCGGCGCAAACGATCCACCGCGCAGCAGCAACCCCGAAGAACAGGCGCTGGTCGATGCCATCAAGGACCAGTGGAACAACCAAGGTGGCCGCGATGTGGTCTGCGGCGATGTCGACCAGAGCACCCGCGAAACCCGCTACGACCTGGAAATCCAGGACACCCTGAGCCTGACCGACAGCCTGCGCCTGCTCAGCGGCATGAACTACCGCTATGATCGTGCCGACTCGCAGACGTACTTCAATGGCAGCCTCGTCGACCAGACCTGGCGCCTGTTCGGCCAGTTGGAATGGCGGGCCGACGAACACTGGATCATCCAGGGCGGGGCGATGTTCGAAGACGCGCGCCTGTCTGGCAGTTCGCTGACCCCACGGGTGGCGGTCAACTACTTGATCACCCCGCGCCATGGCCTGCGTGCTGTCTATTCCGAAGCGGTACGCTCCCCCGACATGTTCGAGAACAACGTCAACTGGAGCTACACGGTCAAAAACCTCAACCCCAGTGCGTTTGGCCAGCCGCACGGTGAGTATTTCGTCAAGACCCGCGGCCCGGGCGACCTCGAGCAAGAGCGCATGCGCTCGCGCGAACTGGGCTACAACGGCTATTTCAGCGACATCGACCTGAGCATGGATGTGAAGCTGTTCTACGACGAGATCACCGGAATGATCAGCGAGCCTTTGAAGAACAACCAGTACATCGCCAGCAACAGCAACAAGGCGCGCTTTACCGGCAGCGAGGCGCAACTGGACTGGCGCCCCACCCTGCGTGACCGCCTGCGCGTGACCTACGCCTACGTCGACGCCTGGGCCAGCAACCCCGACGACCGCCGCCTCAGCGCCCGCAACAGCGGCTCGGCGGGCTGGATGCGCGAGTGGGGCGACGGCTGGTCGAGTGCGCTGTTCTACTACGGTGACGATGCCCTCAACCAGTACCGCTACGAGCGCCTGGACCTGCGCCTGGCCAAGCGCTTCCGGGTGCAGGGCAGCAACCTTGAGCTGGCGGCGCTGTGGCAACAGCGCCTGGACGATGAGCCCACGACTGCGCTGCAAAACCGCTACGACAGCCGCCACCGCCTGAGTGTCAGCGCGGAGCTGGAGTTCTGATGGCCCGCCTGCTGCGCGTGCTGCTGCTTTGCCTGTGGCCCCTGGGGCCGCTGTCCGCCGGTGAAATCTTGCTGGTCGGTGGCGAGGATCAGCCCGGCATTCGCAGTTTCGTCGCCGCATTCGAAAGCCATCGCCCGCATGATCGGGTGCGCTTCCAAACCACTGCCGACTTGCCCCGCCCAAGCCAGCTCAAGGGCGATCAACGCCTGGTGCTGCTTGACAGCGCCGCGCTGGATTGGCGCCTGAGTGAAAACGCCGGGCCACCAGCATTGGCCATGCGGGTCAGCCGAGTACAGGCTGAACAGCGCCTGGGAAAGTCGCGCCCCCCCTTCCTTACACTGCTGTGGAGCGACCCGCCCCTGGCCCGGCAACTGCGCCTGGCGCGCTACCTGCTGCCACAGGCGCAACGCATCGGGGTGCTTTACGGTAGGCAAAGTGCCTTTTTGCTTGATGAACTGCGCCATGCCGCCCGCCCGCTGGGCCTGGAGATCATTGCCCAGGACTGGCCCGACCAACGTGACAGCCGGCCCCTGCAACAGCTGTTAGGCAACAGCGATGTACTGCTGGGCCTCGACGACCCCGCCCTGTACAACCCCAAGACGGCGAAAAACCTGCTGCTCAGCAGCTACGGCCGGCAAATGGCGTTGATTGGCCCAAATGCCGGCTTCGTTCGCGCAGGCGCCCTGGCCAGCACTTACAGCGACCAGGACGACTGGCTGGCCGTGCTCGACCATTTGCTCGACCAGCCACCCGCGCGCTGGCCGCGAAGCCTTTACCCGGCGCGCTACGGCGTCAGTGGCAACCAGCAGGTGGCACGCGCCCTGGGCCTTGAACCGATCGACCCGAACGCCGCTGCCAAGGCCCTGGCCGAAGGAGAATCCACCCCATGAGCAGACGCCTGAGCTGGGACATCCACACCCGCACCCAGATCATCAGCCTTGGCCCGGCCCTGCTGCTGACCTTGCTGCTGATCAGCTTCTTTACCTTCGTGCGTATCCAGGACTTGCGCCAGGAACTCAACCACACCGGCCAACTGATCGCCAACCAGCTGGCGCCCGCCTCCGAATACGGGGTTATCTCGGGCAACAACGAGGTGCTCGAAGGGCTGATGCGCGCCACCCTGAGCATTCCGCACGTGCGCTTTCTCGAAGTGCAGGACAGCCGCAACCACATCCTGGTCTACGTCGAGCAGTCCGACGAAAGCGCCAACCGCGCACAGCAGGTGGAAGTGTTCCAAGCGCCGATCCGCCTTCAGCAAATTCGCTTGGACACCGACTTCCTGCAGCCCGGCAACACCTCCACGCCGGCCATTGGCGACGACTACCTGGGGCGGGTGATCGTCGGCATGTCCGATGACGCCTTCAGCCAGCGCCAGCAGGAAATCGTCATCAAGGCGGGCATCCTGGCCTTGTTCGCCCTGCTGTTCACCTTCCTGCTGGCCCGCCGCCTGGCCATGAGCCTGGCCAAGCCGATCAGCGACATGGGCCACGCGGTCAAGGCCATTCAGCAAGGCGAGTACAACACGCCGCTGCCCGTGGTGGATGACAGTGAACTGGGCCATCTGGCGCACCACATCAACAACCTGGCCAACGCCCTGGAGCAAGCCAGTGACGAGCAGAAGCGCGCCATCGCCCAGTTGACCCAGGCGCGCGAGGAAGCCGAACAGGCCAACCGGGCCAAGTCGGACTTCCTGGCGATGATGAGCCATGAGCTGCGCACCCCCATGAATGGCGTGCTGGGCATGCTGCAATTGCTCGAAACCACACCGCTGACCAGCGAGCAGGCCGAGTACACCGCCGTTGCCAGCGAGTCCACCGGGCACCTGCTCAAGGTCATCAACGACATTCTCGATTTCTCGCGCATCGAACGCACCGCACTGGAGCTGGAGCGCATCGACTTCAACCTCGGCGAGCTGATCGCCAGCAGTGTCCAGTCGTTCCAGCACAGTGCCCAGCAACGTGGCCTTGGCTTGCACCTGAACATGCCGACGGGCATCGAGCACCTGAACGTGAACGGCGACCCCACGCGTATTCGGCAGATTCTGCTGAACCTTGTCGGCAATGCCCTGAAATTCACCGAGCAGGGCCAGGTGCAGGTCGAAGCGCGCTGCCAGGTGCTGGACCGCCAACTGCTGTGGTTCACCTGCAGCGTACGCGACACCGGTATCGGCATCGACAGCGACCGCCTGGAAATGATGTTCGTCGCCTTCCAGCAGGCCGACAGCTCGATTTCCCGGCGCTATGGCGGCACTGGCCTGGGCCTGTCGATCGCACGTACGCTGGCCGAACGCATGGGCGGCAAGCTGCGCGGTGAGAGCCGCGAAGGCCTGGGCTCGACCTTTACCCTGGAAATGCCCTTGGCCCTGGCCGCACCGGCCCAGGCGCCACTGCCCGGGGCGGTGCGTGAACAGCGCCCACTTACCGGCAGCGAGCGGGTGCTGCTGGTGGAGGACAACCCGGTCAACCAAAACGTCATCGAAGCCATGCTGCGCAGCCTGGGGCTTGAGGTCAGCGTGGCGGCAGACGGTATCCAGGCGGTCGAACAGGTCAGCCAGCAACCGTTCGCCGCCATTCTGATGGACTGCCGGTTGCCGAACCTGGATGGCTATGAAGCCACCCAGCGCATCCGCCTGCTGCCAAACGGCATCCACGTGCCGATCATCGCCTTGACCGCGAACGCCTTGCAGGGCGACCGTGAGCGTTGCATGGCCGCGGGCATGGACGACTACCTGAGCAAACCCTTGCGCCGCACCGAGCTGCAGCGGGCGCTGCAACGCTGGTTACCCGGTCAGACAACCGCGACTGGCGATAAATGCTAAAGTGCGGCAGTCTTAAGGACTGGACAGGACGTTCTTCGGACCTGAAAATAGACGTTTCAGTGAACACCTGTACTTCTTTCGCCAGGTGCACTGTGACTTTCACCACAACGCAATAGTCTACCTGTAGGCTGCCGCCCCGGAGTCATCGCTTTTCGGGCCGGCCGGGAAGATTCATCCCCTGCCGCAGGGGGTTATTGAGGAGCTCGCATGACCAAACAACACGCCTTTACTCGGGAAGACCTGCTGCGCTGCAGTCGCGGTGAGCTGTTCGGCCCAGGTAATGCGCAACTGCCCGCGCCGAACATGCTGATGGTCGATCGCATCACCCATATCAGCGAAGAAGGCGGCAAGTACGGCAAAGGTGAATTGGTCGCCGAGCTGGATATCAATCCGGACCTGTGGTTCTTCGCCTGTCACTTCGAAGGCGACCCGGTGATGCCGGGCTGCCTGGGCCTTGACGCCATGTGGCAGCTGGTCGGTTTCTTCCTCGGCTGGCAAGGCCTGCCGGGCCGCGGCCGTGCGCTGGGTTCGGGTGAAGTGAAGTTCTTCGGCCAGGTATTGCCGACCGCCAAGAAAGTCACTTACAACATTCATATCAAGCGCGTCCTGAAGGGCAAGCTGAACATGGCCATCGCCGATGGCTCGGTCAGCGTCGACGGCCGCGAGATCTACACCGCCGAAGCCCTGCGGGTTGGCGTGTTCACCTCCACTGACAATTTCTAAGGGTTATTCGCATGCGCCGCGTCGTTATCACTGGTCTGGGCATCGTATCGTGCCTGGGCAATGACAAAGAGACCGTCACCGAAAACCTGCGTAAAAGCCGTCCGGGTATCCGTTTCAACCCGGAATACAAGGAAATGGGGCTGCGCAGCCAGGTTTCCGGGTCGATCGACCTCAACCTTGAAGAACTGATCGACCGCAAGGTCTACCGCTTCGTCGGCCACGCCGCGGCCTACGCCTACCTGGCGATGCAGGACGCGATCAAGGACGCCGGCCTGACTGAAGAGCAGGTTTCCAACCCGCGTACCGGCCTGGTTGCCGGCTCCGGCGGCGCCTCGACCCTGAACCAGATGGAAGCGCTGGACACCCTGCGCGAGAAAGGCGTCAAGCGCGTCGGCCCATACCGTGTGACCCGCACCATGGGCAGCACCGTTTCGGCTTGCCTGGCCACGCCGTTCAAGATCAAGGGCCTGAACTACTCGATCTCCTCCGCCTGCGCCACCAGTGCACACTGCATCGGCACCGCGCTGGAGCAAATCCAGTGGGGCAAGCAAGACATCGTCTTCGCCGGTGGTGGTGAAGAAGAGCATTGGAGCCAGTCGTTCCTGTTCGATGCCATGGGCGCCCTGTCGACCAAGCGCAACGAAACCCCGGAACTGGCCTCGCGCGCCTACGACAACGACCGTGATGGCTTCGTCATTGCGGGCGGTGGCGGCATGGTGGTGGTCGAGGAGCTGGAGCACGCTCTGGCCCGTGGCGCCAAGATCTACGCCGAAATCGTCGGCTACGGCGCGACCTCCGACGGCTACGACATGGTTGCCCCAAGCGGCGAAGGCGCCATCCGCTGCATGCAGCAGGCGCTGTCCACCGTCGACACCCCGATCGACTACCTGAACACCCACGGCACCTCGACCCCGGTCGGTGACGTTGCCGAGATCAAAGGTGTTCGCGCCGTGTTCGGCGACAAGGCACCGAAGATCAGCTCGACCAAGAGCCTGTCGGGCCACTCGCTGGGCGCCGCTGGCGTGCACGAGGCGATCTACTGCCTGCTGATGATGGAAAACAACTTCATCGCCGGCTCCGCCAACATTGACGAGCTGGACCCGGAGGTCGCCGACCTGCCGATCCTGCGTCAAACCGAAGAAAACGCCAAGATCGATACGGTCATGAGCAACAGCTTCGGCTTCGGCGGCACCAACGCTACCCTGGTGCTCAAGCGCTGGGAAGGCAAGTAAGGCCTTGATGCAGTAATGAAAACGCCCCGACTGGTTCGGGGCGTTTTCTTTTGTGTTACCTAGCCTTGGGCAACACAGCCAGAAAATTATCTTTGGCCACCTTGTGCGCCACCGCCTCCGGCAACGCATCCAGAAACGGCTTGAACCCGTGCATCTGCTCGCCAAGGCTCCCAAACTTGCCCACCACATCCGACCCGAGCATGAACCGCTCCGGGTAACGCTCTACCAACGCCACCCAAGCCTTGCGCGGCACACCCTTGTCATCCAGCAGATAAGGCTCGAGCACGCTCCACGACAGGTCGACATACAGGTTCGGGTAATCCTCCAACAAGCGCGTCAGCACCGGCAGCAGAAAGTCCATCTGCGTCTGATGCCGATGAATTTCCATGCTGCTGCCAGCATGCGCCCAGATGAAACGCGTGTGCGGGTGATTGCGCAGCGGCTCTTCGATTTCGGCTAGGTACAGTGGGTTGCGTTCACGCTTGGAGGTGATGTTGGAGTGCAGCAGCACTGGCAAGTCCCGCTCGGCCGCCAGGTGATAGATGCGGGTCATGGCCTCGTTGTTGGCGCGCGGGGTGTCACCGCTGGTCAACGCCGTCAGGTCGTCGTGGCGGGTGAACACCTCACCAATGCCCTGCCAGAGCCCAGGGTAGAGATCGAGCATGCGCTCGATATGGCTGACCGCGTTCTTGTCCACCGGGTTGAAGCCGGTCAGAAACGGATGAAAGCGCTTGCGCTGCGCTGCGGGCAGTTCTTGCACCGCTGCCGCCACGTAGGTATCGGTCGCGCTGTACCAATAGGCATCGGCGTCGTCCCCGGCGTAGTAGCGCGGGCGCTTGGGTTCGTCCTCATGCCATTTCTTGGCCACTGGAATACCAGAAATCATCGACTGCTCGATGCCGGCTTCATCCATGGCCTTGATCAAGGCCGGCATGCCCTCCGTCTCCTGGAAAAAGTCGACGTAGTGCAGGTGGGCGTCACTGTAGCGGTAATCACGCGCCTGCGCCGACAGGCACACCCCTGCGCACAACAACGCGCCAGCCAGCATTCTGGCGATCATGGGCAGCTTCCTTCTCCTGGTTCGAACAGGGTAGACCGACCGCCAAGCGCAGCAGTTCAGCCATGCCCGGCAAACCGCTATGCTTGGAGCACCTGCAACCTGCCTGGAGCCCCTCATGAGCAGCCCCCTGGTCATCCGCCCACGTGCCGAGTCGGTCGAGGGCCAGCCGATTTTTCGCCCGCTGCCCTCGGCCCAATGCCGCAGTGTCGGCCCTTTCGTGTTCTTCGACCATATGCTCGAAACGGACTACGCCCCAGGCCATGGCATGGACATACGCCAGCACCCGCATATCGGCCTGTCGACGCTGACGTACCTGTTCGAAGGCGAGATCCTGCACAAGGACAGCCTCGGCTCCGAACAGCACGTGAAGCCGGGCGATGTCAGCTGGATGACGGCAGGCAGTGGCGTGGCGCATGTCGAGCGCACCCCTGCCAGTGCGCTTGCCCGAGGCTCGCGGCTGCATGGCCTGCAGGTGTGGCTGGCGTCACCCCGCGCGCTCGAACAAGGCACGCCCCATTACAGCCATCACCCGGCGGCTAGCCTGCCGGTGAGCGATAACCTCGGTGTGCGCATTTGCATGATTGCGGGCAGTGGCTTTTGCCTGGAATCGCCGGTGCCCGTGCTCTCCCCTACCCTTTACGCGCATGTGCAGATGCAGCCCGCCACTGCATTGCGGGTACCTGATGAGCCAGTGCAACGGGCGCTCTACCTGCTGGATGGCGAGTTGATGCTCAATGATGAGGAGGTTGAGCCATGCAGCCTGGTGGTGCTGCCGGAGGGTGAGCAGGTGACGTTGTATGCGGAGGGTGAGTGCCAGCTGGTGTTGATCGGCGGCGAGCCACTGGATGGGCCGCGGCGGATGAACTGGAATTTCGTGGCGAGCGATCCGGCCTTGATCGAGCAGGCCAGGGTGAGGTGGGCTGCGGGAGATTGGCCTACGGTACCGGGGGAGACCTCGCGTATCGAGTTACCCAGATAAATTAGGGGCCGCTTTGCGGCCCAATCGCTGGCAAGCCAGCTCCCACAGGTGCGGCGCTAGACTTGGAGGCTACACAGTTCGGGTGGGAGCAACTGTCTTGTTCAAATTTCTGGGGGCATTCCGTCCTCTGGGAAATCAGCCAGCCCTTTGGACCGCGTTGTCGAGCAGAGAACAAAGTTCGTAAGCGAGTTGCTGACCCTGTGGGAGCGGGTTTACCCGCGAACACGGGCGAAGCCCGTGCCATCCAAGGTGGTGCCTCCTTCGCGGGCAAACCCATTCCTACAGAAATCACGCTGCGCCTTGAGCTTGCGCTGTACTTTC
>NZ_JABWRW010000011.1:0-165477 GCF_014269095.1 Pseudomonas sp. SWRI50 | reverse complement strand
TTCTATAACCCCAAGCGTCGACACAGCAGTGCTATGCAGCTGTCGCCAGTAGAGTATGAGAAACGCTATTTTCTGAGCTTGGAGAGTGTCTAGTAAACCAGGGGCGATTCAAAGCAACCGTTGGGACGCTTCCAGATAATGGTGACGTGCTTATGTTTTCTGGCCGTTGCAATTGATGGCATCGATCTTGGCCTGGCAGCATATATTGCACCATCAATTAGGGAAGAGTGGGGCCTCTCAGCGAGTGAACTCGCTCCCATTTTTGTTGCCGGCTTACTCGGAATGATGCTTGGATCGTTTCTGTTTGGGCAGCTGGCTGATCGCTATGGCCGACGCCCGATATTGATGGTGACGGTGGCGCTGTTTGGCGGGGCCACATTGCTGGCATTATTTGCCGACAACGTTCCTGAGCTATCGGTGTTGCGTTTCATTGCAGGTCTTGGAATTGGCGGTGCCACGCCAGCAGCGGCAACCCTTACCGCTGAATATGCACCCGCTCGCAGCCGCATTACCATGATCACCATCATGCTGTGCGGTAATTCGATGGGTTATGCACTGGGGGGCGTAATCGCGTCGCAGGTTATTGAACGCTTCGGGTGGCATGCCATGCTGATCGTTGCCGGCGTAGCGCCTCTGCTGTTGTTGCCTGCGCTTTGGTTGTGGCTGCCTGAGTCCATGCGCTATCTGGCGTTACGGCGTCCTAACGATCAGCAAGCTCTGCTCAAACTCGCGCGTCAATTCAACACAGACCACGCGATCGATACGATCAACTTCCATACGATCGAAAAGCCGAAATCTACCTCGCCAGTTAGGGAAATTCTGATTAAGCCGTATCTCCGAGGCACAGCGCTGATCTGGACAACCTCGTTCATGGCCCTATCGGTGATTTACCTGATGTCCAGCTGGCTTCCCGTCATCGTTACCAGCTCCGGCGGCTCAGTAAAGTCTGGGACGTTGTTGGCCGCTTTGTCCGCAATAGGTGCAACCACCGGGGGCGTGGTGCTAGGGCGTCTGATGCAATGGCGCCGGCCTAGCAGAGTCCTTGGGTTGGCATTCATGGCGGCGAGCGTGGCAATTTTCACAATCGGCCACACCATTGGCAGCATTGCTCTCGTCGCCCCCTTTATTTTCATAGCCGGGTTTTGCGTGAGCGGTACGATGGTGGGGGTTAATGGCTTGGCCGCGACCTATTATCCAACGCCAAGTCGAGCAACGGGCGTTTCCTGGGCCTCAGCCATCGGTCGAATTGGATCTATGTTGGGCTCCGCCGCGGGTGGGTATTTGCTTTCCTCCGGACTGGGTTATGCGACCTTGTTTATGTGTGTAGCACTTCCCGCTCTGATTGCCGGGTTTTGTATGCTAAGCATGCCATCGTCATCGACTTCGGCGGACTGTGCGCGTTCCACGCCTATGAAAACGGAGCGCTCAACAGCATAAAAGCCCTTAAGGATAAAAGCGGGTGTCGCTAGACGCCCGCTGATAAAGGTCGCAAATGCCTGCTAACGACTCGTAGCTGCCGTAGGACTCACCAGCATCTTTTGTGGGAGCGGGCTTGCCCGCGAAGCCGGCACCGCGATGGATGGCACCAGCTGTGCCGGTGTTCGCGGGCAAGCCCGCTCCCACAGAGTCAGCATCTCGCTTGCTGGTGACAGCTTGTGGCGAATGCCAGCTCAGTGTCTGCTTCGGGTCGTCAGTTGCCTTCATGAATGGCTGCTATCGACCCAAAGCGGCCATTCGTCAGGGCCGTTAATGGCTCAAAGGAGTGCCATTCCAATGCCTGTGACCTCGGGGTCATGATGTGGCTATGACCCCGACGCAGCTATGTACGCAATACCTGCTCACCAGCATTACCAGTCAGGCGGACAGCATCGACCAAAGCGACGCAAGCAATCAGGGCGATTCCAACAAGCGCCCAGTGAAAGTCACCTACCGTCAGCTCGCTTTCGCCCCCCCGCATTAACATCGACACTCTCAGCAGCAGAGCCGCAATCGCAACCCCGAGTGCCATTGCCAGTTGGAAGAACATGCTGAACAGCGTCGACGCCTCGCCCATCTGTGCCTTTGGAACCTCCGCAAAACCGACAGCGTTGTAGGTGGTGAACTGCATCGAACGAGACAGGCCGCCGATGAACAGCACCAGCACCATCCAGTACCACGGCATACCCTGCTGCAGGAGCAAACACGCGAGGATGCAACCGACGCCGATCAAGCCATTGACCAGCAGCACACGACGAAAGCCGTGGCGGCGCAGAAGCCCGGTGGTGAACGGTTTCATCGCTAGGTTGCCGGCGAAAATTGCCAGCACCAGCAGACCGGCATCCACCGGAGACAGGCCAAAGCCAATCTGAAGCAACAGCGGGATCAGGAACGGTAAAGCGCTGATCGACAGGCGGAACAGCGTGCCGCCAACGATGCTAGCCCGGAACGTGGCAATGTTCAGGGTCGCCAACGGTAGCAGCGGCGAGGCGTGACGCTGACAATGACGGATCGACAGCCAGGTCAGCAGTGCTCCCACGGCAACCAACACCGCACCCGCGTTGAGGCTGCCACCCGAGAGCGAGCCAAGCATCTCCAGCCCCAACAGCCACGCCGCGCAGGCTGAGGCGAGGAAAACAAAACCGAGCAGGTCGAAGCGCCGTGCCTCGCTTGCGCGTGTGTTGGGTATCAACCTCCATGCTGCCGCGATGGTCAGCACGCCAAGCGGAATGTTCAGGTAGAAGATCCATGGCCAGGAAAGATGAGTAACGATCAGCCCGCCAATCGGTGGGCCAAGCACTGGCGCTACTAGTCCTGGCCAGGTGATCACCGCGAGCATCTTCACTAAGTCCTGCTTTTCAGTTGTGCGCAGTACCACCAGTCGTCCGACCGGCACCATCAGCGCACCACCGATGCCCTGCAACACCCGTGCGACAACGAAGGTTTCCAGATTTGGGGCCAGGCCACAGAGCCACGAGGCAAAGGTAAACAGGCCGATGGCCCCGGCGAACACCTGCCGGGCACCAAAGCGGTCTGCCACCCAGCCGCTTAGCGGAATGAATACAGCCACCGCCAGCAGGTAGGCACTGATGCCGATGTTCAAGCTGACCGGGTTCTTGGCGAAGTCACGGGCCATCTGCGGTAGCGCGGTTGCGATGACGGTGGCGTCGAGGTTTTCCATGAAGAAGGTGACGGCGACTAGCAAGGCAATCCAGATGGCTTGGCGGGTGGTATGGGTGACTGCAGGATTGGCCAAGGTTACAAGTCCTTCTGACAGTGGAGGGTCTTCAATGAGCGCGCGGGCAGCCCCGCGAATCCAGGCAAAGTAATATCACGCTTTGAGGCGCCTGATTCGCGGAGGTCAGCTAACCCCGAAAGGGCAGAGACGAGCCTTTAGATCATCTTCATCGCCGCACGCAGCGCCAGCAGGTAAGTCTCGACACCAAACCCGCAGATCTGCCCGCGCACGACTTCGGCAAACACCGAGTGATGACGAAACGGCTCCCTGGCATGGATATTCGACATATGCACTTCAACCACCGGCACTTCGACGATGGCCAATGCGTCACGAATACCGTAGCTGTAGTGCGTCCATGCGCCAGCATTGATCAGCACGGCATCCACCCTATCTTCATAGGCTTGGTGAATGCGCTCGCACATGGAGCCTTCGAAGTTGGTTTGGAAGCTCTCGACCCGAGCTCCCAGTTCTTCGCCCAGCGATTGCAAGGCCTGGTCGATATCGCTGAGCGTTGCCGTGCCGTATTGGCGAGGGTCTCGCTTGCCGAACATGTTGTGGTTAATACCGTGCAGCATCAGGACATTGGCGACCATTGCTTACTCCAGAGGAATGGTCAGTCGATCAATTACGGTACGGGTTTCAGGCCGCACCCCTCGCCACCAGGCAAAAGCTTCAGCCGCCTGCTCGACTAACATGCCGACACCGTCGGCCAGGCGCGCCACACCTTGCGCTTGCGCCATACGAAGAAATGGCGTCAGGCCTTTGCCATAGGCCAGCTCATACGCCAGGCGCGTCTCGGCCAGAACGCCCATGGGCAGCGGCGGCAGTTCACCCGTCAGGCTGGCGGAGGTAGCGTTGACAACGATGTCGTAACTGAGCCCTTCCAGTTCTTCGTAACGACTGATGCGCAGCCTTGGGTGATTCAGTTCGTTGCGTAACGTTAATGCCTTGGCCATATCGCGGTTGGCAATCACCAACTCGCGAGGTCCGGCCTGCAGAAACGGCAGCAACGCTCCACGTACCGCGCCGCCAGCACCGAGCATGAGCACACGCGTGTTGCGCAGAGGTTCGCCGAGATTTTCTTCAATGTCCCGCAACAAACCGATGCCATCGAAGTTTTCCGCAAAGATACGACCATCCTCAAACTTCAGTGCATTGGCCGCCCGTGCCAATTGAGCCCGCTCGCTGCACCGATCAGCCAGTTCGAAGGCGCGCAACTTGAACGGGGCGGTGATGTTCATACCCAGTCCGCCGTCACGACGGAAACGCAGTACCTGGGTCTCGAAGTCATCAAGCGTGCCTTCGATGGCGCCATACTCCAGCGCCTGGCCGCTGGCCTCGGCGAACAGACCGTGAATCAAAGGGGACTTGGTGTGGTTGATCGGCCGGCCGATCACTGCGTAGCGGTCGCTCATCGTGCATCTCCGTGGGTGAACAGTACACCGTCTGCCTGCATGGCGGTTATTTCCTCAGGGCTGAAGCCAAGTGCTGCGGCCACTTCGGCGTTGTGCTGGCCAAGGTCCGGGGCCACCTGGTGAATCGTCGTGTCGCAGTCGGAAAAACGGAACGGCAGGTTGGGCAGGCGCAAGGTGCCGTAACGCGGGTGCTGCTGTTCGATGACCATGTTGCGCGCCTGGATCTGCGGGTCGGCCAGCACCTCGTCGATGCGCTGCACCTTAGCACTAGGGATGTCGATGCCGTCCAGCAGTTGCAGGATATCGGCCACCTGACGGGCGCCGACCCAGTCGCGGACCACAGCCAGAATCGCCTGACGGTGGGCATTGCGACCGTTGAGGCTGTGGTAGCGCTTGTCGCTGCCAAACCCGGGCGGGCCGCCATTGGCTTCGAGCATGGCAGCAAAGCGTTGCCAGGCATCGTCGACCTGGGCCGCGATCACCAGGTCGCCATCGGCAGCGCGGAACACGCCGTACAAGGTCGAGGTGGGCATGTCATGGCCAGTCTGCTCCGGCAGCACGGTGCCATCGGACAACGTGTAGCACTGCACCGCGTACTCATGCATCGACACCAGCGTGTCGTAGAGGGCCATGTCGATATGCTGCCCCCGGCCGCTGCTGACCCGGCCCAGCAGCGCCGCATTGATCGCGGCCACGGCATGGATGCCGGTGTACATGTCGCCCAGTGAGATCCGCAGCAGCGGCGGCGCTTCGCCCGGCACGCCAACCATCTGCATGATGCCGCTCTTGGCCTCGGCGATCAGCCCGAAGCCGGCGCGGTAGGCGTCCGGCCCGGTATGGCCGTAGGCTGAAATCGAGCAGTACACCAGGCGCGGGTTGCGAGCCGACAGCTCGGCGTAGCCCAATCCCAGCTTGTCCAGCGCACCTGGGCGGTAGTTCTCGATGAACACGTCGGCCGAATCGGTAAGGCGCTGCATGAACGTCTTCCCGCGCGGGTCCTTCATGTTGACGCTAACGCCCTGCTTGCCCATGTTCAGCTGCAGGAAATAGCCGCTCTGCTGGTCGTCCAGGGTGAACGCATGCTGGCGACCAGCATCGCCGCTACCCGGCCGTTCGACCTTGATCACCTCGGCGCCCAGCGCCGCCAGACAGCGCCCCACATAAGGCCCGGCGAGGAAATGGCTGTAGTCGATGACGCGAATACCCGCCAATGGCAATGCCTGGCTCATGCCTCTACCCTCCGCGGTACCATCAGCCGGTGCTCGCCACGCTGCACGACGTCGCCGTGCTGGTTGATCAGTTCCGATGGCAGTACCACGATGCCCCAACCCGGACGGCTGTTACTCGGGCGCATCGCACCGACGCGCATGCGCACATGGAGCACGTCGTTGACCTTGATCGGCAGTACGAAGTCCCATGTCCAGCCCAGCGACATGCCCGGCAAGAAGCGGTACTCGCACTGGGTTTTCAGGCCATCAGCAATCGACAAGCCGAACAGCCCGTGGGCAACCAGGCAGCCGAAGTGGCTGGCGTTGGCGTATTCCTCGTCGACATGCACCGGGGTGTGGTCACCGGTGAGGTCCGCGTAGGCCAAGATGCGTTCCCGGGTCACGGTGTAAGTGGGGCTGATGCATTCGTCGCCTTCGCGTGCATCGTCCCAGTATTTCTCCACCACCCTCATGCCTGCACCTCCGCCCGCGGATCGATGGCCAGTGCCTGAGCCACGCATTTGGCCGGCAGCGCCTGGATGAACTCCACTGCCAGGCCATCGGGTAGGCGCAACCAGTTGCGGCCCAGGGGCATTTCGCTGACGCCGAAGCGCTGGGCGGCGGCCAGCGCTGCTTCCAGGTCCTCGCACATTATGCCCAAGTGAGCCATGCGCCCTTCCGGCCCGGCGAAGTCCGGCTGATGAATGAACTGCAGGCCGCCGAGGGTCCAGTACTGTGCCGGTTGCTCGACGTCGCCCTGCACTTCACGCATGGTCATGCCGCACACCTCGCTGAAAAAGCGGATATGCCACTGGATGTCCTGCACCCAGAACGCCACATGTTCGAGGTAGGCTTTTGGCTGGCTCATGAGGTTTCCTTTTTCTGATGATCGGCCATGGCGCGCTCGATGCCCTTGATGCAGGCCACCAGGGTCGCGTTAACCGGCGTGGCCACGCCATAACGCTGGCCCCAGCGCACGACGGAACCGTTGATGAAGTCGATTTCGGTGATGGAGCCCTTTTCCAGGCTCTGCAGCATCGAGGTACGGAAGCTCGCCGGCAGGCCTTCAGCGGCCAACGTCCAGGCGGCGTCAGAACTGCTCAGACTGAGACGGATGCCAGCGCTCTGGGCCACGGTGATGGCTTCAGCCACAGCGGCCTTGGCAGTACCTTCCAGCAGCGGCTCGCTGTACAGCTGGCCATAGCTGAGCATGGTGATGCCGCTCAACGCGCCGGTGGCGACGTTGACCAGCAACTTGTCCCACATGGTGCCGAGAATATTGTCGCTGACAGTGGTGGCCAATCCAGCACTGTTGAAAACATCGGCGATGGCCTGCACGCGCGGTGACAGCTGGCCATCTAGTTCACCGATGAAGGTCTGCTTGCCGGCCACCCCAGCGCGGATCGAACCCGGCGCCAGCAGCACGCCACCGACATAGGTCTTGCCGGCCAGCACCCGCTCACGACCGACGGCGTCGGCCAGTATGTCCTCGTGGCCGAGGCCATTCTGCAGCGACAGCACCAGCGTCTGCGGCCCGATCAGCGCGGCGGCGCCGGCGATGGCCTCGGCGGTGTGGAACGACTTCACCAACACCACCACTAAGTCAGCCACACCGACATCTTCGGCTTCCATGGCAGCTTTGACTGGCACCTGCCGCTCGCCTCGTTCGTCGTGCACCCGCAACCCGTTCAGTTTCATCGCCTCGACGTGCGCACGGCCGCGGTTCAATAGCCAGGTTTCATGCCCCGCCTCGCTTAGGGCCGCACCAATGGCGCAGCCCAGGGCACCGGCGCCCAGAATGCAGATTTTCACGTCGCAGACCTCCTGTGGTTTGCGACTACCTTATGCAGCGAGGGTTATTTGGGCTATACAATGACCTCAATACAACTATTGAGATTCGCAATAATGAATGCCTTGGAGGCTCTGCCCGAACCCAAGCTGCTGCAACTGTTCGACGTGCTGTACCACTGTCGCAGTGTGACCCGAGCGGCCGAGCAGTTGGGGCAGAGCCAGCCGACTATCAGCATCTGGCTGGCGCGCCTGCGCGAGCAGTTGAACGACCCGTTGTTCGTGCGCACGCCTGGGGGCATGGCTCCTACGCCACGGGCCGATCAACTGATCGGCCCGTGCCGCGAGGTGCTGGAGTCATTGCGCAGGCTAACGGCATGGGAGCCGCAGTTCTTGCCAGCCACGGCGCAGCGGCGTTTTCGCCTATGTGTCAGTGATGCCAGCCATATCACCCTGCTGCCGAGCATCCTCAACCACCTGCGCAGCCATGCGCCGGGCATCCGACTGGAGGCGGCGCGGATCGATGGCAATACCGAGAGCGCACTGGAGTCGGGAGAGGCGGACCTGGCCATTGGCTTCGTGCCCTGGCTGGGTGGGGGGATATACCAGCAGATGCTGTTCGAGCAGGACTGGGTGTGCCTGAGCAACCCGCAGCATCCCCGCCTGGGCAAAGGCATGGGCTTAACGCGCTACCGCACCGAGGGGCATGTGCAGATTAGTTTCGGCACTGGGCAGAAGCTGCTGGAGGCAGGATTGGCACGCGCCGGGATCGAACGACGGATCATGCTGGAGCTGCCGGGGTTTCTCGGGTTGGGGATGATAATCGGGACGACGGATCTGCTGGCCACCTTGCCGCGACATATCGGACAGACGCTGGCTGACATGCATGGACTACGGATGCATAACTGCCCAGTTGAAGTGGAGGGGTTCACCGTCAAACAGCATTGGCATGCCCGATATCATCAGGACAGTGGGAATCGGTGGTTAAGGGAAGTCGTTCGCGGATTGTTCCATTCACCAAGCCAATGATGATGTAGTTTCGACTTAGATAGGAAATGTGATTTAAGCCGTCCGCTTTGGCCACAAGCCTATCATCGCGAAGGGCGGCTTTGGGTCGAAAGCGGTCGGGCGCGAGTGACAGCAAACGACCCCATGCAGACATTCAGATGTCCGGGCCGATACCGAGGCTAGAGCCTTTGAGGGATTAGTTTCGATAGTTGATAACAGCCCTACATTTGATAGGGAAGTTGACCGAGTTGGCAATGAAACACTCGTGGTGAGCATCGTCATGCAAGCGCATTGCAAGCGCCCTATCTGATTGACTACTAATGATGATCTGAGGTCTTAGCTCTGCTTCCTTGAAATGGCCCCTGCGCTGGCCATCGCCTTCGATCATACAGCCCACCGGGTGGTCGACGTATTCCAGCACGCACACGTTGTTAACGGCGCACAGATGAAGATACCAGAGCTTGTGGCAGGCCGAGATCGATGCCAGCAACATGTCTTCAGGGTTCCAGCATTCGGGATTACCACGAAAAGCAGGGTCGGCGGAACCATCGATAGGCGCTCGCCCTGGTGACTCGACAGTGAAGTCTCTCTGGTAAGCCGTATAGCTGGCGGTACCCTCACCGGTGTTGCCTATCCAATTGATGGTGACAGCATAATTGTGTTCTCTCATCGCCACTCCTGTGTTGAAAGATGCCCAGAAGATAATCCGCTCTTCTCGCGTTAGCACTGCAATCATGCGCGCTCAGTGTGGCTCCCAACCAGCTTCTCTTGTTTGCATTGACGCATGCGCTGGTTGTGCGAAGGCAATGAGCCGGTCAGCGAGGTAGCCTTGTGGCTGGCCTGACAGTGCTTGCTGGCGTGTTTTGATTTGGAGACGCTAACGAACTCCCGAATCAGCCCTTTGCCTTGAATGTCAGCCATGGGTCGAAAACGGTAGCGAATGCATATCCGCCGTCTTCCTACGCCCCTCATCAGCCAGCCACCGCCGCTCTGCACAGCGCCTTTCATCGATCTCACTGATGAGTACTATCAAGCCGGGCGCCTGTGTGGTTGCCCACCCCCGCCCGTATAATCGCCTCCAATTTTCCCCCCTCCTCTTCGTCTTTCAGGCGACTTCCCCCTTGGAACCCAGCACCATGCCAAGCGACAGCCAGGCCCCTAGCGGCCTTCCCGAACATAATCAACAAAGCGTCAAACAGCAGTGGCTGGCGATTCTATCGGTCGCGGTGGGTGCCTTTGCCCTGGTGACCAGCGAGTTTCTCCCGGTCGGCGTACTCAACGATGTCGCCAGCGACCTGGGCATCAGTGCCGGCCAGGCCGGGCTGATGGTTACCCTGCCCGGCATCATGGCCGCCCTCGCCGCCCCCTTGTTGTCTGTAGGCATTGGCGCCTTGGACCGTCGTTACCTGTTGATCGGCCTGACGCTGATCATGATCATCGCCAACGCGGTGGTGGCCTACGCCAGCGACTTCAACCTGCTGCTGTTCGGCCGTGTGCTGCTGGGCATCAGCATCGGCGGCTTCTGGGCGACGGCCATTGCCCTCAGCGGCCGCCTGGCGCCCAAGGGCGTGGGCGTTGCGCAGGCCACGTCGATCATCATGGTCGGTGTGACGTTGGCCACTGTCCTGGGGGTGCCCGTGGGCACCTGGTTGAGTGGCCTGATGGGCTGGCGCATGACGTTTCTGGTGACCGCGTTGGTGGGCGTGCCTGTGCTGCTGGCGCAGATCCTGCTGCTGCCGCGGCTTAACCCAGACAAGGCCATTCGCATCAGTGACCTGCCGGCGCTGTTTATCAATCCGCAGGCGCGGGTTGGCTTGATCGCGGTATTGCTGATTGGCCTGGCGCACTTTGCCGCCTACACCTATGTCGCGCCCTTCTTCAAGCAAAGCGCTGGCTTCGATGGGCCGACCATTGGTTCGCTGCTGCTGCTCTATGGCGTCGCGGGCGTCATCGGCAATATATTCGCCGGCTTCGCCGCCAACCGAAGCGTGCGTCATACCCTGATGCTGGTCGCCCTGATGATAGGCGTCAGCACCGCGCTGTTCCCCTACTTTGCCACCGGCATGACCGGCGCGGCGATGCTGATTGCACTGTGGGGCTTCGCCTTCGGCGCCTTCCCGGCGTGCGCCAGTATCTGGATGTTTGTCGTAGCGCCCAAGGATGTCGAACGCGGCATGCCACTGTTCGTCGCCATGTTCCAGGTGATCATTGCCTTGGGCTCGTTCTTCGGTGGGCAGATCGTCGACCAGTTGGGCACCGCAGTACTGTTGAGCTTGGCCACGGCACTGGTGGGTTGTGGTTTTGCGACGGTGCTGGTGCTGGGGCGTAACGTGAGTAACCGATTGGCGGTTCAACCCTGCTGATAGGGGCGCACTCGTATACAGGTCCTTTTTGGGCAGGCAGCAGACGCCGCAGCCGCAGGGCGACGGCGGTGCGTCGCTGGCGCCCTTCAATCATGAGGCAAAATAAAGTTCATCTCAAAAATAATGAGTTTGCCTCATATTCCTTCACGCCTGAAAATCCCCCTATCGTTTTTTGCGCCGGCTCGCAGGTTACCTGGCGAAGCCCACACTGCGTAAACGCACCGGAAAGCTCTGGTGCACTGAACAATTAAGGGATTAAGGCACCGCACCAACATGAACACCACGCTTGCTTTTGCTATCAAGAGCGTCTGTTTCGATGAGCACTACCAGCCCTCGAACAACACACGCATCACCACCAACTTTGCCAACCTGGCGAGAGGCACCAGCCGCCAAGCGAATTTACGCAACACCTTGAAGATGATCGACAATCACTTCAATGCACTGGCGCATTGGGACAACCCCACCGGCAATCGTTACACGGTAGCGCTGGAGATCATCTCCGTTGAGATGAACCTCGATGCTGAAAGCGGTGACCCGGCCCTGCCGCTGATCGAACTACTTAAAACGACCGTCATTGATAAAAAAACCAACACGCGTATCGATGGCATTGTCGGCAATAACTTCTCGTCCTACGTGCGCGATTATGATTTCAGCGTGCGCTTGCTGGCCCACAACAAAGGCCGGCCCACCTTCAGCACGCCAGAGGATTTCGGCGACCTGCATGGAAAACTGTTCCAGTGCTTCGTGAACTCGGCTGCCTACAAAGCGCATTTCAACAAGCCACCGGTTATTTGCCTGAGCGTTTCGAGCAGCAAAACCTATCAGCGCACTGAAAACCAGCACCCTGTACTGGGGGTCGAGTACCAGCAAGACGCGTATTCGCTGACGGATGAGTACTTCAAGAAAATGGGCTTGAAGGTTCGCTACTTCATGCCGCCAAACAGCGTTGCGCCGCTGGCTTTTTACTTCAACGGCGACCTGCTGGGTGATTACACCAACCTTGAACTCATCAGCACCATCAGCACGATGGACACCTTCCAGAAGATTTACCGCCCCGAGATTTACAACGCGAACGCGGTCGCTGGAAGGTCCTATCAGCCCAGCTTGCAGCACCAGGACTATTCATTGACGCGCATTGTCTATGATCGCGAAGAGCGCAGCCGACTGGCGATTGAACAAGGTCGGTTCGCCGAAGAGCACTTCATCAAACCCTACCACGCCGTACTTGAGCAGTGGTCCGCCAATTACGCTCATTGACGCTTCCCACGTTCAAGGTCTTTTACTATGAAAAAGCTGTTACCCACTTCAACCGCCGGCAGTTTGCCTAAACCGTCCTGGCTCGCACAACCTGAGACACTTTGGTCGCCTTGGAAGCTGCATGATGAGGCCCTGATCGAGGGCAAACACGATGCCTTGCGTTTGTCATTGCACGAACAGCAAGTTGCAGGCATTGACATTGTCAGTGATGGTGAGCAAACGCGACAGCACTTTGTCACGACGTTTATTGAGCACCTCAGCGGTGTCGATTTCGAGAAGCGTGAAACCGTTAGAATTCGCGATCGCTATGACGCCAGCGTGCCGACGGTTGTAGGGGCTGTGGCTCGCCAGAAACCGGTGTTTGTCGAGGACGCCAAGTTCTTGCGCCAGCAGACCAAGCAACCCATCAAATGGGCACTGCCAGGCCCCATGACCATGATTGATACGCTGTACGACAGCCACTATAAAAGCCGTGAAAAGCTGGCCTGGGAATTTGCCAAAATTCTCAACCAGGAGGCCAAGGAGTTGGAAGCTGCTGGGGTCGACATCATCCAGTTCGATGAGCCCGCATTCAACGTCTTCTTTGATGAGGTGAACGACTGGGGGGTGGCCACCCTGGAGAGGGCCATTGAAGGGCTTAAATGCGAAACGGCTGTGCATATCTGCTACGGGTATGGCATCAAGGCCAACACCGACTGGAAAAAAACCCTCGGGTCAGAGTGGCGGCAGTATGAAGAAGCCTTCCCCAAGCTGCAAAAATCCAGCATCGACATCGTCTCGCTGGAATGCCACAACTCCCGCGTGCCGATGGATCTCATTGAACTGATTCGCGGTAAAAAGGTGATGGTTGGCGCCATTGATGTGGCAACCCATACCATTGAAACCCCCGAGGAAGTCGCCAATACCCTGCGCAAGGCCCTTCAGTTCGTCGACATCGACAAGCTCTACCCGTGCACCAACTGCGGCATGGCGCCGTTACCACGCCACGTTGCCAGAGGGAAATTGAGTGCGTTGACTGCAGGCGCTGAAATCGTCCGCAACGAATACGCCAACGCGTAGATTTAAGTTCCTCCCTCTGTGTTCTTCCCAGCCTTGGCCAATCCCTCTACAATCGAGAGTGTTTCGTATTTGCATCCTCCGCCGGCTGGGAGAGGGAATGTCCACAATGCCCCCCGACGCAGTACCTCATGAGCATCTGCATGTGCTGTACCGTGACCACAACGTGTGGTTGCGTAGCTGGTTGCGCCATCGGCTGAACAACTCAGCGGATGCCGCGGACCTGGCCCAGGATACCTTTGTGCGCGTGCTGCTGGCCCGCACCGCCAGCAGCCTGAAGGAGCCGCGGCATTACCTGACGACCATCGCCCGTGGCCTGGTCATCGATTTGTACCGGCGGCGCAGCCTGGAACAGGCCTACCTCGAAGCCTTGCAACTGCGCCCCGAAGCCTATGCCCCTTCGGCAGAAACCCGTGCACAGATCCTGGATAGCCTGCTGGCCATCGATCGCCTGCTCGATGGCCTGGGCACGCGTACCCGGCAGATTTTCCTGGCGGTGCAACTGGATGGGCTGTCCTACGAGAAAGCCGCTGAACGCTGTGGGGTATCGGTAAGCACCGTGCGCAAGCACCTGGCCCGCGGCCTCATGCATTGCCTGCTGCTGGACGAGGCATGAAGCGCGCCCTGGCCCAGGCGGTGGACTGGTACGTGCGCCTTAACGAAAGCACGGTCAGCCCTGCCACCCACAGCCAGTGGCAAGCCTGGCTGGCGGCAGACCCGCAGCACGCACAAGCCTGGGCCCGGCTTGAGCATTTGCAGCAACGCTTGGCCCAAGCCCCTGCGGCGGTGGGTGCGGCGACCCTTGAACAAGCCCGGCAACAGCGCCGTGCGGCGGTCAAGATGCTGGCGCTGTTGCTCGGGGTCGGCGTGGTCGGTTGGCAGGGTTATCAGCTTTCGCCTTGGCAGGCGGACTACGCCACGCGCGTGGGGCAACGCCGCCACCTGACGCTGGCTGACGGCAGCCGCTTGGTGCTGGACACCGACACCCAAGTGAACCTGTATTTCGATGGCCAGCAGCGGCTGATCGTGCTGAAGCAGGGCGAAATTCTGGTGGAAACGGCCAAGGATACGCGCCCACTGAGCGTGCAGTCGGCCGAGGGCCGAATCCTCGCCCTCGGCACGCGCTTTGCCGTGCGCCAGGGGCACGGCAGCACCCGGGTCACGGTCGAGGCGCACGCCGTGGAGGTCCGGCCAAGGCTAGCGCAGGCTCAGGTGATGCGTGCCGAAGCTGGGCAAACCCTAACCTTTACCGCAGACCGAATCGGGCCACTGCACCCCGCCGCCGCGCAAAGTTCGGCCTGGGCGCGGGGCATGCTGGTGGTGGTCGACTGGCGCCTGGACGACGTGCTCGCCGAGCTTTCACGCTACCGCCCCGGCTACCTCGGTTGCGCGCCCGAGGTCGCCGGTTTGCGGCTGTCCGGCACCTTCCTGCTGGATGACAGCGAGGCGGTGCTGGCCAATCTGCAGGACTCACTGCCCGTGCACATCCGGCGCCTGACCCGTTACTGGGTGCGGATCGAGGCGGGTGCGGCATGAAGCAAAACTTTTTCGCGTGAGGGGTAACAGATTTCGATTTCTGCTTCGGCTCTAGCTGCACATGCGTAAAAAACGCAGCCACTGCCAACCCCAACAGGAAGTTGTTCATGTTCGTACCCCCCTCCCGACTCGCCTGCGGTATCCACCGCGCAGCGCTCACCCTGAGCCTGGCCGGCTCGCTGCTGGTGCTGCCCGCTGCCTGGGCGCAAGCACAGCGCTATGACATCCCAGCTGGCAGCCTGGCCGAGGCCCTCAGCCAATTCGCTGCCGCCAGCGGGGTCATGATCACCTTCAGCGCCGAAGATACCGCGGGCCTCGGCTCACCAGGCCTGCAGGGAGATTTCGAGCTGCACCAGGGGTTTGCCCGCTTGCTCCAGGGCAGCGGCCTGCGGCTCGTACAGGCGGGGAACAAACGGTACGTGCTGGCCAAGGCCGAGCGCGGCGCTGCCTTGGAACTGGGCGCCACCAGCATCAACGCCACAGGCCTGGGGGCCACCACCGAGGGCACTGGCTCGTACACCACAGGCCAGAGCAGCACGGCCACCAAACTGCCGTTGACCCTTCGCGAAACGCCGCAGTCGATCAGCGTGGTTACCCGTCAGCGTATGGATGACCAGGGGCTGAACGACATCACCGAGGTGTTGCAACAGACGCCGGGGTTGTCGGTGCAGAGCCTTGGCAGTGAGCGTTTCAACATTTATTCGCGTGGCTACTCGGTCGATAACTACCAGTTCGACGGCATCCCCACCACGCTGGATATCGCAACCCAGATGTCGGCGCAGAGCCTGGCCGACATGGCCATCTACGACCGTGTCGAAGTGCTGCGCGGTGCCACTGGGCTAATGACTGGCGCGGGCGACCCATCGGCCACGATCAACCTCGTGCGCAAACGCCCTACGGCCGAGTTCAAGGGCCACATCACGGCTGGCGTGGGTTCGTGGGACAAGTACCGTAGCGAAGTCGACCTGTCCGGCCCGTTGACGCCCACCGGCAACGTGCGTGGGCGCATGGTCGCGGCTTACCAGCAGAACAACAGCTTCATGGACCATTATTCCCAGGAAAAGCAGATTTTCTACGGGGTCCTGGAAGCCGACCTGACCGACACCACGTTGCTGACGGTGGGTGCCGACTACCAGAAAAACAACCCGCAAGGCTCGTCTTCGGTGGCGTTCCCGCTGTTCCACAGCAATGGCGAGCAAACGTCGTTCTCGCGCTCCACCAACAGCGCCGCGCGCTGGAGCCATAACCCGCAAGATGCCCTCAACACCTTCGCAAGCCTCGAGCAGAAACTGGCGTATGACTGGACCCTGAAGGCGTCGGTCAACCAGATGTACATCAAGCGTGACGACTACAAACTGGCCACCGCCAGTTGGGGCTTCCCCGACGAGAGCACCGGCGCAGGTGTACGCCTGTATGGTGGCGCAGGCAGCACCTGGCAGAAACAGACCGGCCTGGATGTGCAAGCCCAAGGCCCGTTCCAGCTGTTCGGCCGCCAGCATGAGTTGATCGTCGGCTACAACTATTCACGTTACGAAAACCGCCATACGCCGACCCGGGGTACCCGCATCGAAGGCACTTTCGTCAACGTCTACGACTGGGACAACTACACAGACAAACCGGTAATGGGTGGCGGCAAGCTCTATGATGGCGACACCGTCATTCACCAGACCGGCACCTACATTGCCACCCGCCTGCGCCCGACCGATGACCTGTCGGTTATCCTGGGTGCGCGAGTCAGCAAGTACGACTACGACTACGACCTGACCTACCCGGCGACGCCCCTCAGCAACCGCACGACCGACTACAAGGAAAACGGCGTTGTCACCCCTTACGCCGGTGTGGTCTATGACCTCAACGACATCCACTCGGTGTATGCCAGCTGGACCAGCATCTACAAACCACAGAGCCTGCGTGATGCCGACGGCTCGACCCTCGAGCCGCGTGAGGGCGACAACTACGAGGTGGGCCTGAAGAGTGAATTCTTCGACGGTCGCCTGAATACCAGCATCGCAGCCTATGAGGTCAAGCAGGACAACCTGGCCGTGCTCGACGAAGGCAAGACCGTCAACAATGATGGTATGACTGCCGCGTACAAAGCCGTGAGCGGCGCCACCACCCGTGGCTTTGAAGTCGAGGCCAACGGCGAGTTGATGCCCGGCTGGAACGTCTCGGCCAGCTATAACCACGGCATCACCAAGGACCGCGATGGCGAGCGCTTGAACACCGAAGCCCCGGCCAACATGGTGAAACTGTGGAGCACCTACCGACTACCGGGCGACTTCGACCGCCTGACCGTCGGCGGCGGTGCCAACTGGCAGAGCGGCACCCACATCACCGTCACGCCAAGCACCGCATTGGGCACGGTCAAAGCCAAGCAATCGCAGTTCACCGTGGTCAACCTGATGGCCCGCTATCAACTGACCGACCAACTTTCCACGACGCTCAACATCAACAATCTGTTCGACAAGAAATACATCAGTGCGTTGGATACCACCTTCTACAGCGGCTATTACGGCGAGCCACGCAACGTGATGTTAAATACCCGATACGATTTCTGAGCAGCCCCATGGCCTGAAATAAGGGGCCGCTGCGCGCCGAGTGTGTGATTTTTGCTGCTGAGCCTGCGTCTGAAACGCTACCCCTCGCTGTCGAATGGGGAGTGATAACAGGGCCTTCCATGCAAACGCTGTTGAACGAGATTCTCGACGAAGTGCGCCCCTTGATCGGCAAGGGCAAAGTGGCTGACTACATTCCTGCGCTGGCCGACGTGCCAGCGCAGCAATTGGGTATTGCAGTCTATGGCAACGATGGCAGTTATCACTGCGCGGGTGACGCCCTGGTGCCATTCTCGGTGCAGAGCATTTCCAAGGTATTCAGCCTGGTCCAGGCAATTGGCCATTCCGGTGAAGCCATTTGGGAGCGGCTTGGGCATGAGCCGTCAGGCCAGCCATTCAACTCGCTGGTGCAGCTGGAGTTCGAGCGCGGGCGCCCGCGCAATCCCTTTATCAACGCCGGTGCGTTGGTCATCTGTGATATCAACCAATCGCGCTTCGCAGCCCCCACGTTGTCGATGCGCGATTTCGTGCGACGGCTCTCGGCCAACCCCCATATTGCGATCGATACCCGCGTCGCGGATTCGGAGTATCAATTCCGCGCGCGCAACGCGGCCATGGCTTACCTCATGCAGTCCTTTGGCAACTTCCATAACGACGTCGAGACGGTGTTACGCAGTTACTTCAGTTATTGCGCGCTGCAGATGAGCTGCCTCGATCTGGCCCGCGCCTTCTGCTTTCTGGCCAACGACGGGTTCTGCAAGCACAGCGGCGAGCAAATCCTGAGCCGACGCCAGACCCAGCAGGTGAACTCGATCATGGCCACCAGCGGGTTGTATGACGAAGCCGGGAATTTCGCCTACCGCGTGGGGTTGCCAGGCAAGAGTGGCGTGGGTGGCGGGATTGTAGCAATCGTGCCGGGCCAATTTACCGTATGCGTGTGGTCGCCGGAGCTGAATGCCGCGGGCAACTCCTACGCGGGCATGGCGGCGCTCGAGTTGTTGAGTTCACGGATCGGGTGGTCGGTGTTCTGACGCATTACGTGGGAGCGGGCTTGCCCCGCGAACACCGGCGAAGCCGGTGCCATGCACCGCATAGCCCCATTCGCGGGGCAAGCCCGCTCCCACAGAACTATTCCGACAGAGCCTAGTGTGCGTGCGCCCAAGCACTGGGCCTGCGCGAAGACGTACCCGAACGCAATTTCTTGATGTCTCAAATCATGACTATATGCGTCGTTTAAGACATATCAATTTCTCTGCATCATGGCTCCACACCCAATCAACGGAGCTGGACCATGACTCAGGAATACAAAGGCACTGCCCTGATCACAGGCGCATCTTCCGGCATCGGCGCGATCTACGCCGAACGCCTGGCTCAACGTGGCTACGACCTGGTTCTGGTCGCCCGCAATCGTGATCGCCTCAATGCCCTCGCCAGCCGTATCACCAACGAGACCCAGCAGAGTGTGGAAGTCTTCCAGGCGGACCTGGGCAGCTCAGCGGACTTGGCCCGCGTCGAGCGCAAATTGCGCGAGGACGCCAGCATCAACCTGTTGGTTAATAACGCCGGCATCGGCACCCACACCAGCTTGATGGAAAGCGATGTCGAGCGCATGGCCGAGATGATCACGCTCAACGTCACCGCACTGACACGGCTCACCTACGCCGCTGCTCCGGGCTTCGTCGCTCGCAAACAGGGCGCAGTCATCAATATTTCCTCCATCGTCAGCCTGGCCCCCGAATTACTGAATGGTGTGTACGGCGCAAGCAAAGCCTACGTAACGGCCTTCACTCAGTCGCTGCACAAAGAGCTGGCAGAACATGGCGTCAGGGTTCAAGCGGTGCTGCCAGGCGCCACAGCGACCGACTTCTGGGAGATCGGGGGGCTGCCTGTCGAAAACCTTGATCCCAACATCGTGATGTCAGCCAGCGACCTGGTGGATGGCGCCCTTCAAGACTTCGACAACAGCGTCCTGATCTCCATCCCTTCCATGCACGACCTGCAGCATTTCGAACGCTACGAAAGCAGCCGCAAAGCGCTGTTCGGGCATCTTTCCAGCAACACACTCGCACCGCGTTACGGCGCTTGATCGATTGCGCCGGCGTAAAATACTTCGTCACCCACGTTGAACAGTGACACATCACTGCCCACTTCACGCACGATGCCAACAGTATCCCAACCAGCACCTGAACCGCTGATCAGCCATTCGCGCTGGTACGCCTTACCCAGGCGCCAACGCATTGATGAGGACGAAGGGTCTGCAGTGCCGCTTCGGCACGCACGTCAGTCGGTACTCGAGTAAGCTTGAAGCAGGTGCGGGGCCCCCTGCCCCGCTATTCGAACCTAGGCGCCTGCAGATCATCGATTCGTATGATTTCCTTCACTTTGACACGTCATTTATTCAACGATGCTGCGTCTCACGCACAAACTCGATCAGCGCCTTTAGCGCTGGCGGTACGTGACGCCGGCTTGAGTAGTAGATGAAAAACCTGCTTGGCAAGGCTCTCCAGTCTTCCAGCACTTCCTCCAATTGCCCCCGAGCCAAGTATTCCCTTGCCATCTCCTCATACACGTACGCGATCCCGGCGCCGTCTTTCGCCGCTTGAATCATCATGGTGTCATCTTCCAGTATTAACGGCCCTGCCACGGCCAGGCGCATAGGCTGCCCCTCGGCAAGATATTCCCACTTGTACAGTTTGCCGCTGGGAAAGCGTCGGCCAATGCAGGCGTGCTCAAGTAGCCTTTGCGGTGTGTCCGGTGTCCCGTGCCTACTGAGGTAACTGGGGGCAGCAACGGTGACAAACCCCTGGGGTGGGCCCACCGGGACGGCGATCATGTCACCCGCCAGGCTCTCGCCGAAGCGCACGCCGGCATCGAACCCTTTGCCGACGATGTCGCTCAACCCATCGTCGGCCACCAGCTCTACGTTGATGCGTGGGTAGGCTGCCGTGAATCGCGCCAGCAGCGGCGCAATAACAAGACGGGCAGCGGGCCGCGATACGTTCAATCGCAGCGTGCCGGTGGGGACTTCCTGTTTGAAGGTCAATTCATGCAACGCGTTGGCGACCTCCGTCAAGGCAGGGACCAACGTGGCGAGCAGTTGATTACCCGCTTCGGTAGGCGTGACGCTGCGCGTGGTGCGATTAAGGAGCCTGACCCCCAGCTTGCTTTCCAAGGCACGCATGGCGTGGCTCAGAGCTGACGCAGATACCCCTCGCTCGTCGGCGGCTTTGCGAAAGCTGTGATGGCGAGCTACGGCGGCGAAGGCGTCGAGTTCGGAAAGGTCGCAAGGGGATTTCATGAATACAGCTCAGCAGTTCAAACACGATTAGCTATCTTATCGTCGGCAACCTCTCAATGAATACTCTGCGCCTCAATCGACGAGAGGTTTGCATGCAAAAGAATCGACTAGGGACATCCGAGTTGTTGATTTCGCCAATTGGAATGGGCACGTGGGCCATTGCAGGACAAGGATGGGCGTTCAGCTGGGGGGCGCAAGATGATGGCGATAGCCTGGCAGCATTGGAGTATGCGGTAGAACGCGGCGTGAACTGGATCGACACAGCAGCGGTATATGGGCTCGGTCATGCCGAGACATTGACTGGGCAATTGCTGCGTCAGGTACCAGCTTCGCGTCGCCCGCTAGTATTCACCAAAGGCAGCCTGGTGTGGGACCGCACAACCCGTGAGATCTCTCATTCGCTCGCCCCCCAGTCATTGATGAAAGAAATCGAAGATAGCCTGCGTCGCTTACAGGTGAGTGTCATCGATCTCTATCAGATTCACTGGCCAGCGTTCCCGGCAGATGGAAACAGCGAAGGCATCGAGGAGGCTTTGGCGACCTTGGCCCAAGCCAAGACTCAAGGCAAGATAAGGGCGATTGGTGTATCAAACTTCGATGTTTCCCAGCTTGAGCGAGCCCGCTCCGTAACCGATATCGCCTCCCTTCAACCGCCATATTCAGCTTTGATGCGTGATGTCGAAGACCAGATCCTGCCGTATTGTGCAACAGCGCAGGTGGGCGTGATTGCCTACTCGACGTTGCAATCTGGTTTACTGACGGGAAGCATGACCCGCGAGCGGATTGCACAGCTGCCCGACGATGATTGGCGAAAATCGCGGAGCGCCGACTTCCAGGAACCTCGCCTGAGCAAAAACCTCGCGTTGGTAGAAGTCATGGCAACTATCGGTGCCAGGCATGGGGTCAAAGCGGCGGCCGTAGCCATCGCTTGGGTATTGCGTCACCGGGCAGTTTCCGGCGCTATCGTAGGCGCACGCCGCCCCGACCAGGTGAATGGATTGATAGACGCCTGCAGAATTCGTCTTAGCCACGCTGAAATAGAAGAGATACGCCCCTATTTACCTGAAGGTATGGGCACGAATGTACCCAGCAGTGGGGCTTGAGCATCGGATGCCCATTACGCTTCTCCGGTCAGTAAAACTCAATCAATTGGGATGCAATTTTTGCCTCCGGCATCATCTGCTGAAGTCCGCTGCTCAGCTCATCCCCAGCAGCCCTGAGGGCCTCTATGGGCATTTCAGGAAGGCTCTCCAGAATGAACCACATCCGCTTCGTGTTCGAATCAAGCCGGGTGCGGGTGCCCTGACGCCAGTTCCAGCGTCGGCAAGTCACACCGTGATCATCGCGCCAAATGACTTCGCCTTTTTCTGGCGACTCGTTTGCCGCACTGCCATCTTTGGTTGTGTCAAACAGCTCAGTGCCATCGGCGATGGTTAAACGTGGGCCACCTATGTAGGCATCAAAATTTTCTCCGCCAACGGGTATGGCGTACTTGATGCTGGTTGCGTTGTACAAATCGACAATGGGATCGATGCTGGGAAGGCTCCCTTCTCGCAGAACTCGCTTGCGCAATGCTTCGGCTGAGCACGGGGTGCGCTGTGGTTTAGCGCCGAACAGCCTGAATGCATTGGCCCATGCAGCCAAGTGGCTCTTAGCCCAAACCGGGGTGTCAGCGACCAACGACTCACAAGCCTTCTCAAGCGCGTCTGTAGAAACCTGGGGGTGTTCGATCTGCGAAGCTTCCACGCTGATACTCAGCGCTCGGAAACCTGGTGCAATCTCAGCCAGTTGGGGGTCAAGAACAGGAGCGACAAATGACATTGCTGGCCTCCACGGCTACTAACGCTGAAGGTTTCTCATGGTGTAGCTGCCCCATGCCGAGCACAGGGTATGGAGAGTGTGGACGAGCGACTTCAGTGTGCATGCTAATGTAGCTGTCTCCGCAGTGAAGGTGATCAATGCAGGGAGTTTTAAACCGTCCCCGCCATCAGATCTAATGATTTACCATCATGGCGCATAAGCTCTTCTTATTAGCCTAATCAACATCTGTAACCGGGGCCGCTTCGCGCCCCATCGCCGGCAAGCGCGGCTCCCACAGGTACAGCGCATGCCTGAAGGCTGGTGATATTCCGGTGGGAGCCGGCTTGCCGGCGATGAGGCCTGCACTGACAGCAGAGCGTTGGATCAGAGTACGCCTTGGGTCGATTGCGGCCAGTCATGACCGTCTGCTTACGACCCATTGCGGTCGTTCACGAGCGACGTGGGCTGCAGTTTCCGTTTCCCGGGCTGACAGTTCAGTTTGCGGCGTTGTTCAGCTGCTGAAGTTCAAGTTGCTTGGCAGCACTGGCCTCAAAGTTTGCACGCTCTTCATCCAGGTACCGATAAATGCTTTGGAGGTTGGCGATCTTCTGCTTGATCTCTGCCATCTTTTTTTCAATGAGCCTGGCGCCGTCAGCACAGTCAATCAGCTGGTTCCGCTGCGCATCCAGAATCTCGCCAATTTCCCCAAGGGAAAACCCCATGCTTTGCGCGCGCTGGATAAAGTCCAGATCGTGCAGCGTTTGCTCGGTGTAAACGCGATAGTTGTTGGTTTGCCGCAGCGGTGAGATCAGGCCAAGTTGCTCGTAGTAACGCAGCGTATGGCGGCTAGCGCCGCTGCGCGCCTCAAGTTCGCCGATTTTCATGACAATACCGCTTGACCCTAGAGTTGGGTCGATAGTTTACGCTGTGTTTCTCACCTTGAACAAGGAACAGGGAAATGAGCGTGGAGTGCTTTGTCACAGGCGGGACTGGCTTTGTTGGCCAACATTTGGTGGCGAACTTGAGTGCAAAAGGTCACACCATCAGGGTGTTGATGCGTCGCCCAGAGCAATTGTCTGCACTGCGCGAGCAAGTCGCTAATTTGGGAGGGTGCGCCAGCCGGGTGTTTGCCGTAGCGGGCGATTTGGAACGGGACAACCTCGGGCTGACTCCTGCTGACCGTGAAGTGCTAAGGCACGCCAGTGTCATATTCCATCTAGGCGCCCACTTCGCATGGGGGCTGTCAGTGGAGCATTCTCGTGCGGTAAATGTGGAAGGGGCAAAGCGCGTGGCGCTTCTGGCGGCAGAGCAAAAAAGCCGTTTAGTCATGATCGGCGGCTACATGCTGAAAAATCAGGAACATCTGCAACGCATCGGAATTGATCCTCGTCGTCCGGAGTTGACGAATTGGTCTGCCGTCTATCGACGTGTGGGTGGTTACGAGGGAAGCAAGCTGGAGGCGCATTTTGCAACCCTGGCGCTCATGTCTGCCAAAGGTGGGGAGATTACCGTTGTCCACCCTGCAACGGTCTGTGGCCACAGCCGCACGGGGCATATTCTTGAGGGGCAGCCACTGGTGGCGCTGATACGCAACCTTGTGCAGGGAAAGCTCACTGCTGTACCCGGTACCGCCAAGCACTGGCTGCCGCTGGTCACCGTCGATTATCTGGCGGAGCTGGTAGCAGTTTGTGCGTTTGACCCTGCCATGGTGGGCCAGGAATTGCTGGCACTTGATGACCACACTCCAAACTTGCGAGAACTCCTGATGCAGGTTGCACAACCGTTGGGCTTAACGTCTCCCAAGCATCACATTCCCCTCCGATTGCTGAAGCTGCTACTGGCTATTCCCCCCGTCGCGTCGTTCTTGCACACAAAACCCGAAGCCTTGGACTTTATCCAGACCACACGTTTTGATACAACGGCGGTCGAGCAATTTGCAAAACGGCACGAAATAGCCAAACCCGATATCCGTCAGTCTTTGCAGCACACGGCAGCGTTCGTCAATTCCTATTGCATCGCCAAAGGCTAGGTACCTGACTTCCCCTCCTCAACAATTATGCCGTCGATACTGGCGGAGCTCTATCGAACGACAACTCAGCGACAGGGATCGCCAGCAATGCAATCAACTTTCGGTAAAGGCGTCATATTTGCACTTTCCGCTGCAGCACTGAACGCAACGATCGGTGTACTCAGCAAAGTACTCATGAGTAATGGCTTCACGGCCAGCAGTGTCGCTGTGATCAAGACCGTACTGGGGTGCATGCTTCTTTCGATCTTACTGTTTTTCCTCAAGCGCCCTGCGGTGTCGACCCAATGGGCTCAGGCGGCTATCTGTGCATTCCTTGGCATCTTTGTGCTGTTCCATTTCGAAACGTCCGCCTATAGACACTACGCTGCGGCAGGTGTGGTAGTGGTGCTGATGGCCAGTGCCTCAATTTCGTCGATCATCCTAGGGCGCATTTTTCTCAAGGATGCCATCACTGCGAACGCTACCCTAGGCGCCGCATTGGCTATCGCTGGGATTTCGGTGATCTTCGGTGGCGACCTGCAGCAGGGCTTTAGCCTGCAAGGTGCTGCGCTGGCCTCCATTGCCGGCTCCGGCTATGGGGCTTTTTCGGTTGCCATGAAACGTATGGGAGTATCGGGAGGGCTGCACTTCACCCGTCAATTGTTGTTCTTTGGCAGCCTGTATCTGCTGATGCCGGCTGCCGCCGATGGTTTCGCGATCGGCGAGTTGTCGCCGCTGGCGATCACGGCGCTGCTGGCGCTGGCCACGCTGCCGACAATCCTCGGCTTCTTCTGCACCACCAAGGCCATCGAGTACCTGAAGCCATCCCAGGTGCAGGCACTGGAGCTCACGGAGCCACTGTTCGCCGCGCTGCTGGCATTCGTAGCGCTTAACGAAGTGCCGCCTCAAAGCCTATACGCGGGAGCGGCACTGATCATCGTCGGCCTGTGCTTCTCCAATGAGCTGATTCGCTTGGGCGGCAAAGCATCCGCCCCTTCCACTTAGTGAACTATTTCGGGCTGCTGATTACGTTAGTAGCGCGTGTGTCTTGAACCGCATGGCAATCGCCCAAAATGAAAAAGGGCCGCGTACCGCGTGCGGCCCGGAGGCACTCAGACGCTGCGTGTAAGGCCGCCATCGACCTTGATGTTCTGGCCGGTAATGTAGGCTGCCCCTTCGCTCGCCAGGAAGGCGACAGTGGCGGCAATCTCCTCACTGGTGCCATAGCGCTTAAGCGGCACACCTTCTCGACGCTGTTCGGTAGCAGGGAGACTGTCGATCCAACCAGGCAGCACGTTATTAATGCGAATGTTGTCAGCGGCGTATTTGTCCGCATAGATTTTGCTGAACGACGCCAAACCGGCACGGAACACTGCCGAGGTAGGGAAGAGTTCGCTTGGCTCGAATGCCCATGCAGTAGAAATGTTGATGATTGCACCACCTTTCTGGCGCTGCATGTACGGGGTCACCAGCCGCGCCGGGCGAATGACGTTGAGCAGGTAGGTCTCCATACCCTGGTGCCAGTCTTCGTCGCTGATCTCAAGAATCGGTGCCCGCGGACCATGGCCGGCGCTGTTAACCAGCACATCGATACGGCCCCATTTCTGAATGACTGCGTCGACTAGGCGCTGCAGATCTTCATTTGACTGGTTACTGCCGGTGACGCCAATACCGCCTAACGCTTGCGCCAGGGCCTCGCCTTTGCCAGATGAAGAGAGAATACCGACCTTGAAGCCGTCGGCAGCCAATCTGCGAGCTGCCGCCGCTCCCATGCCGCTACCACCGGCAGTGACTATTGCTACTTTTTCTACTGACATACATCCCCCTAAGTGAGGCCTGGACGGGTTGTTGGTGAAATGAGACTAGCACCGCTCAGCACGTCTCAGAGAGACAACAACCCTTCTTCCTGCCAGTAGATAATCTATAGCCTCGCCTGTTCAAGTAGCCACGTTCGGACGGTTTCCAGGGCCGCCGGCTGGTGAGCGTTTCGCGGCCAGACCAGATAATAGGCTTTGTCCAAGCTCATTTGATGCGCCATCGCCAGCGCTAACCTTCCTGCCTCTAGGTCTGCTTTGACGAAGTGGTAGCTGGCCAATGCCAGCCCTTGTCCTGCTGCTGCAGCCTCGATCGCAAGTACTGTCTGGTTGAACCGCACATTTTTAGAGGGCTGGCGGATGGGGCTCTGGAAGGCCTGATCTATGAACTCAGGCCAGAAACTGTGAGCGTCATGCAGCAAGGTGTATGCCTGCAGTTTTTCCACGCTCTCTGGCCGACCCAGTTGTTCAAGCAATACCGGGCTAGCCACCGCAACTATACGTTCAGTCAGAAAAAGCTCGGCATTGAGCATATTCTCGAAAGGTGCACGTCCGTAGCGGACAGCGATGTCAGCTCCACCAGGCCGAAATTGCGAAATGCGGTCAGTGGCAAGTACTTGCAGATCGATCTGAGGGTGCGCAACTGAGAACGAGGACAGCCGAGGGATTAGCCACTTCGCCGCAAAAGTAGGCGTGACGCTGACCGTCAGCTCCAGCCCCACTGGCTTGAGGGCTTGCGTGGCCGTAGTGATCAAGGCGAATGCCTCACGAACTGCCAAGCTGTAGCCCTTCCCGGGTTCCGTTAAGCGCAGCCCTCTAGGCAACCGTTCAAATAACTTCAACGCAAGGCTCGTCTCAAGCCCTCGTATCTGCTGTGCCACAGCGGCCTGAGTGACACCTAGCTCGTCGGCAGCCAGCCGAAAATTCAGATGACGGGCCACCACCTCGAAAACCCTGAGCGCGTTAAGGGGAGGCAACAAGGTATGTCCGTTCATAGTGTTTTTTCTACTGGCAAGCGAGGGATTAAATGCCGCTTTGGGAGGATGAAAGGCGATAGCCATTTCTACGGTTTGCGTGTAATCGCAGTTTTAGAGGCTACGTCGAAGCATCAGGAAAAGGAACCTGTGGCAGTGTAATTCACAGCCGCACTCTCCGTTGCCGGCACATTGGTTGGCATGCTGGCTGAATCGCTGTCGCAAACGAGCCCGGCGATCCAGTCAGCGAATGCGCTCACGGCTGGCGAAAGAAAGCGCTGATGCGGGTATAGCAGGTGCACAGGCACCGTGGCGGGCTGCCAGTCAGCAAGCACTTCGACCAACTGCCCTTCTCGCAGATGCTCCGAAACCACGCTCTCGCCCCTGTGGCCGTTTTACGGAGTCCGTCAGGCGAGTCTCGGCATGTTCGATAAGCCCCAGTATTTCCCGGCACTGCGCCAGATATTGTGGCTTGCGCCAACTGACGCCTTATTTATACGCGCGACTGCGCAGCCATGAGGTACAGAGCTGTTGTGGCCTGCCGAAGAACATTCGAGCGCCGCCAGCAGGCAAGCATGCAAACTGGCTTTGCGCTGCGCTCGATGAACGCCACCCGGTGCTAGTTCCCGGGCAAGAGGATCACGAAGTTCTTTTTCATGTTTTCCAGTACGGTCCATTTGCCCTTGGCGCCCGGTTCGATAATGAACGTGTCGCCAGCGGCCAGTGTGATGGGGGCGCAACCCTCAAGCTCGATGACGCACCGTCCACTCAGCACGTGGCAGAACTCCCAAACTTTGTAGTCGATGCGCCACGCTCCGGTGCTGGCTTCCCATTCTCCGGAAATGCGACCGTGCTGTTCATCGTGATAATACTTGGACGTCAGCGTATGCGGGCTGCCTTCCACGACCTCTTCAAAAAAAGGAAGGTCGCGCACCGGTTGGATATCCAGTTCGCGGAACACGGTCAGTTTCTTGTTCATGGTCTTTTCTCAAGCACGTTGTGGGTAGGGCGATACATCAAATAGGCTTCACCGGTTACGCTCAGCATCGGGTGCGGAACGATCTGGCAGGTTTTAACAATGTGAAAACCGTGACGTTCGTAGAAGCGGCGTGCACCGTGGTTTTCTGCATAATCGATCAGGCATAGCCCATCCAGGCCAGAGTCCTCAGCGCGTTGCTGAGCATGGCGAAGAAACTGGACACCCAGCCCTTGGCTGCGCCAGGCCTCATCCAGGGCCAGGCTGGATATGTATAAGGTGTCGGGTATTTCCATGTCGGCATAAGGCGCGAGAACCGGGTCTGTCTCGACAGGCCTGTCAGGGGTCTCGCGCAAGGCATAGCTATGCATCATGCCGATGACGCGCCCTTCGAAAATGGCCATCAGGCAGTTCTTATAGGAAAAGTCGCCCTGTTCCCTGGCATAGCGAGACGTACCGACACTCAGCAATGCTTGTCCTGGTGCGGCAAGCTTGCTCCATATGTAATCGGCCATGCCCTCCGATGTCAGTTGAAAGAAGCGTGCAATATCTTGTGCGTCTGAGGCTTGAGCGGGTCTGAAGTCGATAGGCATGTACAGCGCTCCCATGGAATCGGGTGGTTAGTTTTCAAGGATTACGCCTTTGAAAGGGAGGCAGGTTAGGCGGGTTCAACGGTTCCCATCATGCTCTGGGCGAACACTGTCAGCACGGCATGCGACGCTTCACATGCTCAAAGGCAGGTGGCCGTCTAATTGCTCAGGCCTTGGATTCGATCGTGGAATTGCCGGAGGTGGTGAGGCGAGAAGCGGGGCGACGTGTACTTCTATGAGGGATGGCCAGAATCAGAGCAGGTTGCCTCTGTATAGGGTCGTATTGCACGAATGGCAGCTACCGACCCAAAGCGGTCAACGGTTGCAAACCTTTTTGGTCAAATCACTTTTACCGCGCGCCCAATGAACTTCACCGGCCCCGTAGGCAGCCCGGTAGGCGAACCGCCAGATTTCTCCAGTGTCAGTTCGAACAATTGGTTGGCCTCTAGCGGTGGCAGGCTCTGTAGCGGAACACGATAGGGCTCCCCGGGTTTGACCAGGCCCAGTGAAACCGGTGCTTGCCACTGTTCGCCCTTGGTCCAGAACTGAAGGGCCATGCCTTCGGGGACAGCATCCTGGCCAAGCGGGATCAGCTCTATCATGCGGCTATCGCTGGTCTGCACCACCCAGCCGGCGGTTTGGCTGTTCGGCGCCACCAATACCACCACGAATTGGGTGGTCGGCGGGGGCGCAGTAAGCAATGTAAACGCCAGGACCGCGCTTGCAGCCAGCCCCGCAGCACTCAGCCCTTGCCACAGGCCGAGGCGTCGCCACCATTTAACTCGCTGTTGTGCGGCAGGTGCGGCCAGTTCATTCAGGCTGCGCTGGATGCGGCCCCACAGGCGGGCGCTTGGTGGTTGCGGCGCAGCCAGCGCGGTCAGCTCCAGCAAACGTGCTTCCCAGGCATTCACTGCGGCGCGCAAAGCCGAGTCGCTGACCAGGCGCTCGGTCACTGAGGCGTGTTGCTGTGGCGACAGGGTTCCCAGCACGAACTCGCCGGCGAGGCTGTCCAGTTCCTCGGCAGTATCCGGCTTCATTCCAGGCACTCCCGCAATGCCTTGAGGCTGCGCTTGATCCAGGCTTTGACGGTGCCCAATGGCGCCCCCAGCAGCCCGGCGATTTCGGCGTGGCTGCAGCCGTCCACATAGGCGTGCAGGATGCAACGCTGTGGTGCAGGCTGCAGTTTTTCAAGGCAACGGTAGATCTTCGCCGACCCTGACCAGAGGTCAACGTCATCGAATCCCCCCTGCAATGTGGGCGTCGTATCCATATCGGCTTCGTCCAGCACGGTTTCACGGCGTGAATCGCGGATCGAATTCAGTGCCAGGTGTCGGGTGATGCTGTAGATCCAGCCGCGCGCAGAGCCGCGTGCGGGGTCGAAGCTGGCGGAGCGGGTCCAGATACGGATAAAGGCATCGTGGACAATGTCTTCTGCGCTGGCGTCGTCACGCGCAATGCGCCGGGCAACGCCCAGCAGGCGCGCGCCTTCGTGGTCGTAAAGCGCCTGCAGGGCACGCCGGTCACCCTGTGCGCAGGCCTCCAGGCAGCGGTGGAAGTCGAAGGGGGCGACAGGCGAGTTCAACGTGTGCAGCTTCCTTGTGTCATGCAAGGTACCCCGGCCATCCAGCCGGGGGCTTGCCAACGAGCATAGATGAACGATTGCAAGGCGTCTGCTCAAGTGCGTCTTACTTGGCTGTCCAGAACACATAGTCGGCCTGGTACTTGACGACCTGCCTAGCACCTTTGTTCTGCGCCGTACAGTCGCTTGCCGGCGCCACGCCGCCGCGGGTGGCCAGGCGCTGAATGTAGCTGACGCTCTGCATGGCGCCTTTGCCTTCGGCCAGGTTGGCCTTGACCAGTTGATAAGGTATAGCGCCCTTGTCTGCAGGTGCCACCGCCACCTGGGTGCCGGTGACTTTTGATCCGTCCTTGGCCTGCCATGTGGCGGGTGGGCCGAAGTAGTCGCCCACCTGTCTGCCGGCACGGTCATTGAGCGCGGCCTTGGGGCCTACGAATGTCCATTCGGTCTGGCCGGGGGTGTTGGCCTTATCGCGGCACTCGTAGGTGATCTCGCCGACGCCGACGGTCTCGAGCAAGACGCGATGACCATCGGGGACCTTGACCGCATCTGGCAGCGCGGTTTGGGCGTGAGCGGGTTGCAGCGCCAGGGCGAGGCAGCAGGCGAGCAGGCAGACGGAGGGTTTGAGGCTCATGGGTAGTGCTCCTGACAGGTCATTTGGCTGGGCAGTCACAGGCCGCCCATAAGCAATACCCGCCAACGGCCGGACTGGATGCACTGAATGGGTAAAAAACTGGTTTCGCCCATCGGGACCGACAGCTAACGACCCAAAGCTGCCGTTGGCCCAGGTTGACTATCGGCCCAAAGCAGTCTGCAGCACGCAACTGGATTTTTTTATTGAGACTCAGGGTCTCGTAGTCTGTCTTTCGATGTGGTTACCCGAAAAGAACAATAACAGCGCCACTAAGCAAACCGACGTCTGAATAACGCCTAAGCTCGACACAGGCGGGTACTGCAGAATCGATACCAGCCAAGTTGTGATCGCTGCAGCACCCATGGTCATAAAGCCAAACAATGCCGACGCAAGCCCCGCCTGCTTGCCGAATGGCTCCATGGTGATGGCCGTACCCAGAGGGTTGGCCAGACCCATACCCCAGAGAAAACTCGCCATCGACAGCGAGTACCAACCAAGGCCTGGATCGCTCGGCCCGACCAGCAGAAGGCAGCCGGCTAGCATTGCGGTGGTCAGACCCAGGGTAGCGACCGTGCGGCTGCCAAAACGGCGTGCCAGGGGCGGCGCGGCCATGCCGGCAGCGAATACCACGAAGACTGTGACAGCGAAGTACAACCCTGCCTGCAAGGATGACAAACCCATACCGCTCATCAGAATCGCGGGTGCGGCTGCGAAGGATGCGAACAACCCACTCATAAGCAAGCTCACTGCAGTACCCGGAAGGATGAAGCGTTCATCAGCGATCAGCCGCCAGTAGGCGACCACTACCTGCGTTACCGATTGTGGGGTACGACGCTCAGGCGGCAGCGTTTCGCCAAGTCCACGTGCATAGAAAAACGCGATGACAACAGCAGCAACGCCAACCATCACGAAAATCGCTCGCCACCCCAGCGTTGTTGTCAGCAGGCTGCCGAGCAGCGGTGAGAAACCGGGGGCTGTCGCGGTGGCGATCATGGTCAGCGACAATGCTCGCGCCAGGGTTTGGCCTTCGAACAGGTCGCGTGCAATGGCGCGGGCCAGCACGGCGGCAGCGCAAGCGCCCAGCGCCTGGATGACTCGCCCGGCGATCAGCATATCCAGTGAGCCGGCAAAGCCTGCGACCAATGTGCCTGCTACGAAAAGCCAGAGACCGCCGAGCACGAGCCGCATGCGGCCGAAATGATCCGCCAGCGGCCCAACCACCAATTGCGCGAGCGCAAAGGTGATGAAGAAGCTGGAAAGCGTCAGGCCCAGCTCGCGGGACGATACGCCTAGCTGCTGGCCAATGTCCGGAAACGCAGGAAGGATGATGTTGGTGGACAAAATGCTGATCGCCGAAAGCGCAGCCAGTAAAGCCACGATTTTGCCGGTCAGCGGCGTGCTGGTCTCTGTAGGCATCACGCTGTCGCTCGCGGCCTGGTGCTGCCTGCTCACGGCGTTGCCTCCCAGCGGCGGAACAACACACTGGCATTCACGCCGCCAAAACCGAAACCATTGGAGAGCGCATGGGTGATCGACATTTTACGCGCGCTGAACGCAACCAGATCGAGACCCGCCGCTGCCTCGTCGGGGTTGTTCAGGTTCAGTGTCGGCGGCACGATCTGATCGCGCAGCGCCAGCACCGTGAAGATCGCTTCAATGCCGCCGGCAGCGCCAAGCAAGTGACCGGTGGCGGATTTGGTCGAGCTGATCGCCACGCCTGCGTCGGCGCCAAACAGCGCCTGAATAGCTGTCAGCTCGCCCTTGTCGCCAACCTGGGTAGAGGTAGCGTGGGCGTTGATGTGCTGCACATCACATGGGCTCAGGCCCGCCTGTCGCAGCGCTTGTTGCATGGCGCGCAGGGCACCGCTGCCGTCCTCGGGCCCGGCGGTGAGGTGATAGGCATCGGCACTGGTGCCATAGCCCACCAGTTCGGCCAGCGGTGTGGCGCCACGCGCTAGGGCGTGTTCCAGTGATTCGATCACCAGCAGCCCGGCACCTTCGGCCATCACGAAACCGTCACGGTCACGATCAAACGGGCGCGAGGCCTGCTGCGGGTTCTGGGCGAAACCGGTAGACAACGCGCGCGCCGCCGCAAAGCAGCCCAGGGTCACGCGGTCGATAGCCGCTTCCGTACCGCCGCAGATGGCGATATCGGCCTCACCGCTTCTGATAAGGCGCGCGGCATCGCCAATCGCCTGAACACCCGCGGCGCAGGCGGTAACGGGCGCGCCAAGCGGACCTTTGAAGCCATTGCGAATGGACACATGCCCTGCTGCCATGTTGGCCAGGAATGAGGGGGCGGTGAACGGCGACAGCCTGCGCGGCCCGCGTGAGTCGGTCGTGCGCACGGCCTCTGCCATGGCACCGAACCCGCCCACGCCGGACGCGATGACGGTTGCGGTTCGTGCCTGCTCGGCTTCGCTGCCCGGGTGCCAGCCTGCCTGCTCCAGCGCTTCATGAGCGGCAATCAGCGCAAACTCGATAAAGCGGTCCATTTTTTTGCGTTCTTTCGGCGCGATGATCTGTTCGGGTTGATAGCCCGCCAGCGCGTCTTCCTCGAGCGTGAGCACTTGTCCTCCCACCGTCACGCCTGTGCCTTCGGTGATGTGCGCAGGCAATGTGCGAATGCCCGAGCGCCCGGCCAGCAGGCGGCGCCACACTTCATTCACACCACAGCCCAGCGGCCCGACGATGCCAGTACCGGTTACCACAATGCGTCTCTGCTGCTGAACGTTACTCATTGGAACCTCTCTTTGTCGGTCGGCGTTCTCCCTGGCCGCAGGAGAACGCGTGGCCGGGAGCTGCGTCAGGCTTTCGCCGTGACGCTCGAATCATCGCCGAGGCGGCTGGGGCGGATCTTGAACCAGATGGAGTACATCGCCGGCAGAAACACCAGGGTCATGATGGTGCCGACAAAGGTGCCGCCGATGAGGGTATAAGCCAGGGTTCCCCAGAACACCGAGTGCGTCAGTGGAATGAAGGCGAGAATCGCTGCCAGTGCCGTCAGCAACACGGGGCGGGCGCGCTGTACGGTGGCTTCGACCACCGCATTGAATGGGGCCAGGCCCTCTTTCTCGTTGTGATGGATCTGCCCGATCAGGATCAGCGTGTTGCGCATCAGGATCCCTGACAGTGCAATCAGCCCGACCAGTGCGTTGATGCCAAACGGTTGATGGAACAGGAGAAGCACCGGCACCACGCCAATCAAACCCAGCGGCGAGGTGAAAAACACCATGAACATCGCCGAGATCGAGCGTACTTGCAGGATGATGATCAGCAGCGTCAGGGCGATCATGATCGGCAGTAGCGGCAGAATCGCCTGGCTGGCCTTACCCGATTCCTCGATAGAGCCGGCCATTTCGATGCGAAAGCCAGTTGGCAAGGTTTCGATGATCGGCTGCAGGTCTTTCCATACGGCTGCCGAGACGTCTGGCGGCTGCAGCGCTTCGGCAATATCACCCCGTACGGTGATGGTCGGTGTGCGGTCACGACGGCGCAGAATCGGATCTTCCATGCGCACATCGACCTCGCCGATCTGCGACAGCGGAATGCGCTGACCGGCTGAGCCAACCAGTGTGAAACCCTCGATCTTCGACGGATCGAGACGGATATCCCCCGCTGCCCGGCCGACCACCTGCACCGAGCGAATGTCTTCGCGCACCGTGGTGATCGGTACGCCGTTGAGCAGGAACTGCAGCTGCTGGGCGACTGCGTTAGAGGTCAGGCCTACGGCCTGCAGGCGATCCTGATCCAGCGAGAAATGCAGCGTTGGCACCTGAGGGCCCCAGTCGCTGTTCACGGTTCTCATCATCGGGCTGGCTTGCAAAACGCCCTGCACACGAGTGGCGATTTCGCGCAGTTGCATCGGGTCTGGCCCCATCACCCGATAGGCCACAGGATAAGGCGAGTACGGGCCGAAGACCAGTTGCGTGACGCGCACCTTGGCCTCGGGCGCCAGCCCTTCGGAGGCGGCCTCTCGTATACGCAGCTTGAGGGCCTCACGGGCCTCCTGGCTATCCGTCAGCACCACGATCTTGGCAAACGACGGATCGGGCAGCTCCGGCGCCATGGCCAGGAAGAAGCGGGGTGGGCCTTGCCCTACATAGGAGGTCACGATCTTCGCTTCTTCCTGCTCGCGCAGCCATGACTCAACCTTCACCGCCGTGGCGTTGGTCTGCTCGATGGAGGTGCCGTACGGCATTTGCACTTCGACCAGCACTTCGGGGCGGTCGGACGTCGGGAAGAACTGCTTCTTTACCAACCCCATACCCAGTACCGAAACCACGAACAAGGTGATGACCGTCCCAGCCACCAGCCATTTAAGGGCGATGACCCGCGCCAGCAACGCGCGAAAACGGTTGTAGTGGCGGGTGTTGTAGATGGCCGCATGGCCGCTCTCGACCTGCTTGATATCGGGCAACAACTTCACGCCCAGGTAGGGGGTAAACGCCACTGCCACCACCCATGAGGCGATCAGGGCAATGCCGACAATCCAGAACATGTTGCTGGTGTACTCCCCCGCCGTGGACTGGGCAAAGCCGTTGGGCATGAAGCCGATGGCGGTGACCAGCGTACCGGAGAGCATTGGCGCGGCGGTGTGGCTCCAGGCATAGGCCGATGCCTTGAAGCGGTCGTAGCCCTCCTCCATCTTCACCACCATCATTTCGATGGCGATGATGGCGTCGTCTACCAACAGGCCCAATGCGAGGATAAGCGAGCCCAGGGTAATACGGTCGAAGTTCTTGCCCGTGGCGGCCATCACCACAAAGACGATGGCCAGCGTCAGCGGCACGGCAGCGGCAACCACGACGCCGACGCGCCAGCCCATGCTGACAAAGCAGACCAGCATGACCACCAGCAACGCGACAAAGAACTTGATCATGAACTCATCAACGGACGAGGCGATATTGACGGCCTGATCGGTGACTTTGCTGAGCGTCATGCCTAGCGGCATGGCGTCGTTGATACTCGCGGTTTCTGCCTCTAGCGCCTCGCCGAGGTCAAGCCCGTTCCAGCCCTCGCGCATGATCACACCGAGCAGCAAAGCGGGCTCGCCATCGTTGCGTACCAGGAAGGTGGCCGGGTCCTCGTAGCCGCGCTCCACAGCTGCCACGTCAGCAAGCTTCAGCGTACGACCCTGTACGGCAATCGGTGTCTCGCGGATCTTTGCCAGTTTGTCGAAGGCACCATCCAGGCGCATGACGACCTGCGGTCCGTTGGTATCCACCGAACCGGCGGGCGTCAGGGCGTTCTGGCTATTGAGTGCAGCAAAAAGATCCTGCGGCGTCACACCCAGGGTTGCCAGCCGGTCATGGGAGAACGACACGAAGATGCGCTCGGCCTGTTCGCCGATGATGTTGACCTTCTTGACCCCTGGCACATGCAGCAGCCGCTGACGCAGCGATTCGGCGTCACGCACCAGCTGGCGCTGTGGTTCACCCTTGGCCTTCAGGGCATACACCGCGAAGGTCACATCGGAGAACTCGTCATTGATCATCGGCCCGATAACGCCGGCAGGCAACGTTTTGGCTTCATCACCCAGCTTCTTGCGGGCCTGGTAGAACTCTTCCTGGACCTGCGACGGCGGGGTGCTGTCGCGCAACGACACCACAGTGAATGCCAACCCCGCGCGAGTGTAAGTTTCGCTGCGGTCGTACCACTTCAGTTCCTGCATGCGCTTTTCCAACGGCTCGGCGACCTGATCCTGCATTTCCAGGGCGGTAGCGCCTGGCCATGCAGTGATAATGGTCATCTGCTTGACGGTAAACGGCGGATCCTCGGCACGACCCAACTGGAAGAACGCCAGCGTTCCGGCCACCGCGATCAGCAAAATCAAGAACAGTGTGATAGAGCGCTCGCGAACCGCGAGGGCGGACAGGTTGAAACGCCCCTTGCTCATCGCTGACTCCCGGCTACCGGTGTGACAGCCACTTGGGCAAGCCGTACTTCCTGACCATCACGCAACAGGTGGGGGCCTAGGGCCACTACTTGCTCGCCAGCCCTGAGCTTACCAGCGACACGCGCCGTATCATCACTGATACCTATTACCTGAACGGGGCGCCAAGAGACTTTCGCCGGCTCGCCAGCAATTGCCCACACCCCTGTGCCATTGCCTGGATCGTAGAGCGCGGCGATAGGTACCTGCAGCAGCTGAGTGGCGCTCTTGTCCTCTGCGATGTTCAGGGTAATGGTGGAGCCGAGCGGCGCGCTCGCCAACGCGCCGTCAAGCACATACCGGGCTTCGAAGGTTCGGGTGGTGGCATCGGCAGCCTCAGAGAGCAAGCGCAGCTTGGCTGCTACGGCAGCGCCGCTATTGCCATACAAGGTAGCTTGAGCTGTGGAGCCCGGCGTCGGGCGCAGGGTTTCAGGAAGGTGCACGACAGCTTCGCGCTGCCCCGCCCGCGCCAATCGGACCACCGGTTGGCCGGCACTGACCACTTGGCCGGGCTCTGCCAGAGTGTCCATCACCACCCCATTGGCGTCAGCCAACAACACCGCGTAGCCCATGGCATTGCGCGCCACATCAGCCTGAGCCTGGGCAGCGCTGAGCTGAGCCTTGGCGGAGTTGGCGGCGGCCTTGATCTGATCATAGCGCGACGCCGATACCGCGCCGGCGGCTACAAGCACGCGATAACGCGCCTCGTCATCAGCCGTCTGCTTGGCCAGCGCCCTAGCGGAAGCGACCGTCTCCTGCTGCGCACGCGCCTGTAGTTGCAGGTCGACGGGATCGAGGCGCATCAACGGCTGGCCGCGCGTGACCGTTTCCCCAGTGTCAACCAAACGCTCGAGGATCTTGCCCGATACCCGAAAGCCCAGATCACTCTGGGTACGTGCGACCACTACGCCAGTGAATGAACGGCCCGTCTCGGACGACTGCTGGACCGTGGCCGCCCTGATCAACGGCGGCTTGTTGCGGGGGTCTTGGTCGACTGACGACTCTCCACACGCCACCAGGACGGTAGGCAGTAAAAAGGCAAAGGTGGCGAGCTTGAGGCGCATGGGTTCCGTTACTCAAGAGCTAGATAGGAACCACATTCTTATTCTGGTGACCATTTCTGTCAATGGTCACAAGCCAATAACTAAGGTGCCAGGCTGCGCAATATTAGTGCCGGCAGAAGTACGACGGCCTCAGGTGCTGAATCGAGGTTGTACTGCAATTGAGCCGCGTTGACGTAGGGGCGCAGGATCAAAAAGATTGCATTGACGGCCTCATCCAGGGGTGTTTTGCGCTCGAACTCCCCAGACTGTCGGCCTTCGAGGACAATCTGTTGGATAAGCTCGCGGATACTCAGCTCATGAGTCTTGACCGACGGCCACAGGTCGCGCGAAGCGACGGCGGCGATGTCGTAAAGCTTGCGATCGTGGAAGAACAGATCGCTGCCAGCCTCGGAAATCGAGCGAAATAGGCGCCTTACTTTCTCGGATGCGGTCGGCGCCTCGGCAATGGCGGCTTCGACGATTTGCATGATCAGGGCCAGGCGATTGCTGCATATCACCCCGCCGATGGCCTGCTTGGAATCGAAGAATTTATAGATGTAGGCCTTGGAGAAACCGATCGCCTTGGCGAGGTCCGAGACGGTGGTCTTTTCGTAACCGTAATGGCCGAAATGCTGCGTCGCCGCGTTGATGATCTGGTCGCGGATCTCATGATCCAGCGGGCCACGTAGGGTCGAGGTGTTCATATCTTCATTCATGACCAAAGCTTAACTCCGTGGCGAACTGATTGACAGATTGTGACTAATATACATCATGGTCACTACCTGTATTAGCTCTAGAGATACGTCATGCCTGCGTCCCGTATTCTTGCTCTCGTGGTAAGCACAAGCCTGGTAGCGGGGTGGGCTTGATGTATCCGGCCTTTGCGATTTGAAGCCTTACCCGAATGGCCCAGATGTCTTTCAGTCGGAGCGGAGCTGTTTGCCCGACCAATTTTCCTTTGTTCCAAGGCTGATGGCTGCAGGTCGAGTTGTATTCATGGCTTGTCCTCCTTGTGAGGGAGGACAAGGATGGTCAGTTCGACGCAGAGGCGCTAACCGGACCATAGCTACCATTGCGAAAGTACTGCTATTGCTCATTTTCCGAGGCCGGCGCGAACCCTGTGTGCGGGGTTACCCCCAAAGCAGGCAACGCGAAGGATGGCACGGGCTTCGCACGTGTTCGCGGGTAAACCCGCTCCCACAAAGATCACCTCAGGCACGACTGGCAGCTTGGGGTCGATAACGGCCATTCACGATCGTCTGCTTTCGACTCCTAGCTGACAGCCGTAGCCGCTGCAGTCAAAAGCAGGGCTCAGTTCACCATCACTTCGTCCAGCGCCCGTTCAAGGGTGCTGACCGTGCGCTCGATATTGCGCAGTTTTTCGAGCCCGAACAGACCGATACGGAAGGTCTGGAAGTCGGCCGGTTCATCACATTGCAACGGCACTCCGGCGGCTATCTGTAGGCCGTGTTCTGCAAATTTCTTACCGTTCTTGATGTCGGGATCATCGGTGTAGCTCACCACTACACCCGGGGCCTGAAAGCCGGCTGCGGCCACGCTTTTGATGCCTCTGCCGGTCAACATGGCGCGGACTTGATCGCCCAGCGCCTGTTGTTCACCGCGCACCTTGTCGAAACCGTAGGCTTGCATCTCGTTCATCACGTCGTTGAATCGCGCGAGAGAATCGCTGGGCATGGTCGCGTGGTAAGCATGTCCGCCCTGTTCGTATGCCTGCATGATCTGAAGCCACTTTTTCAGGTCGCAGGCAAAGCTGCTGCTTTGCGTCTGCTCGATGCGTTCGAGGGCCAAAGCACTGAGCATCACCAGCGCGCAGCACGGGGAGGCGCTCCAACCTTTCTGCGGTGCGCTGATCAGCAGGTCGACTGCGCACTTGTCCATATCCACCCAAAGCGTGCCTGAGGCGATGCAGTCCAGTACGAACAGCCCCCCCACTGCATGCACAGCGTCGCCAATGGCCCGCAAGTAATCGTCGGGCAGGATAATCCCGGATGACGTTTCAACGTGTGGTGCAAAGACAAGCTGCGGCTTGTGCGCCTCAATGGTCGCCAACACTTCGTCCAGAGGCGGGGGCGCGTAGGCTGGCTGGCGACCCGAGTCGATCGGTCGGGCTTTGAGCACCGTGGTAGCCGCCGGAATGTTGCCCATCTCAAGGATCTGGCTCCAGCGATAACTGAACCAACCGTTGCGGATCACCAGGCACTGCTGGCCGGTGGCAAACTGTCGCGCGACCGATTCCATGCCGAATGTACCGCTACCCGGCACTACTGCAACAGCCTGGGCGTTATAGACCTGTTTCAGGGTGCTGGAAATGTTCTTCATCACGCCTTGAAATGCCTGCGACATATGATTGAGCGAGCGGTCGGTGTAGACCACCGAATACTCAACCAGCCCCTCAGGATCAATACTTGGATAGAGCTTTGACATGCGGTGACTCCTTTGGCAGAGATGTCATTGGTATGGACCCAGTCCTAAGCCTTGGCAAATGAGAAGATTGATCGGGGTAGCTCGGGGCAAACCTGGCTAAGTAACGCTTAGCCGTCGGCCAAACGGTCATGGCGAATCGCCTTGAGGGGGCTATCGTTGCATGTCTGGTCAACGACTACCGACCGAGGGCGGGGCCATGAACACCAGTGATCTTCTCGAACAGTTACTTCGGGCCGGGCAAGGCTCGCAAGCGCAACAAGGCAGCGGCGGCCTGTCATCACAAGATGGCCTGGGCGGTTTAGGCGGCTTGCTGGGTGGTCTGCTTAACGGCGGCAGCGCCGCGGGTGGCGGTGGTGGCCTTGGCGGTCTACTGGGCGGCCTGTTGCGGGGTGGCGGCAGCGCTGGCGGCGTTAGCCAGGGGCGCGCCACGGGTGGCACCAATTACGCGGCCCTGGCGTCGCTGGGCATGATGGCGTTCCAGGCCTATCAAAGCTGGCAGCGCAGCCAGGCAGCAGCCCCGCAACAGGCCGTGCGTACTGTCGATCAATTGTCCGGCCTCGAGGCCGAGGGCCACAGCCATGCAATCTTGCGCGCGCTGATTGCGGCAGCCAAGGCTGATGGGCGCATCGACGAGCAAGAAGAACAGTTGATCTACGCAGAAATCAAACGCCACACCGGCGACCCGCAACTGCAGCAATGGCTGGATGACGAAGTCAGCAAACCCCTCGACGCTGCCGAAGTGGCACAGTCGGCACAGGACCCGGCCATGGCCGCGGAGATGTACCTGGCCAGTGTGATGCTGGTGGATCACCAGCAGGCCGCAGAGCGGGCCTACCTTGATGAACTGGCCAGCGCTCTGCAAATCGACCCGACCTTGCAGGTGCACCTGGAACAACAGGCCAAGGGAGCCGCCTGACCGGGCTGAGATGCCTGCGCGATTTCATTAACCTGAAGCCCGCGCAGGTATGGTCCCGAGCGTAAACAGCCTGTGAGGTTGTGCTGTTTAGCTGTCACCTTCCTGCACACTGACCCTCACGCCCGTGCTAGCGATTTCGTACTCGGATTCCGATATCTGCCGCACCGCCCCACCGGATTGCATTTCAAAATGCACCGGACCTTCATGCCGAATCATTCCATTGGGCGAGCGCTCAACGGTCTCATCCTGATAAATGTTGATCACGTAGACCACATTATCCGTACCCACCCCGACTTTTTTCCCAACGTATTTATCCGCCATATCCGTTCGCCTTGAGTGAAACCTCACAGCGGCTGCACCTGGGATGCAGACCGTTAAAGCCTGTACGCAATGGCGCAAGCGGTCTGTGCGCTACCGTACAGACGCTTCGAATCAGATAGCCACCGCAGGCGAATTAGACAGGCTGGATGGTATCCTTCAGCGGTTTCAACCCGTTGGCGCTAGCGGACGGCGAACGACAAAAGGAAAATGTCATGCGTACACGCACCCTCCTCGCGGCATTCGGCGCCGCGTTCACGTTGCTGTCAGCCCCGGCATCGGCCACCCAGCCGGCACCTGTGACGCCCGCACAGGTGAACAAAGACCGCATTTCGGTAACGGTCGAAGGCAGCGGCCCAGATGTGATCTTGATCCCAGGTTTGGCGTCTTCCCGCGAGGTCTGGCGTGATCTGGCCACCCGCTTGCAGCGCAGCCACCGCCTTCATCTAGTACAGGTCGCAGGTTTCGCCGGCGCACCTGCGGTGTCCGACTCGCGTGGAGAAGTCGTGGCGCCGACGGCCGAGGCCATCGCTGACTACATCCGCACCCAGCACCTCAAGGCCCCGGTCATCATTGGTCACTCGTTGGGTGGTGAGGTGGCGCTGATGCTCGGCGCGCGTCACCCCGATCAGGTCGCGCGGCTGATGGTCGTCGACGCCCTGCCCTTCTACACACTGCTCATGAACCCTTTCGCAACCCGCGAGACAGCCGAACCGCAGGCGGCTGCATTCCGCGATTCGCTGCTGGCGTCAACGCCTGAGCAGGCTGAAGCCCTGCAGCGTGTATCCGTTGCCCGCCTGGTAAAAAGCGAAGCAGCCCGGCCTGCGCTGCTTGCGGCGGCGACAAGCTCGGATCGGCAGACCACGGCGCAAGCCACTTACGAACTGATGACCACCGACCTGCGCCCAGAGCTTGATCGCATCCAGGTGCCGGTCGAGGTCGTCTATGCCTATGACCCGGTGTACGGCATCCCCGCGGCCAATGTCGAGGCGACCTTTCGCAACGCCTATGCCAACACTCCGCACATCAACTTCACGCGCATTGACGATAGCTTCCACTTCGTCATGCTCGACCAGCCAGAAGCGTTCGCCAACGTGGTCACTGATTTCCTGCAGCCCTAGCGGGCGCTTGCCACCGCCGTTCAGCGCTTGAGCAGGGCAATGAAAAACAGCCCGCCAAGCGCCGCGGTCGCAATGCCGATCGGCAGGTCTTGCGGGGCGATCAGGGTGCGTGCAGCCACGTCTACCCAGACCAGGAAAATCCCCCCCAGCAGTGCGCTCATCGGCATCAGCCGGCGGTTTTCCGCACCCACCAGCGCCCGCGCCATGTGCGGCACCATCAAGCCGACGAAGCCGATGGCACCGGAGAGCGACACCAGTACACCGGTCAGCAACGAGGTGCAGGTGAACACCTGCAGGCGCAGGCGTCGGCCGCTGAAACCCAGGCTCACTGCGGTCTGCTCACCGCTCATCAGCGCATTCAGCCCGCGCCCCATGACCTGCAAGGCAACCAGCCCCAGCACCACGCAAAGCGCCGGCAACCAGAGGACATGCCAACGCGCCGCCCCCAAGCCTCCCAGCATCCAGAACACCACCGAGGCGGCGGCGTGCTGATCGCCCGTGTACAGCAGCAGGTTGACCACGGCCATCAACACGAACGACACGGCGACGCCCGCCAGCAGCAGGCGGTCGCTTTCCATGCGGCCATGGCGCCGCGCCACCGCGATCACCAGCAGCATGCTCGCCGCCGCGCCCATGAACGCCGCCAACGGCAGGCTGAAGGCGCCGATGAATTCGCCGAGGTAGAGCATCACCAACACCGCCCCCAACGCCGCGCCGGAGCTGACGCCCAGCAGGTGCGGGTCTGCCAGGGGGTTGCGGGTTACGGCCTGCAACGCCGTGCCGACCAGCGCCAAGCCTGCCCCCACCAAGGCCCCCAGTAAAACCCGGGGGGCGCGAATCAGCCAGACGATCTGCGCCTGGCTCTGGGACCACTCGCCTGACCCGGCGATGCCCAGTTGCTGGCCGACGATCCCGGCCACGTGGCCCAGCGGTACCGATGCGGGGCCGAATGCCAGGGCGATCAGGCACGACACCAGCAACAATGCTGTCAGCATCACGATCAACCACCGGTAGGCCACAGGGCTGTGCCCGACCCTCATTGAACGGCACCTTGGAACAGCTGCGGATGCAGGGCAGCAGCCAGCTTCTCGATGGCCCGGGCGTTCTCGACAGCGGGCGTTACCTCCAGGTAAGTCAGCACAATGAAGCGCTGCTCACGAATCGCCTGCACGTCTTTCAACGCCGGCTGGCGCAGCAAGAAATCGCGCTTCTGCTGCCAGGTGCTAGGGCCATAGTCGACGATCAGGATGACTTGCGGGTCGCGCTCCACCACACTCTCCCAGTTAACCTGGGTCCAACTGGCAGACACGTCTTCCATCACATTACGACCGCCTGCCGCCTCGATCAAAGCCTGGGGTACGCCCAGCCTTCCCGAGGTGGTCGGGCGGTCTTCGCCACTGTCGTACAGAAACACACGGGGTGCAGGCTGCGCGTGTTCGACCCGGCGCTGCACGTCACCGATGCGCGTGCGCATGTTCGCGATCAAGGCGTCGGCCTGGGGCTCGACGGAAAAAATCCGGCCTAGATTGCCCAGGTCGCGATAAACGTCATCCAGGCTGGCCCGTTGCTGGGCCATGACCCACGAACACGACTCGCTCAGCTCGTACACCGGGATACCGAACGGCGCGAGGGTGCTGGGCGTGACTGGCCCACCGACCTGCATGCCGTAGTTCCAGCCGGCAAAGAACAGGTCGGTTTCAGCCGCCAGCAAGGTTTCGATGGCGGGGTAACGGCTGGCCAGCGGTGGTACGCCCTGCAGCGCTGCATCCACCCACGGGTCGCGGTGCTTGCTGGCAGTGAAGCCGGTGTAGCCGATGATGTGCTCGCCCAGTCCCAGGTGCAGCAGCATGGCGGTCATGTTCACGTCGTGCACCACGACCCGCTGCGGTGGCTGGGTGAACGTTATGTTGCGGTCACAGCTGCGCACGCTCAGGGGGAAATCGCTGGCCATCGCCGGCAGCGCGGTCAGCAGTGCCAGCAGGCCAATCAGGTAGCGGACGGTCATGGTCGAGTGATCCAGGTAATGCGTGGGTAGGGATGCAGGGGATGCGGGTCGACCAGCGCCTCGACGCCGAATACCTGCAGCAGCAGCGCGGGGGTCAGCACCTGCTGTGGCGTACCACAGGCGACGATGCGCCCGCCGTCGATGACGTACAGCCGATCGCAAAACGCAGCCGCCAGGTTGAGGTCGTGGAGGCTGGCCAGAATGCTCAGGCCCAGGCCACGCAGGTGCTGAAGCAGCTCCAGCTGGTAGCGTGGGTCGAGGTGGTTGGTTGGCTCGTCGAGTAGCAGCAGCTGTGGCGTCTGCACCAGCGCCCGGGCCAGCAGCACGCGCTGTTTCTCGCCGCCAGACAGGCTGGCAAAGGCCCGTTCGCCCTCGCCGGCAAGGCCAACTTGCGCCAGTGCCTGGGCCACTTGCCGGGCGTCCTCGGCCGTGTCGCCGTCGAACAAGCCCTTGTGCGGTGCGCGCCCCATCGCAACGATGTCGCCAACGCTCAAGCCAAACGCGTCGGGAAACTCCTGCAGCACCACCGCGATGCGTTGTGCGCTCCAGCGTGCGCTGCGTTGCCAAAGGTCATCACCGCCAAGGCGCACACGGCCCTCGGCAGGTTCGTTGGCGCGGTAGGCGCACCGCAGCAGGCTGGTCTTGCCGCTGCCATTGGGGCCGATCAAGCCGACGAACTCGCCCTGTTCCACCCGCAGTTCCACTCCCTGCAGCAGCGGGCGCGGCGGCTGTCCCCGTTCAAGCAGGGCCCAGTCCAGGGCCTCGATGTGCAGTTGCGTCATGGGCATCACCTCCAGGAAGCACCGGCCAGGGGCCGGTGCGACAGGCTCAGAAGCTGTAGTCAGCCGTGACGAAGAACGAACGCGGTTCGCCCAGGTACCACTGCCGGCCGTTGTTACCCGTGGTGGTGACGTACTGGCGGTCGAACAGGTTGTTCAACTGCAGGCCCAGGGTCAGGTCCGGTTGCACGTGCCAGTCGATGTTGGCGTCAACCACGGTGTAGCTGGGCACCTCGACGGTGTTGGCGTTGTCGGCGTAGCGGCTGTCGACATAGCGCGCCCCGGCGCCGGCACTGAAGCGTTGGCCGAAGTCTTTGCTCAACCACAGGTTGGCGGAGCGGCGCGGCACGTTGATCGGCTGGTTGCCGGAGTAGTCGTTGGCGCCACTGGCAAACTCGTCATACTCCGCGCGCACCCAGGCGGCGTTGGCCGACAGCTGCACGTCGTATGGCAGGCGCAGTTCGAGGGTGGCCTCGATACCGTCCGACGACTGTTGGCCGACCTGCTGTTGCAGCGTGGGGTTGAGCGGGTCGGTGCTCAGCAGCTTTTTCTTGACGATGTGATACGCCGCCAGCGTCCACTCGCCTCGCCCGTCAGGCAGCCTGTGCTTGATGCCGGCTTCGGTCTGTTTGGCGGTGCTCAGGTCCCATTGCTGCTGCGCGGCGTTGAGGGTGAGCAGGTTGCTCACACCTTCGGTACTGGTGGCGTACTGGCCATAAACCGACAGGTCCTCGGTCAGCGCGAACACCAGGCCGGCGCGCCAGTTGTCGCCAGACAAGCTGCGATCGGTGCGGGTATCGGCATCCAGGTCGTCGCGGTTCAGGTGCACCTGGTCGCGGCGTGCACCGGTGATCAACGACAGGCGCTCGGTGAGTTGCGTGCGGTTTTCGGCGAACAGCGAGAATTGCTTGGCCTGGTTGGCCTCGCGCGAGCGGTAAGGGTCGTCGCTGATGTACTCGCCCCCACCGGAACCGGACAACGGCACGGTATCGGTCAGGGTGTTGCCGAAGTCGTGCTTGCGCACGAAACGGATCGTGTTGTAGTCGGCGCCCACCACGGTCTGGCTGTCCAGGCCGAACAGTGGGTGTTGCAGGGTGAACGACTGGCGATCGCCGAGCTGTTCCTGGGTCTGCTTGATGCTGATGAAGCTGCTGCGCCGCACCTGGTCGCCTGGCAGCCAGGTGTAGGTCTCGGCGTTGCGCCAGCGGCGCTGGGCCTTGAGGAAGTACAGCTGGTTGCTGGCGGTGAGGTTGTCGTTGATCACCCAGTCGGTGACCAGCCGCGTCGACTGGTCGTTGTAATGCACTTCGGCGTTGTCGACGTTGTAGTTGTGATCGCGCAGCGACTCGCGGTAATGCCCGTCCACCAACGGCGTCCCCATGTACTGCTGCGGGTCTTGGTCTCCGTAGTCGTGGCTGAGGGTGAAGCTCAGTTCATCGCTGGGCTGCCAGCGCAGCGCGCCGCTGATGGCGAGGCTCTGCGAATCGCCCCGATCGACCCAGCCGTTGCTGGCCAGCTTGTTGAGGTTCAGGCGGTAGCTCAAGGTGTCGGTCAGCGAGCCGCCGCTGTCCAGGGCCATCTGCCGACGGTCATCCGAGCCGTAGCCCAGGCGCAGGTGATTGCGGATTTCGCCTTCAAAGGGCTTCTTCGGCACGACGTTGACCACCGCACCGGTAGCGCCCTCCCCGTACAGCACCGAGGCCGGGCCGCGCAGCACATCGATGCGCTCGACCGACCAGGTATCGACCGGGAAGGTCACGGTGCCGGCGCCCACGTAAAGCCGGGTACCGTCGTACAACTGCATGGTCGAGCTGTGCCCGGTGAAGCCGCGGGCCGACAAGGCCGTGCCGCCGTTGCCAGGGGTGCCGATGAAGGTGATGCCGGGTGAACGGGTGACTGCGTCCTGCACCGTGGCATTGTTGCGCGTGAGGATTTGCTCGGCACTGATACTGGTCACGCTGGCCGGGGTTTCCAGCGGCGTCAGGCCAAGCCGCGAACCACTGGTGCCTGGGGTATGCAGGCCGGGCTGAGGGTTGTGCTCGGCCGTGCCGGTAATGTCCGTGGCCGGTAGCGCCAAGGCGTTGTCCGCCTCGGCGGCGTGGGCGGCAACAGAGAGAAACACACAGGGCACCAGGCTGGCGTGCAGCAGCGTACCTGGCAGAGAACTGAACAGCGAATAACGGGACATGTCGTTCCACTTGAAGCAGGAATGAAAGAATCCCGGAGGGAACAACGCAAAGAGGAATCGCGGACGAGCACGCCCACGGAAACCGGCCTGCGCCCGCCCACCGCGGGTTTGCCAAACGATGCTTCAGGCCGGTCTCCGGGCTCGCGAGGGTCATGAAGCCTTCACCTTCCCATGCCAGGGCACAGTGGTGTCTTGAATGCTTCGCTCGCATACCGTTGCGGGGGCAGCGCCGGACTGATCATCGAACGATGACGAACCGGCTTCCCGTTTCACCCCATGCACGGCGGCAGGGGGCACCTGAAACAGGCGCGCAGATGACCATCAAAAGGCCGCTGCGTCAACCGGCTTGTGGCAAACAGGTCGCCTGAGCTCGCCACTTCAGGCCCTGGGCGAACGCGTCACGGTTCAATCATCGCCAGGGCTTTCTACTGCCTTTTCTGGCGCGGCATTTTGTAACGTTCAGTAAGAAGTTTTTGCATGGACATCATTCCCACCACTCTTTAGCCTTACGCCTCCGTCGAAGTGGGGACCCCGTGTGAAGCAGCAGTCAGCTAAACGAAAGCCCGCCCTCTGGGGCATTCTCATGGTCGCCGCGAGCCTCTGCGCACACGCAGACAGCACACCCCAACAAAGCCCGACGCTGGTGTATTCCTGGCCCGTTAACGCAGGCCCACTCGACCCACGCGGCTACTCGCCCAATCAGATGTACGCCCAGGCCATGGTGTATGAACCGCTGGTGCGTTACAACTCGGCGGGCACTGTAGAGCCGTGGTTGGCACAGGCTTGGCAAGTCTCCGACGATGGCAAGACCTACACCTTCACCTTGCGAGATGGCGTGCGCTTCAGTGACGGCACGCCATTCGACGCTGCAGCTGCCAAGGCCAACCTGGATGCCGTCCTTGCCAATAGCCAACGCCATCGCTGGATGGAGCTGGTCACCACCCTCGACCACATCGAGGCCCCTGACCGGCTGACCTTGCGCCTGGTGCTCAAGCACCCGTACTACCCAACGCTGATGGAACTGGCCCAAGTGCGCCCGCTGCGCTTCGGGTCCCCACAGGCCAAACCTGGCGAACCCGCCGGCACCGGCCCATGGATGCGCGTCGAATCGCGCTTGGGCGAGTATGACCGCTTTGCCCGCAACCCCTTTTACTGGGGCACAAAGCCGGCCTATGGCGAGGTACTGGTAAACGTCATCCCTGATCCCAACAGCCGCGCGATGGCCCTGCAGGCCGGCGAGCTCGAGCTGATTCAAGGGGCCGCCGGCGAGATTACCGCCGGCACGTTCGTGCGCCTGCGCGACCAAGGCTTCGCCACCGCCCTCTCGGCACCGCTGGCTACCCGCACCCTGGCGATGAACACCGGGCATGGCGCCACCCGTGACCTGGCCGTGCGTCAAGCGATCAACCAAGCGGTGAACAAGCAGGCCATCATCGACAAGATTCTGTATGGCCTCGAGCCCCGTGCCGATACCCTGTTCGCCAGCAACATGCCCTATGCCGACATCGGCCTGAAACCCTACGCCTACGACCCTGCCCAAGCCGCCCGCGAACTTGACGCTGCCGGCTGGACCCTGACGGCAGGCGCAACGGTACGTAGCAAGGCCGGTGAACCGCTGTCGATCGAACTGGTGTTCCTCGGCACCAGCGCACTGCAGAAGAGCCTGGCCGAAGTGCTGCAAGGCGAGCTGGCTAACGTCGGCATGCGCATCGAATTGCGCGCGGTCGAAGAAGGTGGGCTGGTCCGGCGCCAGCGCGATGGCGACTTCGGCATGATCTTCGCCGACACCTGGGGAGCGCCCTACGACCCGCACTCTTTTGTCAGCTCCATGCGCTATGCCGGCCATGCCGACTACATGGCACAGCGCGGTTTGGCGATCAAGGACGAACTGGACCGACGCATTGGCCAGGTACTGGCAAGTACCGACGCGCAGCAACGCGCCGAACAGTACCGGTTCATCCTCACCTCCTTGCATGAGCAAGCCGTGTACCTGCCGATTTCCTACCTTACCGCCATCAGTGTTCGCCGCGACTCCGTTGCCCATGTGCAATTCGGCAGCACGCTGTTCGACGTGCCGTTCGAAGCCATGACACCGAAGCAGGGAGACTGACATGCTGCGCTATATCCTGCTGCGGCTGGCACTGCTGGTACCGGTAATGCTCGGGGTTTCACTGCTGGTCTTCGTGCTGCTGCACCTGGGCAGCACCGACCCGGCCCTGGACTACCTTCGCCTGTCGCACATCCCGCCGACTGACGCGGCCATTGCCGAAGTCCGCCATACCTTGGGCCTCGACCGGCCGTTGTTTGAGCAGTACCTGACCTGGCTCGGGAAGGCCGTGCAGCTGGACTTCGGTATTTCATACCTCACGGGGCGGCCGGTGCTCGACGATCTCCTTTACTACCTGCCCGCCACCTTGCAACTGGGCGGCCTGGCCCTGGCCTGCACCCTGCTGCTGTCGATTCCGCTTGGCCTGGTGGCTGCGCGCTGGCAAGGGCGCTGGCCCGATCACGCCGTCCGCGCGGTGACGTTCCTGGGTGTCTCGATGCCCAACTTCTGGTTGGCGTTTCTGCTGATTGCGCTGTTTTCCCTTTGGCTGGGCTGGCTACCGCCACTGGGACGCGGCAGTGCCGGGCATCTGGTGATGCCGGTACTGGCGATTGCCCTGATGTCGATGTCGATCAACGCCCGCCTGCTGCGGGCAAGCCTGCTGGAGGCCAGCGGCCAGCGTTATGTTACCTACGCCCGTGCCCGCGGGCTGCCCGAGCGCCGGGTATGGCGTGACCACGTGCTGCGCAACGCCTGGCTACCCTTCGTCACGGCCACCGGTATGCACATTGGGGAATTGATCGGCGGGGCACTGGTAATCGAGACCATCTTCGCCTGGCCCGGCGTCGGCCGCTTCGCGGTGTCGGCGGTGCTCAACCGCGACTTTCCGGTCATGCAGTGCTTCACCCTGCTGCTGACAGGCCTGCTGATGGTCTGCAATCTGGTGGTGGATGTCTGTTATGCCTGGCTCGACCCTCGCAGCCGTCTTGATGGGGTCGACGCATGAGTGTACTGGCCATCTTCCGTCGCGCTACGCTGGCCGGCCAGGCCAACCTGATTGCAGGGCTGGTACTGGTCAGCGTGCTCTGCATGTTGGCCGTGTTTGGCCAATGGCTTGCCCCGCACGACCCGGACCTGGTCGACCTCGGCCGACGCCTGATGCCACCGGACAGCAGCCACTGGCTGGGCACCGACCACCTTGGCCGCGACGTGCTGTCCCGGTTGATCGTCGGCACACGGCTGTCGCTGGGCAGCGTAGTGCTGACACTGGCGCTGGTGCTGTTTCTGGGCTTGCTGGTGGGCGGGGTGTCCGGGTTTGTCGGTGGCAAGGTCGACCTGCTGCTGATGCGCCTGTGCGACATGTTCATGACCTTCCCCACGCTGGTGCTGGCGTTTTTCTTCGTCACCCTGCTGGGTACTGGCCTGAGCAACGTGATCATTGCCATCGCCCTGTCGCACTGGGCATGGTATGCGCGCATGGTGCGCGGCATGGTCATCGCCCAACGCGGCCGCGAATACGTGATGGCATCACGCCTGGCCGGTGCCTCACGTTGGGCGCGGCTGCGCCAGCATGTGCTGCCGAACATTGCAGGCCCGTTGCTGGTGCTGGCCACGATGGACATCGGGCACATGATGCTGCATGTCTCGGGGCTGTCCTTCCTCGGCCTTGGCGTCACCCCGCCCAGTGCCGAATGGGGGGTGATGATCAACGATGCCAAGGAGTTCATCTGGACCCAGCCGCAACTGCTGCTGTTGCCCGGGATGATGATCTTCTTCTCGGTAATGGCGTTCAACCTGCTGGGCGATGCGTTGCGTGATCGCTTGGACCCAACCCAGGAGGCTCATTGAATGCCCGTGTCGACGTTACAGCTCAAAGGCCTGTGTATCGAAGGGCGTGCTGGCGTGTTGGTGGACGACGTAGACCTGCAACTGCGCCGCGGTGAAGTCTGTGCCCTGGTCGGTCACAGCGGATCGGGCAAATCGCTCAGTTGCCTGGGCTTGCTTGACGTACTGCCGCCAGGCCTGCGCCGTACACGCGGCCAGTTGCTGCACGATGGCAAGCCATTGGCGGCCGATCAGGTGCGTGGGCAACTTGCCAGCCTGATCCTGCAGAACCCACGCAGTGCATTCAACCCTGTGCGCAACATGGCTAGCCATGCCCAGGAAACCCTGAAACTGCGAGGGGTCGTCGGCAGCGCTGCACGTACGCGGATGGATGAATGCCTGGAGGCCGTGGGGTTGGATGACCGCAGTCGGGTCCTGCAGTCGTTCGCGTTCCAGCTCAGCGGTGGCATGTTGCAGCGTATGATGATCGCCCTTGCGCTCATGGCCGAAAGCCCCTTTCTGCTGGCGGACGAGCCCACCAGCGACCTCGACGCCGTGAGCCAGGCGCGCTTTCTCGACCTGCTCATGAAACTGGTGCAACAGCACAAGCTTGGCGTGCTGCTGGTGACCCATGACATGGGGGTGGTTGCCCGCTGCGCCGACCATGTCGCGGTGATGGAAGCGGGGCGCGTCGTCGAGCGGCAAACAGTGCATGGCCTGTTAGATCAACCAGCCAGCGCCACCGCCCGCACCCTGCTTGAAGCCCATCAGCTACTAAACGGGAGCCAGCCATGAGCCTGCTGCACGTTAACCAACTCGGGCATGGCTACCGTTCCGGAGGGCTACTGAGCAGACGCGGCTGGCTGCAGGTGCTCGACGGCATTGAGCTTGAGCTGCAGCCCGGTGAGTCGCTCGGCCTGCTCGGCAGCAGCGGCAGCGGCAAGAGCACGCTTGCCCGGTTACTGCTGGGCCTGGAGAAACCCGCGTGTGGCCAGGTGACATTTGCCGGCCAAGAGGTCAGCCGACTGCGCGGCGGTGAGGCCCGTGCTTTCTTGCGCGCCGTTCAGTTGGTACTCCAGGACGCGCCCAGCGCGTTCAACCCGCAACGCAGCATCGGCTGGAGCATTGCCGAGCCGTTGCGTCACCTGAGCGAGCTGGACGAAGCTGCACGCAACGCCCGTACCGTGGAGCTACTAGAGCACATGGGCCTGCGCAGCGAGCATGCCGAGCGCCTGCCGCACCAATTCAGTGGCGGCCAGCTGCAGCGCGCCAATATCGCCCGCGCGCTGGCCATCTCACCCAAACTGGTGATACTGGACGAGGCCTTGTCAAACCTGGACCGGGTGTTGCAACTGCAACTGCTGCAGCGCCTGGATGCACTTCGACGCGAGCACGGCACCGCGTTCTTGCTGATCACCCATGACCTGAGCCTGGTGCGCTACTTCTGCCAGCGGGTGGTCGTGTTGGACGCCGGGCGTATCATCGAGGAGCGTCAGATAGACGGTAGGCTTTCGTTCGATCACGCCGTTGGCAAGCAGCTACAGGCCGCAGTACTGCCGGTGCGGCCAACAATGCGCGAGCCTGAGGCAGGGTCGCCGGCCGCCTTGTCACCTGCGTCAGTTCGGGCGACGACTAGACTGAGTGTCTGACCCAGTCGGTGGCTAGCAAAGCTGCCTGCCTGCGCCAGCCCCAGAGCCCGACGCCGTGGAGGCACTGCGCACATGAGCTTCATCGTCTGGGTGGCCATGCTCGGCGCAGTCTTGTTGCTGCTGGCGTTGACCTCCTCTTACCTGCGCTGGATCCCGGTCACGACCTCGGTCGTGTGCCTGGCCCTGGGCGTCGCGCTGGGCCCCGGTGGCCTCGGCTTGCTGCAACTCGAGCTGCCCGATGCGCACGGCTGGATGGAGCACCTGACCGAGGTCGCCGTGCTGTTTTCGCTGTTCGTCAGCGGCCTCAAGCTGCGCCTGCCGCTGAGCAGCCGCAGCTGGCGGGTGGCGGTTTTCCTGGCTGGGCCGGTCATGCTGGCTTGCATCGCCGGGGTCAGCTTGGTGCTGCATTACGGCCTGAACCTGGGCTGGGGGGTGTCGGTGTTGATTGGCGCCATCCTTGCCCCGACCGATCCGGTGCTGGCCACCTTGGTCCAGGTCAATGACGCGCAGGACTACGACCGCGTGCGCTTCAGCCTGTCGGGTGAGGCAGGGCTCAACGATGGAGTCGCCTTTCCGTTCGTCATCCTGGGCTTGCTGCTTGTGCAGGGCGCAGCAGGCAGCCAATGGCTGACTGACTGGCTGTGGCAAGACGTGCTGTGGGCGGTGCCCGCCGGCTTGCTCAGTGGCTACTGGATGGGGCGCGGCCTAGGGCACCTGACCCTGTACCTGCGCACCCGGCACGAGGACAGCACCCTCTCGCCCAACGACTACCTGGCGCTGGCGCTGATCGCGATGGCTTATGTGGTCGCCGACCTGATCCATGGCTATGGGTTTCTCGCCGTGTTCGCTGCCGGGCTGGGCCTGCGACAGGCCGAAGTACACGCCAGCCCCACCCCACAAGCGCCTGCAGAACACCTTGTGCAGCCTGTGGTCGGCCACCAGCATGTCGCCCCGGAGCACGCGGTCAAAGGCGATATAGCCGCGCTGGAAGACACCCAGGTCGCAGCTGGCATCATGCTGGGCGACATGCTCTCGTTTGGTGGGCTTGTGGAGCGGGCGATGGAGGTGTTTCTGGTGACCTTGCTCGGTGTCGTGTTGATCGAGCACTGGGACTGGCGCGCACTGACCGTAGGCGCGGCGCTGTTCGTGTTCATTCGGCCATTGAGTACGCTGATCATCCCAGGGCGTGGCCTGCTGGACCTTCGCCAGCGCGGCATGCTGGGCTGGTTCGGCATACGTGGTATCGGCAGCCTTTACTACCTGTTCTACTCGGTAAACCACGGCCTGAGCGCCAGCGATGCCGCGGCCATCACCAACCTCACACTGTCGGTAGTGGCGCTGAGCATTGTCGTACATGGGTTAAGCGTGCAGCCTCTTCTGTCGCGTTATGAAGCAGGCCGAAAACGCCGTGACGGCTAGCGTGACTCGGGTCAAGCACACAGCGCCGGCAGTTCGCTACGCAACAGTGCCGCAGCGGCGGGCTTTAGGAGGGAGGCATTCAGTGCATCGCGCTCAATCCACTTGCAAGCGACGATCTCATTCTTCGGGACCGGTTTATCCTGATCGTCCAGCTGAAGGGTAAAAATGTAATGGAGGGTGTTACCGACTTGCAGCGTGCACAGCGCCACCAGGCGCTCACGGCAAATCCCTGTTTCCTCTTTCAGCTCTCGGCTGGCGGCGTGCAACGGTGCCTCATTCGTGCCCACACCGCCCCCCGGAAAGCCCCATTTCCCGGCCTTTCTACGCACCAGGAGTATTTTGCCACTGCGAAAGCACAGCACCGTCGCTCTGCTCCTGAGGCTGCTCCTGTCAGACATGTCTACCTCCTGCTTCCCGACACAACGCCCTGCGCTCGCAAGCGGCTAGCGTTATTCACTTGGATGCGAATATCGCGCCACTTTGAAAGCAGGCAACAAGCCTTGAGAAAGCGTGGCCTGGGCGGTAGTTCCGTTCGGCAGTAGAAGATTGTCCAGCGCTGTGGGCCAGCGCTGCACTTAGCGCTGGGTTGTGAGCACGCCGTTACGCGTCAGGGAGCGCTGCGATAATCGAAATTTCGACCAGCACGGCGGGGTCATACAATTTGGCTTGCACTGTCGCACGCGCTGGCGCACACCCGTGCGGCAACCACTGGTCCCACACCTGATTCATGCCCGCGAAGTCGGCATCGATGTCTTTGAGGTAAAGGGTTGCGGACAAAATCCGTGTCTTGTCTGTGCCGGCCTGGTCGAGCAGTCGCTCGATGTTCTGCAAGGTTTCACGGGTTTGCTGCTGCACATCGCCCGCAAAATCGTTGGCAACCTCACCGGACAGGTACACGGTGCCTTGGTGCTTGACCACAAGGCTCATGCGAGCGTCAGTGTGCAGGCGTTCGATCGTCATCTGAAATATCCTTATCTTGTTGTTATATATAAAAAAACGCTGTGAAGCATAGCGTAGGCGATTGCTGCATATGACGGGGACGATAAGTCTCGTCAGCTAGGCCCATTATCCACAATTGACGTTCAAGCTGTAGCCCGCTGGCTGACAGCGCAACAATCAGCCCACCACCGGCTTCAACAACGCCTGCGCCTCGTAGAGCGGTGGCAGGTAGCGCAGCCGTATCTCGTCAACGCTCAACCGCGAGGCGTGGGTGGTGATCGTCAGGGTCGCCTTCAGCAGGCCGCTACGGTCCAGGAGCGGTACCCCCAGCACCCGCATGCCGATTTCGTATTCCTGGTCGACGATGCAGTAGCCCTGCTGGCGCACGCGCTGCAGCTCAGCTTCCAACAGTACCCGCTCAGTCTGGGTATAGGGCGTGAGCGGACGGAGCGGGTTGCGTGAGAAGTAGTCATTGAGCGCGGCCTCTTCCAGTGCCGCCAGCCAGATTCGCCCGCCGGCGGTGCAGTACATCGGCACCCGCGACCCGGGCCTGATCGACAACGAGGCGATGTGGCTGTAGCGGCTGCGCACCAGGTGGATGATTTCATCGCCGTCACGGGTGCCGACCGAGACATGCTCCTGGGTCTGCCGCGCCACCTGCTCGACGATGGGCCGCAGCATGCGCGGCAACTGCGCCGAGTCCACGTAGGCCTGGCCGATACGCAACGTCTTGGGCGTGAGCCAGTACTGGCGGCTGTCGGTGTCGGCAAAGCCTTCGTGTACCAACGTCAACAGGAAGCGGCGCGCGGCACTGGGGGTAAGGCCCGATTGCCTGGCTGCCTGCGGCACGGTCAGGCGTGGCTGATCGACGCTGAACAGCTGCATCAATGCCAGGCCTTTCTGCAAGCCCGCGATCAGGTCGCGGGGGTGGATATCGGGTTTGTCCATGGGGGTTCTCCAGTGATGCGCGAGCCCGGGTAGGAGCAGCCTTGTGCTGCGAAGAGGCCGGTGGCAACACCCTCGATCTTCGCTGTTTTTACTGGCCTCTTCGCAGCACAAGGCTGCTCCTACAGTGAGGGAGCGTGTTTCTGACGGACATTTTTTGGTATTACCCGCCAATAATCGCTACCTGACTGCGATTATCGCACTACCCGCCCGACAAGCGCATTTCCCCGCGCCCTGTACCCGGTCACCCTTGCTGCACAACAACAGCAAGCACGGAGGTCAGCATGATTCGGGGTTCGACAGAACTGGTCGCTATCGTCGGTTCACCCATCGCCCAGGTGAAATCGCCTGAAAACTTCAACACCTGGTTCGCCAGCAACGGCTGCGACCTGGCAATGCTCCCCATCGACCTGCAAGAGACTGCGCTGGAAGCCTTTGTCGGCAGCCTGCGCGGCTGGCAGAACCTACGCGGATGCGTGGTCACCGTGCCTTACAAACAGGCACTGGCCGCACGCCTGGACGGCCTCAGCGCACGCGCCGCCGCACTGGGTTCGGTCAACGTGGTGCGCCGCCACAGTGACGGCCGCCTGCTCGGCGACAATGTCGACGGCGCAGGCTTTCTTGGCGCCGCACGCAAACAGGGCTTTCAACCGGCAGGCAAACGCGCGCTGGTGATTGGTTGTGGTGGGGTGGGCAGTGCAATTGCCTATGCACTGGGCGAAGCGGGGGTGCGCCAGATCATCCTCAGCGACCCCAGCGCTACCCGCGTTGGGGCGCTTTGCGAAGTACTCGGCACGGCCTTCCCCAGTCTCGAAATCGCCACCCACTACCGCTCGCTGGAAGCGTTCGACCTGGTGGTCAACGCGTCGCCGGTCGGCATGGGCAGCACCAATGAGTTGCCGCTGCCGGCGCCGATGCTGACAACCCTGCAACCCTCCACGTTGGTTGCCGACGTGGTCACCTCGCCAGAAATCACCCCGCTGTTGCAGCAGGCACGCGACCGGGGCTGTGCGGTCCAGACTGGCCCGCAGATGGCCTTCGCCCAACTCGGCCACCTCGGCGCCTTCATGGGCGTCACCCCGCTGGAGATCTGAGCCATGGCCACTACCGAACACGCGCAACCGGTGTACGACTTGGTGGTCCTCGGCAGTGGTGCCGGGGGCTTTGCCGCCGCCGCCACAGCTGCCAGCCTTGGCCTGAAAGTACTGGTCGTGGAGAAAGCCGACACTTTCGGCGGCACGTCGGCGATCTCCGGCGGTGCGGCGTGGGTGTATGGCACCGATCAAGCCCGTGCAGCCGGCGCCAAAGACTCCCCCGAAGCCATGCGCACCTACCTGAAAACCGTGATTGGTGCCGGCTACAACGCACCGCTGGTAGACGCCTTCATTGCACGCGGGCATGAAGCGCTGCGCTGGCTGGAGCGCCACACCGAACTGCGCTATGCCCTGCGCCCGCACTCGCCGGATTATTACCCGGATGAGCCCGGCGCCACCCAGTTCGGCCGAGCACTGGAAATGGTCGAGTACGACGGCCGCCGCCTCGGCCCGCGCTTCAAAGACCTGAAAATGCCACCGCCGGGCATGCTGTTGTTCGGCGGGATGATGGTCAACCGCGTGGATATCCAGCATTTTCTTGGCCTGCGCAAATCACCACGCTCCCTGTGGCATTGCCTGAAGCTGATGGCACGCTATGCGTTGGACCGCCTTCGCCACCACCGTGGCACCCGCCTGACCACCGGCAATGCGCTGATTGCACGCCTGGCCACCACGGCATTTGCCCACGGCACGCAACTGTGGCTGCGCAGCGAGGCTAAGGCGCTGATCGTCGAGCACGGCGCGGTGACCGGCGTGGTGGTGCAGCATGAAGGCCGGCGCGTGCAGGTGCGTGCGCGGGGTGGCGTGGTCTGCGCCATGGGCGGCTTCGCAGCCGGTGAACTGGCTGCCGCCTACCGCCCAGGCGTTAATGCACCGCACCTGACCATGTCGCCGCCAACCAATGACGGCGCCGCGCTGCACCTGGGTGAAGCGGTGGATGCTGCCCACGGCGAGGGGCTGGCCGCCAACTTCTTCTGGGCCCCCGTTTCCGAGTTGCGCCATGCCAATGGTGAGCGCGAACGCTTCCCGCACCTGGTCACCGACCGTGCCAAACCGGGGGTGATCGCGATCAACCCGGCCGGGCAGCGCTTCGTCAACGAGTCGAACTCCTACCATCACTTCGTGCAGACCATGTTCGCCAGCAACCTCACCACCTGCTGGCTGATCTGCGACGCCGAGGCCATGAACCGCTACGGCCTGGGCCTGGCACGCCCGAAACCTGTGAACAACGCGGCACTGATCGACGCCGGCTACCTGTACCGCGCCGACACACCCCGCGCCCTGGCCGAGGCCATCGGCGTCGACCCTCAGGCATTGCAGGCGACGCTGGAGCGCTTCAACGCCGACGCCCGCAACGGCATCGACCGCGCATTCGACAAAGGCGGCAACAGCTACAACCGCTACATGGGCGACCCGCATCACACGCCCAACCCCTGCCTCGCGCCCCTGGTCAAGGCGCCGTTCTACGCCATCCAGCTCCACACCGGCGACCTGGGCTCGGCACGCGGCCTGGTGACCGACGCTCATGCCAACGTGCTCAACCGCGCCGGCACGCCGGTTGCCGGCCTTTATGCAACGGGCAACGACATGAACTCATTGATGAACGGCACCTACCCCGGGCCAGGCATCACCCTTGGCCCTGCCCTCACCTTCGGCTGGATCGCCGCCAGCCATATTGCCAACCGCCTGCAGGCGCAGGCCCACCCTATGGAGACAAACGCATGTACTACGAACTGAGAACCTACACCCTCGACCCACTGAAGATGGCCGACTGGCTGGCCCTGTACCAAAGCCACGCGCTGGCGGTGCAGAGCGAGCACCTGGGCAAGCTGGTCGGTTTCTTTACCAGTGAATTCGGCGAGGTCAACCAAGTGGTGCACCTGTGGGCCTACACCAGCCTCGACGACCGCATGCAGCGCCGCGCGGCGATGGCGGCGGACCCGCGCTGGGCGGAGTTCTCGCAGCGCAATCGCGAGCTGGGCGCAGTGTTACGGTTGCAGTCGCGGTTGATGCGGCCAACCGGCTTTTCGCCGCTGCAGTAACTGACTGCCCCTCCAACCTGACCGGAGCCCCTCCATGCAACCCCTGGAATGTGACGTACTTGTCCTCGGCTCCGGCGCCTCTGGCCTGGCTGCCGCAGTAACCGCCGCCCATCACGGCCTTAAGGTGATCGTCGCGGAAAAGGCCAGCCAGTTCGGCGGTACCAGCGCCTGGTCGGGGGGCTGGTTATGGATACCCCGCAACCCGCTGGCGATCGCCGAAGGCATCGTCGAAGCCGACGATGCGCCAGAACGCTACCTGCGCGCACAGACCCACGTCGCCAAACTGGACCCACGCCAGCAGGCGTTTTTGCGCCATGGACCGGAGATGGTGGCGTTCTTCCAGCGACATACCGCCGTGCAGTTCCAGTCCGGGACGAAAATGCCCGACATGCATGAGGGGGATGGCAGTGCGCGTGGCGGGCGATCCCTGTGTGCGCAGCCGTTCGACGGGCGCCTGCTCGGGCACTGGATCCACCGGCTACGGCCACCTCTGGATATCGTCAGCCTGGCCGGCATGGGCATCGCCGGTGGCGCAGACATGGCCGCCTTCTTCAACGCCAGCCGCTCACCCAAGGCGGCCTGGCACGTGGGCAAACGCCTGCTGCGCCATGGGCGCGACTTGCTGCTGCACCGTCGCGGCCTGCAACTGGTCAACGGCAACGCGTTGGTGGCGCGCCTGCTGCGCAGTGCCCTCGACCTGGGCGTGACGCTGTTGCATGACCGGCAGGCCACAGGCTTGCTGAGGGATGGGCGTATCACAGGCGTGCAGTTCAGCGATGGCCAGGTGATCCGTACGCGACGCGGTGTCGTGCTGGCCTGCGGGGGGTTCCCCCATGACCGCCAGCGCATCGCCCAGCTGATACCCCATGCCCCTGAGGGCGATCGCCATTACTCCGCAGCGCCGCCACAGAACAGTGGCGACGGCCTGCGGTTAGGCGAAGAGGTCGGCGCACAGGTCGCCACCACGGCGGCCCACGCCGGGGCCTGGGCGCCGGTCTCACTGGTGCCGCGAAGCGACGGCAGCCTCGGCCACTTCCCGCACCTGATCGACCGCGCCAAGCCGGGATTCATTGCCGTGCGCCGAGACGGTCGACGGTTCGTCAACGAGGCCGACAGCTACCACGCCTTCATGAATGCGCTGTTCAGCTCTACGCCACCCGGTGAGGAGCCCGAGGCCTGGTTGATCTGCGACCACGTCGCGCAACGTCGCTATGGCATCGGCTGGGCCAAGCCGTTCCCCTTCCCTGCCGGCTTCTATGAGCGCCGTGGCTACCTGTTCAGCGGCCCTACCCTGGCGCAACTGGCCGCACGCTGCGGGATCGACGCAACGCACCTGCAGCGCACCGTGGCGCGTTTCAACCACCATGCGGCGCATGGCACGGATCCGGACTTCCAGCGTGGCGCCTCACTCTACAACCGCGCGCAGGGCGACCCGTTGCACGTGCCCAATCCGTCGTTGCGGCCGCTGCTGCACGGCCCCTTTCATGCGGTAAAACTGCTGCCGGGCAGCCTCGGCACTTTCGCCGGCCTGCACACGGATGCTTCGGCTCAGGTAATGGACAGCCTGCAGTGCCCAATACCTGGCCTGTTCGCGGTCGGCAACGACATGCACAGCATCATGGGCGGGCACTACCCCAGCGGCGGTATCACCCTTGGCCCTGGGATGACCTTCGGTTACCTGGCAGGCATGGCACTGTGCAATCAGCCAGAAGATGCCGCGTCACTTTTGTTCGATCATCGAACAGTAGCCCCATCTTTGAATTGACGCTCCCCCCTTCACTGCTCACCATAAATGACCTTGCGCGCCCAGCCTTGCCCTGGGCAAAACCGCGTTTCAGACGCATTGCCGTTCAAAACAATTTCAAGAAACGACTTCACATGACCCCTTCCAAGTTCGACACTGCCAGCCCCCGCCTCGCCCATGGATCCATCGGCGACAAGGTGCGCGGCGCCTTCGCCGTCGGCAAGACCCGCTGGGGCATGCTTGCCCTGGTGTTCTTCGCCACCACCCTGAACTACATCGACCGTGCCGCCCTCGGCATCATGCAGCCCGTTCTCGCTAAGGACATGGGCTGGACGGCGATGGACTACGCCAACATCAACTTTTGGTTCCAAGTCGGCTATGCCATCGGCTTTGTGCTGCAGGGCCGGCTGATCGACAAAGTCGGGGTAAAACACGCCTTCTTCGGCGCCGTACTGCTGTGGAGCCTGGCCACCGGCGCCCATGGCCTGGCGACCTCGGCAGCGGGCTTTATGGTCTGCCGCTTCATTCTGGGCCTGACCGAGGCGGCTAACTACCCGGCGTGTGTAAAGACCACACGCCTGTGGTTCCCCGCCGGCGAGCGCGCCATTGCCACCGGCCTGTTCAACGCCGGCACCAACGTCGGCGCCATGGTCACCCCGGCGCTGCTGCCGCTGATTCTCGCCGCCTGGGGCTGGCAGGCCGCGTTCATCGCCATGGGTAGCCTTGGCCTGGTCTGGGTGGTGTTGTGGGGTTTGAAGTATTTCAACCCTGAGGCGCACCCGCACGTTCGCCAGAGCGAGCTGGACTATATCCAGCAAGACGTGGAGCCCGAAGCCAAACCGGTGCCGTTCAGCCGCATCCTGCGCCAGCGCGGCACCTGGGCCTTTGCCGTGGCCTACTCGATCACGGCGCCGGTGTTCTGGTTTTACCTGTACTGGCTGCCGCCGTTTCTCAACCAGCAGTACGACCTGGGCATCAGCGTCACTCAGATGGGCATCCCGTTGATCCTGATCTGGCTGACCGCAGACTTCGGCAGCATCGGCGGCGGCATTCTGTCGTCCTGGCTGATCGGCCGCGGCATGCGCGCCACCCGTGCCCGGTTGATCTCGATGCTGATCTTTGCCTGCACCATCGTCAGCGTGGTCTTCGCTGCCCACGCCAGTGGCCTGTGGGTCGCGGTGCTTGCCATCGCCGTGGCGGTCGGCGCGCACCAGGCCTGGACCGCGAACATCTGGAGCCTGGTCATGGACTACACGCCCAAGCATCTGGTGAGCACGGTGTTCGGCTTTGGCAGCATGTGCGCGGCCATCGGCGGCATGTTCATGACACAGATCGTCGGCAGCGTGCTGACGGTCACCCACAACAATTATGCGGTGCTGTTCACCATGATTCCGGTGATGTACTTCATTGCCCTGGTGTGGATGTACTTCATGGCGCCGCGTGGGATCGAGGCCGCGTAAAGGCCTTTCAGGTTTCCTCTATGGGGCTCTTCGGAGCCTCTTTTTTTGCCTGCAGACAGGCCATTGGACCTTTGCCCTAACTTGGACCGGCCTTGAGGTTTACTGTCATGCGCTGCTTTGCAGCCCTTGCCTGGCAAGCCAGCTTTCACAGAACAACACATACCGAATAGATTTAGCAGGGACCTGTGGGAGCGGGTTTACCCGCGAACACCGGCGAAGCCGGTGCCATACACCGCGGCGCCTGCATCGCCGGCAAGCCGGCTCCCACAGGAGTGGGGACTCGCTTTCGATCTTTGTTCTCTGCGCCGCACAGCGGCCCTTGAAGCTCAAACCCGCGCCAATACCGCCTTGGCTTTCTCCAGCGCCATCCGCGCACGCTGCTCGCCACTCACGCCCTGCTCCAGCAACTGCCGAGTCGGAATCTCCAGGCTCAACGGTACGGTGGCCGGCAAGCCACGCAACAGGCCGATCAAATCAGCATCGCCATCACCTGGGAAGCGCCGTTCGTTGCGGGCCTGGCGCAGGATCTCGTCCATGTCGTCCGGCACCGGGCCGGCCACGTCGCACAGCTGCGCATAGCGCATGCGCTGCGGTGCCAGGTGGGCCAGGTCGTCGAGTGAGGAAGCGGAGCGGTTGAAATGGAATGCGTCCACCAGAACGCAGCCGTTTGCCCGGTCAGCGTTGGCAACCACACGCATGGCCTGGCGCAGGTCGCGAGCGTCAGTCCAGGGCATGAACTCCAGGTGCGGATGGATACCATAGCCCGCCGCCAGGTCGCACAGTTCGGCAAAGCGCTCCGTGAGGCGTGCCTCGTCCGGGTCGTTACCGGCCACCAGCAGTTCGGTCCCGCCCAGCTCGGCACCCACCGCCAGAATGGCTTCGAAATCGGCAACACAGGTTTCAGGCTTGAGGCGGAGGATTTCCAGGTCGAGTACCTTGATGCCGGTCTCGCGCAGGCGCGCTTGGGTCTGTCGGCGCAGGTCAGCGTCGGCCGCCAGCGGGAAGTGCTGCTCCTCTGCGGTAGCCGGCACCAAACGCAGGCCCACGTGGCTGTAGCCGGCACGGGCAGCGGCCTCCACCATGGCTGGCGGCGAAAGCTCGAGCACCGTCAGCGCGGCAAGGGAAAAGATACGGTCAGTCATGTTCGTTACCTGAAGGCAATTAAAGGTGTGAAGGGGGCTCGCGTCAGGCGATCGTCTCGGGGGCGCAGGCCCGGCCGCTTTCGGCTGCCTGGCGGATCGCCTCGACCAGGGCCAGCGTGCGACCGCCGTCTGCAGCGTCGGTCAAGGGGGCCTCTTCACCGCGGGCGACGCGAATGAAGTGCTGCAATTGCAAGGTCAACGCTTCACCTGCTGGCTTTTCGGCGCCACTTTGCAGCAAGGGTGTGTGCCAGCCGGAGCCTGCTTCGCCGTACTGCCAGTGCTTAAGCTGCGGAATGCTCAGTGCGCCGTGGCTGCCGGCCAGCAGGTAGCAGGGCTGGCCACCCTGACGCGGGTAGATCGGGCTCTCGCCGGACGTCAGCTCCCAGCTCCAAGGGGCAGCTACCGCGTCCGAACCTGTCAGGCTGCCCAGCGCCCCGTTGGCGAACTGCAGCAGCACGGCGGCGCTGTCTTCGTTGGCATACCCACGCACATCGTTGCGGGTGAACGCCTGCACCTGCACGACCTCGCCGCACAGGTAGCGCAGCAGGTCGAGGTCGTGGATCAGGTTGGTCAGCAAAAAACCGGCGCCCGGCTCGCGGCGCCAGGGGGTGTCGAAGTAGCTGTCGGGCTTCTGCAACTGCCACAGCGCAGTGACATTGATCAGCCTGCCCAGCGCACCCTCGGCGATCAGGCCGCGCGCGCTGGCGATTAGCGGGTTGTGCCGACGATGGTGGCCGACCAGCACTGGCACACCACAGCGCTTGGACGCTTCGACCAACGCACGGACTTCGTCCAGGTGCACGCCCACAGGCTTTTCCACTAACACTGGCACGCCGGCTTCAATGCAATCGAGCGCGGTGGCCACGTGCAGGTTGTTGGGGTTGGCGACGATCACGGCCTCAGGTTTGACACTGGCCAGCATCTGCCGGTGATCGGCGTAATAGGCCACCCCGCATTCGGCGGCGAAAGCCTCAGCCTGCGGGCCGGGGTCTGCCACCGCGCACAATTGCGCTTGCGGCAACTGGCGCAGGTGCTGGTAGTGCTGGCGACCCATGATACCGGCGCCAATCAGGGCGATACGAAGCGGTGCATTCAACGGACTGTCCTCTTGTCATTGTTGTCGGGCATAAATTACGGAACAGCGTTCCAGAATTCATACTCGACAATTTAGAACTCGGGTCCGCTTTACAGAAGCGCCGCCTGCACAGACTGTGCGGTTATCGACCACTAATGAACAGGCAGCGCTTCAGGCAAACAGTTCACTGGCCTGGCTGGCCGACGAGAGTTCGCCCACTGCGGCCAACAAGAGCGCCGCCAGTTCAGGTAGGCGCGCTTGGGAAAGCCGGGCACTGGGGCCGGCGATGCTCAGCACCCCGATCACTTCGTCAGTGCGCGGACGCCGCACCACGGCGGCCAACGCCGACGTGCCCACCGCCGAGGTCTGCTCGACCCAGGCATAGCCACGCTCGCGTGCGCGCTGTAGGTAGCTCAACAGTTCATCCGTGGAGCGCGGCGCATTCGGGCCGAACTGTGCCGGGTCGGCGATGCCTTGGCGCAAGACCATCTGCAGCGCCTCGTCGTCGCTCAGGCTGGCCAGCCAGGCATGACCGGAGGCGGTGTAGAACAGCGGGGCATCGCGGCCCATGTCGGGGTCGTAGCGCAAGCCGGAGCGCGCGCCCTGGGACTTGGCGATCCAGGTCTGGCGGCTGCCTTCGATCACGCCCAGGCGCACCAGCTCGCCGCTGTCCTGGGCTAGGCGGTCAAGAATCGGCTGAATGATGTCGGCGCCACTGCTGGACAGGTAGCGAAAGCCCATCGCCACCAGCTTGGCAGACAGCTGATAGCGGCTGTTGTCGCGGTTCTGCCGCACGTAGCCCAGGCGGATCAGCTCGGCCAGCATGCGGTGGGTGGCGCTCTTGGGGATATCCAGGCGCTCGGCCAACGTCTGCAGGGCAAGGCCCTCAGGCTCGCCGGTCAGGCTTTCTACAAGACTGAAGGCACGTTCGATCTGACTACCAGCCATGGCTAAGGTCCCTGAAAAATGGATGAATTCTGGAAGATGATTCCACAGCCACTGCCATCGGCGCAGCAGGCGGGCGTTGAAGTGTCCGGTTATCGACCAGTTATGCACGTCCTCACTTGCATCTGGCACCGTCTCACATGAAGAATATGGAATCACGTTCCAATAATAATACTGGAGACCCTGCGATGCCTACCGACACCTTGCAAGCCGAATACGACGTTCTGGTCATTGGCTCAGGCGCAGCCGGCCTGGCCGCAGCGGTAACGGCAGCCTGGCATGGGCAGCGCGTGATGCTGGTAGAGAAGGCGCCGGTGTTCGGCGGTGCCACAGCCTGGTCCGGCGGCTGGGCCTGGGTTCCACGCAACCCGCTGGCCCGCCGCGCCGGCATCGTTGAAGACATCGAACAGCCCCGCACCTACCTGCGTAACGAATTGGGCACGCATTACGATGCTGAACGGGTTGATGCCTTCCTCGAGGCCTGCCCACACATGGTCGCCTTTTTCGAGAAACACACTGCGCTGCAGTTTGTCGACGGCAACGCCATCCCCGACATGCATGGCGACACACCCGGCGCCGCCACCGGTGGGCACCAAGTGATCGCCGCGCCCTATGATGCCCGCGAGGTCGGCGCGCTGTTGCCCCGCCTGCGCAAGACCCTGCGCGAGACCTCGTTCATGGGCATGCCGATCATGGCCGGCCCTGACCTGGCCGCCTTCCTCAACATGACCCGCTCGCCACGTGCCTTTTTGCATGTGTGCAAGCGCTTTGGCCGCCACCTGTACCACCTCGCCCGCCATGGCCGGGCCATGCATCTGGTGAACGGCGTGGCCCTGGTCGCACGCCTGGCCAAGTCGGCCGAAGACCTTGGTGTACGGCTGCTGGAGTCCGCCCCGGCCAAGCGCCTGCTGATTGAGCACGGCCAGGTGCGCGGCGCCGTGATAGGTACACCGCAGGGTGACCTTACCGTCCGCGCGAAAGCCGTGGTGCTTGCCGCCGGGGGCTTCCCCAACGACAGTGCGCGGCGCCGGCAGCTGTTTGCGCGTGATGCCAGTGGCCATGACAACCTCGCCCTGCCCCCGCAGTCCTGCTCGGGCGATGGCCTGCGCCTTGGCGAGTCGGCAGGCGGTGTGGTGGCTACCGACCTGAAATCTGCAGTGGCCTGGGCACCGGTCTCCAAAGTGCCGCACCGCGACGGCAGCGTCGGCCACTTCCCGCACATCATCGAACGCGGCAAGCCCGGCGTTATTGGCGTGTTGGCCAGCGGTAGGCGCTTCGTCAACGAAGCGCACGGCTACTACGACTATGTGTCAGCCATGCTCGAGGCCGTGCCGCCGGGCGAGGAAGCCTGCTCGTGGCTGATCTGCGACCACCGCTTCCTGCGGCGTTACGGCCTCGGTCACGCCCGACCTGCGCCGTTGCCGGTATGGCCGCACCTGCGCAGTGGCTACCTCAAGCGCGGTGCCAGCATCGAACAGTTGGCCCGCGCCTGCGGCATCGACCCTGTCGGCTTGAGTGCCACCGTCGCGGAGTACAACAGCCACGCGCGCCATGGCCAAGACCCGGCTTTCGGCCGCGGCTCCACGCCGTTCAACCGCAAGCAGGGTGACCCGGCGTACAGCGGGCCGAACCCATGCGTGGCGCCGATCGAACAAGGGCCGTTCTATGCTGTGAAGGTTCAACCCGGTTGCTTTGGCACCTTCGCCGGCTTGCGCACCGATGGCCATGCGCGGGTACTGGATGAGCAAGGCCAGCCGATTGGCGGGCTTTATGCCGCCGGTACAGACATGGCCAGTGTGTTTGGCGGCTGGTACCCCTCAGGCGGCATCAACCTGGGCCCGGCGCTGACGTTCGGTTACGTGGCCGGGCGGCATATTGCCGGGGCGCAGGCACCGGAATAAGGCCACCGTTTGGCGGTCACCGGGTAAAAACTGTACAAAAAAATCATCCTGTATAGCTTTGCGGCGAAAGCTAAACTATACCTGTACAAGAAAACTTTTTTGTACAGGAAAGTGCATGCACAGCTACCTGCAAACCTTCGCCGAACGCTTTGCCAGCCTCGATGCGCACACCCTCGACATGCTCGGTGACCTGTACAGCGAGGACGTGACCTTCCGCGACCCCCTGCACCAGCTCAACGGCTTGCCTGCGCTGAGGGGGTACTTCGCGCAGCTGTACGCGAACGTGCAGGAGGTTCGCTACACCTTCGAGGGTTACGACGAAGTGCAGCCGGGCCACGGGTACCTGCGCTGGACCTTGCATTTTCGCCACCCTCGCTTGGGCAATGGCGCGCTGATCAGCCTGCAAGGCTGCAGCCACCTGCGTTGGCACGAGCGGGTTCACTTTCATCAGGATTACTTTGACGCCGGTGCGCTGCTTTACGAGCACGTCCCGATCATGGGCAGCGCGGTCCGCTGGCTCAAAGGGAGGCTGGCATGAGCCGCTGCTGGGTGACCGGTGCCAGCAGTGGCATCGGCGCGGCGCTGGCCCTGCGCTTGCTGGAGCAGGGGCACCAGGTGGCCTTGGGTGGCCGTCAGGCCGAGCGCCTGGCACCTTTAGCGTCGCGGTTTGCGCAGCAGGCCATGCTGGCCATCGGCGATAACGACGAACCGGGCCAGGTCGCCAAGGTCGCCGAGCAGATCGAGCATGCCTGGGGTGCACTCGACCTGGTGATCCTCAACGCGGGCACCTGCGAATACCTGGAACCAGGGCAATTCGACCCGGCGCTGGTCGAACGGGTGATGCGCACCAACCTGATCGGCACCAGCCACTGCCTTGCCGCTGCCCTGCCCTTGCTGCGCCGTGGCCAGCGCCCGCACCTGGTGGTGGTGGGCAGCTCGGTGAGCTGGCTGGCCCTACCCCGTGCCGGCGCCTATGGCGCGTCCAAGGCGGCCCTGCGTTACCTGGTGGAGTCGCTGCGCATCGACCTGGTCCGCGAGGGCATTGATGTCACCCTCGTCAGCCCTGGCTTCGTCGACACGCCCTTGACCCAGCGCAACGACTTCCCCATGCCACAGCGCTGGAGCGCCGAGCGCGCCGCCGGGCACATCGTCGCGCGCTTGGCCAAACGCCCGCTGGAAATCAACTTCCCCGGCGCTTTCACCTGGGTGTTGCGCCTGCTCGGCGCATTGCCGGTGCGCTGGCGTCTGCAGCTAGGCCAACGCCTGGCACGAAACCCACGGGAATAGCACGCCATGCGCATCGCAATCATCGGCAGCGGTATCGCTGGCCTCACCTGTGCCCACTTGCTCTCACGCCAGCATGCGCTGACGGTGTTCGAGGCGGCTGACTGGGTGGGTGGCCACACCCACACCGTCGACGTGAACTGGGGCGGCCAGCAGTATGCGCTGGACACCGGGTTCATCGTCTTCAACGACTGGACTTACCCGCATTTCATTCGCCTGCTCGAACACCTGGGGGTGGCTTCGCGGCCGACCCAGATGAGCTTTGCGGTGCATGACCCCGCCAGTGGCCTGGAGTACAACGGCCATGACCTAGACACCTTGTTCGCCCAACGGCGCAACCTGTTGTCACCTGGGTTCTGGGGCATGCTGCGCGACATCCTGCGCTTCAATCGCCAAGCCCTGGCCGACCTGGACAACCGGCGCATCGAAGAGGACACCACGCTGGGCAGCTACCTGCGCACACACGGCTATGGGCGGCGCTTCATCAACCACTACATCGTGCCCATGGGCTCGGCGATCTGGTCGATGTCACGCGCCGACATGCTGGGCTTTCCGTTGCAGTTTTTCGTGCGCTTTTGCCGCAACCACGGTTTGCTGTCGGTCAACCAGCGCCCGCAATGGCGGGTGATCGAAGGTGGCTCGCGCAGCTACGTGGCACCGTTGTGCCAGCCTTTTGCCGAGCGTATCCGGCGCAACTGCCCCGTGGCCCGGGTGACCCGTGACCCCGACGGCGTGACTGTGATCAGCGCTGCCGGTACCGAGCGCTTCGACAAGGTGGTGTTCGCCTGCCACAGCGACCAGGCCCTGGCCCTGCTGGCAACGCCCAGTGCAGACGAGCGCGCGGTGCTGGGTACCCTCACCTACGCCAGCAACGATGTGGTGCTGCACACCGACACTCGCCTGCTACCGCGTCGGCGCAAAGCCTGGGCCAGCTGGAACTATCGGCTGGGCGGCGCCGAGCAGGCACCTGCGGCACTCACCTACAACATGAACATCCTGCAGGGCATCGACGCCCCGGTCACCTTCTGCGTGAGCCTCAACCAGACGGCGCAAATCGACCCAGCCCAGGTGCTCGCCCGCTTCAGCTACAGCCACCCGCAGTACAGCCTTGCGGCCTTGGCTGCGCAGGCCCGCCAAGGCGAATTGCAGGGCCGCCAGCACAGCTACTACTGCGGTGCCTACTGGGGCAACGGCTTCCATGAAGACGGCGTGCTCAGCGCGTTGAAAGTGGCAGAATACTTCGGAGAGCGCTTGTGAACAGCAGCCTGTGTCATGGCTGGGTCAGCCATCGGCGGCTGACCCCGCGGCACCATGCATTCCGCTACCGGGTCGGCATGTTCTACCTGGACCTGGACGAGCAAACACACTGGCGCGGCCTGTCGCGCTGGCTCGCGCGCTCGCGGCTGGCGCCCTTGTGCTGGCGGGAAACCGACTACCTGCCCGCACTGACCGCGCGCGGCATACCGTTGGCCCATGCCGCCCGCCAGCTGGTCGGCCAAGCAACCGGGCACGCACCCCAAGGCGCGGTGCACCTGCTCACGCAACTGCGCTGCTGGGGGCTGTCGTTCAACCCGGTGAGCGTCTACTTCTGCCATGACCGCGACGGCCACCTGGTGGCGATACTGCTGGAGGTCCGCAATACCCCCTGGCGGCAACGCCACCACTACGTGCTGCCGGTGCAAGACGGCCAACCCGACGCATTTAGCCTGGCCAAGGCGTTTCATGTATCGCCGTTCATGCCGCTGGACATGGACTACCGCCTGCGCTTCGTGCTCGACGGCCAGCGCGTGCACGTGCACATGGCGAACTGGCGCGAGGGGCACAAGGTATTCGAGGCCCACCTGGCCCTGCGCCGCGAACCGCTGGACCGGCCCGCCTTGCACCGCTACATCCTGAGCTTCCCGTGGATGAGCCTGCGCACAGTGTCTGCCATCTACTGGCAGGCCCTGCGCCTACTGCTCAAGCGCACCCCCGTCTATAACCACACCGCCAGCCAGGGCGACCTGAGCCTTGGCCACGCCTCTAAGGAACCTGATCATGTCCGACCCCACACTGAGCGTTAGCAAGTCGGCCGGCCTGACGCCGGTGCTTGGCAGCCTGGCCCGGATGGCCGTGCTGGCGCAATTGCGGCGCTTGAGCCACGGCTGCCTGCGTTTGATCTGCAATGACCAGCACTGGAACTTCGGTGACGCCGGCAGTGCGCTGTATGCCGAAGTCGAGATCGTCGATGACGCCGCCTGGAGCCTGATCGCCGGCAACGGTTCGATCGGTGCTGGGGAGGCTTATATCCATGGCTACTGGCGCACCCCCGACCTGGCGGCGGTAACCCGCCTGTTCGTGGCCAACCTGGACGTGCTGGACGCCCTCGAAGGCGGCTTGGCGCGCTTCGGCCGCCCGGCCCTGCGCCTGCTGCATCGCCTTAACCGCAACAGCCGGCGCGGTGCGCGGCGCAACATCCTGGCCCACTACGACCTGGGCAATGCGCTGTTCGAGCGGCTGCTCGACCCTACCCTGATGTATTCTGCGGCACAGTTCGACAGCCCCGAGCAGACCTTGGAGCAGGCCCAATTGAACAAGCTGGAGCGCATCTGCCAGAAGCTTGAGCTCAAGCCCCACGAGCACCTGCTGGAAATTGGCAGCGGCTGGGGCAGCCTGGCCATCCATGCCGCTACCCGCTTCGGCTGCCGGGTGACCACCACGACGCTTTCCGAGGCGCAGTACGCGCACACGCTGCAACGTGTGCAGGCGGCAGGCCTGGAGCAACGCATCACGGTGCTGCGGGAAGACTACCGCGACTTGCAAGGGCGCTTCGACAAACTGGTGTCGATCGAAATGATCGAAGCCGTCGGCCATCGTTACCTGCCCCTGTACTTTCGCCAATGCGCCACGCTGCTCAAGGACGACGGCCTGATGCTGTTGCAGGCCATCACCATTCGTGACCAGCGCTACGAAAAGGCCCGGCGTTCGGTGGACTTCATCCAGCGCTACATCTTCCCCGGCGGCGCCCTGCCCTCGCTTAGCGTGTTGCTCGACGTCGCCAGCCGCCAAACGGCGCTGAACCTGGTACACCTGGAGGACTTCGGCACCGACTATGCACGCACCCTGCGCCATTGGCGCGACAACCTGCGCCATGCGCGCAACGCGTTGATGGAGTTGGGCTACGACGAAACCTTCCAGCGCCTGTGGGAGTTCTACCTGTGTTATTGCCAGGGCGGTTTCGAAGAGCGCGCCATTGGCGTGGCACAGCTGCTATGGGCCGCCCCCCAGGCCCGCCGCGCGCCCCTGCCAGGCGCCTGACCAGGCAGGCAAAGGCTGCACACTTCCCGGTAGGAGCAGCCTTGCGCTGCGAAGAGGCTAGTGAACATTGCGAAGATCAACGGTGCTGTCGCCGGCCTCTTCGCAGCACAAGGCTGCTCCTACAAAGGGCGGGTCATGTGATCACTGCGGTACCGGCATCGCCAGGGTGATGCAGAAGGTAGTACCCGCCTGCTCTGTCGATGTGACCGAAACTTCACCTGCATGCGCCTGGGCTATCTGCCTGACAATAAACAGCCCCAGCCCGATGCTGCCGGCCTTTGCAGCCCGTTGCTGGCCGCGTACCAGCGGCTCGAACAGGCGCCCAAGCAGCTCGGAAGGAATGGGTACGCCCCAATTGTGTACGCTGACCGTGGCTGCACGCCCGTAGCTGCGAGATGTCACCTGAATGGGCGCACCGCGCTCGCCATAAGCGACGGCATTGGCGACCAGGTTGCCGACGGCTTGATGAAGGCGGTCTTTGTCGAACAGGGCGCTGCGCTCGCCTAGGTGCAGGTGAATCAAGGGGTAATCGGGGCAGGTCAAGCGCAGTTCTTCCACGCACCGCGCAACGGCCTCTGACAGGTCGCACAACACAGGATGCAGGGCGATGCCTCGCCCTTCCTGCAACAACGTGTAGTCCAGTAGGTCCGCCACCAAGCGCTGAGCCCGCGCCACAGAATCGCTGATGGTGCCCAGCAGCCTGAGCGTATCGTCGCAATGCTGACGACGCGACAACAACTCTGCAGCCATGCTCACTGCCTGCAGCGGCGTCCGCAGGTCATGGCAGACCATGCCCAGCATCTGCTGGGGCGACACGGTCGGCTTGTACAGGGGCGCCGGTACCGGTGGCATAAAGGCGAGGGAAAGCACGGGGGCAAACTCCTATGGCGGAACAGTTCATCGGGACGCAGGACCAGCATGTGCCCTCAACCAGAGCGGGTCTGTTCGCTACCGAACAGACCCGCGATGCCCGCGCCGCACACACTACTTACTAGACCGGCCAGCTCACGGCACCCGACACCTATGGACAACCCTTGGCTTAGCGCACTCAGCTACGTGCAACGCCTGGCCAACCGCGCCCGGCGCTGGCGCGCGCCACGGCACGCGTTCACCTACGAAAGCCTGCTGCGCTCGGAGCTGTACAGCGCCAAGCAACTGGCCGAGCACGGCACCTGGCTCGCCAGCCAGCACCGCTTGAGCCAATTGCCTGCCGACGATTCGCTGCTCGACCGCCTGGCCGATAACGAACGCATGCTCTACGCAAGCTGTACTGCCCTCGCCGCCGCCCTGCCCGATTCACGCCCAACGCTGCCAGCCGCGCAGTGGCTGCTCGACAACTTCTACTTGGTCGAAAGCCATATCCGCATCGCCAAACGCCACCTGCCCAGCGATTACAGCCTGCAACTGCCCCGGCTGGACAATGGCCCCTCGAACGGCTTGCCGCGGGTCTATGACATTGCACTGGAAACCATCTGCCACGGCGACGGCCGGGTGGACGTCGAGAGCCTGAGCCACTTCGTCGAGGCCTATCAGCAAACCGCCACGCTGACCCTGGGCGAGCTCTGGGCGATCCCGATCATGCTGAGGCTGGCGCTGATCGAGAACCTGCGCCGCGTGGCCGCCCGGGTCATGGCCAACGGGGCGGACCGCGACCTGGCCAATGGCTGGGCCGACACCCTCAGCGAAACCGCCGAACGCGATGCCAAAAGCGTGGTGCTGGTGGTGGCCGACATGGCCCGCTCGGAGCCACCGATGACCGCCGCCTTCGTCGCCGAGCTGGCCAGGCGGCTGCAGGGCCACAGCAGCGCGTTGACCCAGCCACTGGCTTGGATCGAGCAACTGCTGGGCGAGTCGGCAATGAGCATTGAGCGCCAGGTGCAGCTCGATGCGCAACAGCAGGCCATCGACCAGGTCTCTATCAGCAACAGCATCGGCAGCCTGCGGCTGCTGTCGACCGTGGACTGGCGGCTGTTCGTCGAACACCTGAGCCATGTCGAGCAAGTACTCGGCCAAGACCCCGCCGCCGTGTACGCAGCCATGGACTTCGCCAGCCGTGATCACTATCGGCACATCGTCGAACGGCTGGCGCGGCACAGCGCCTTCAGTGAAGAACAGGTGGCCCGCACCGCCATCGAACTGGCGCGTGCCGCGAGCGCGACGTCGCACCCACAGGCAGCCCATGTCGGCTATTACCTGGCAGGCGCTGGCCTGGCGTTGCTGGAACAGCACCTGGGGGCGCGGGTGGCGCTTGCCGAGCGCTGGCAGCGCCTGTTGCACCGGGCACCGCTGGCGTTCTACCTGGTGCCGTCGGCACTGCTCTCGTGCCTGCTGGCCTGGGGCTTCGTCGCGGGCATGGCAGCCGAGGGCTGGCCTGCCTGGGCAGTGGCGGCCATGGCCCTTCCCGTGCTGCTGACCACCAGCCGGCTTGCCATCGGCCTGGTCAACTGGCTGGTGACCCTGACCGTGAAGCCTGCGTTTCTGCCACGGCTGGACTACGCCGCGGGGATTCCCGCCGAGGCCCGCACCCTGGTCGTGGTGCCGAGCCTGCTGGGCAACGCGGCCGACGTCGAAGAGCTGGTCGAAGGCCTCGAGGTGCGCTACCTGGCCAACCGTGATGAGCACCTGCATTTCGCGCTGTTGAGCGATTTCATGGACGCCCCCACACAAGCCTGCGCCGAAGACACGGCCCTGCTCGACCTCGCCAGTGACGGTATTGGTGCACTGAACACAAAATACGGTGAGCGCTTCTTCCTGTTGCACCGGCCGCGGCTGTGGAACCCCACCGAGCGATGCTGGATGGGCCACGAGCGCAAGCGCGGCAAGCTCGCAGCGCTCAATGCCCTGCTGCGTGGACACGGGGCCGAGCGCTTCATACGCATCGTCGGCAACCTACGCACGCTCGATCAGGTGCGCTACGTCATCACCCTGGACACCGACACCCAGTTGCCACGCGATGTGGCACAGAAGTTTGTCGGTGCCATGCAGCACCCCTTGAACCGCGCCTGCTTCGATGCCGACAGCGGCCGAATCCAGTCAGGCTACGCGATCCTGCAACCTCGGGTCGGCATCAGCCTGCCCAGCGTGTCGCGCTCCACCTACGCCCGCCTGTTCGGCAGCGATGCCGGGGTCGACCCTTACACCCTGGCGGTGTCGGACGTGTACCAGGACCTGTTCCTCAGTGGCTCCTTCATTGGCAAGGGCATCTACGCCGTGGATGCCTTCGAGCGGGCCCTGGACGGGCGCTTTGCCGACAACCGTGTACTCAGCCACGACCTGATCGAAGGCTGCTACGCCCATGCCGGCCTGCTCAGTGACGTGCAGTTGTTCGAGGCTTATCCGGCGCGTTACAGCGCCGATGTAAAGCGCCGCCACCGCTGGATACGCGGTGACTGGCAACTGCTGCCGTGGCTGGTGCCGTGGCTGCGCACCGGCGTCGAAGGCCAGGCGCAGCGCCCGCTGAGCGCGCTGTCGCGGTGGAAGATCTTCGACAACCTGCGCCGCAGCCTGGAGCCGGCCGCGCTGCTGACGGCATTGCTGTGGGGCTGGCTGGCCAGCGCCACGCCGCTGCTGTGGACCGTCGCGCTGCTGGGCCTGCTGCTGACCCGCCCACTGCTGGACACGCTGCTCGAACTGGTGCGCAAGACCACCGATGTGCCGCTGGCCGAGCACCTGCTTGCCGCCCTGCACACCTCGGGCATCTACTTCGTGCGGGCCGGGTTGTCGCTGGCCTGGTTGCCGTTCGAGACCCGCTACAGCCTGGATGCCATCGCACGCACGCTGTGGCGGCTGACCGTAAGCAAACGCCGGCTGCTGCAGTGGAACCCTTCGCGGGAGGATGAACGCAACAGTGCCGATACCCTGCAGGCGGTGTATCGCGAGCAATGGGTACAGCCCGCCCTGGTGCTTGGACTGACGGGCGCATTGGCGATGCAACCCAGTGTCTTGGTGCTGGCCTCGCCCATTCTCGCCCTATGGCTGCTCGGCCCGGCCCTGGCTTGGTGGCTGAGCCGCACTCGGGGGCGCAGCGTGTTCGTACCGCAACCCCAGGACGTGCGTTTTCTGCACCGGCTGGCCAGGCGTAATTGGGCCTTTTTCGACCGCCATGTAGGGCCCGCCGACAACTGGCTGCCCCCCGACAACCTGCAGGAGCCACCCTTCCCCAGCATCGCTCACCGCACGTCGCCGACCAACATCGGCATGGCCCTGCTCTCGCACCTGGCGGCCCATGATTTTGGCTACCTGACGGCCGGCCGCCTGTTCCAGCGCCTGATCCAGATGCTCGACAGCCTGGACCACCTGGAGCGCTACAAGGGGCACTTCTACAACTGGTACGACACCCAGACCCGCGCACCCTTGCACCCGCTGTATATTTCTGCGGTGGACAGCGGCAACCTGGCGGCCCTGCTACTGACGCTCAAGCCCGGGCTGCTGGCGATGGCCGATACCCCCGTGCTCGACCGCCGCCTGAGCCAGGGCCTGCTGGACACGCTCGATATCCTGCACGAAACGTTCGCCACCGCAGGCCGTGCTGGCGAACCGCTGGAAGCGCTGGGCAAACAGCTGCGCCAAGCCCATGAGCAACCGGCCCCGTTGCCTGCCTCGTTGATGCAACAGCTCGCCGAGCAAGTACAAGGGTTGATCCAGCAATGCGCCCCGCCCACTACTGAGGCCGACGATTGCCTGTTCTGGCTGGAGGCCCTGCATCAGCAATGCCTGGACCTGGCTGGCGAACTTCACGCCTTGCAACTGCCACCCGGCAATGCGCCGGCGCTGCAGGCAGCGTTGAGCTGGCGCCAGCTTGCGCAGCTAGAGCCGGACGACTGGCCCGCCGACGAACGCCTGGCCGTGGCCACTGTCCGCACGCAGGCCTGCCAGCGCATCGAGCAAGCGCACAGCCTGGCGCAGCGGATCGCCGCCATGGCCAGCATGGACTTCAGCTTCCTTTATGACAGCCAGCGTGACCTGTTCGCCATCGGCTACAACGCCGATGAGCATCGCCTGGACACCGCGTTCTACGACTTGCTGGCCTCGGAAATGCGCCTGACCAACTTCGTGGTCATCGCCCAGGGCCAAGTCCCCCAGGCCAGTTGGTTCGCCTTGGGCCGGCTACTCACCAGCAATGCCGGCGTGCCGGTGCTGTTGTCGTGGTCGGGGTCGATGTTCGAATACCTGATGCCGCTGCTGGTGATGCCGAGCTACGAAGGCACCTTGCTCGACCAGACCTGCCGCGCCGCGGTCGAACGGCAGATCGACCACGGCAACCTGCTGGGCATCCCCTGGGGCGTTTCTGAGTCGGCCTACAACGCCCTGGACGCTCACCTGAACTACCAATATCGGGCGTTTGGCGTACCCGGCCTGGGCCTCAAACGCGGCCTGGGCGAAGAACGCGTGGTCGCCCCTTACGCCAGTGCGCTGGCCCTGTTGGTAGCGCCGGGCGCCGCCTGCCGTAACTTGCAGCGCCTTAGCACACTGGGGCTGGCTGGCCGCTTCGGGCTGTACGAAGCCATTGACTACAGCGAGGCACGGCTCCCCCCGGGGCAGAGCGCCGTGGTGATCCGCTCGTTCATGGCTCACCACCAGGGCATGAGCCTGCTGGCCCTGACTTCCTTGTTGCTGGGCAAACCCATGCAACGGCGCTTCACCTCCGACCCGCAATGCCAGGCCAGCCTGCTGCTGTTACAGGAACGCGTGCCGAAAACCGCCGCGCCCTACCTGCATACCCTGCAGGCACCGGCCGTGGACGCGGCAGGCCACGCAGGCGAAACCCGGCTACGGGTGTTCAGCGAACCGAATCGCCGCCACCCCGCCGTGCAACTGCTTTCCAATGGCCGCTATCACGTCATGGTCAACCATGTCGGCAGTGGCTATAGCCAGCGCAATGGCTTGGCCGTGACCCGTTGGCGCGAAGACGCCACCCGCGATGACCTGGGCAGTTTCTGTTACCTGCGGGACGTCGCCAGCGGTGCATTCTGGTCAACCACTTACCAGCCCACGCGGCACCGCGGCAGTAATCAGGAGGCTATTTTCAGCGATGGCCGCGCCGAGTTCCGCATCCGTGAAAACGACTTCGACTGCCATACCGAAATAGCCGTGTCCCCCGAAGACGACATCGAACTGCGGCGCCTGCACCTGACCAACCACAGTGACCAGCCGCGCACCCTGGAGCTGACCAGCTACGCCGAAGTGGTACTGGCACCGGCGCTCAGCGATGCCCTGCACCCGGCATTCAGCAAGCTGTTCGTGCAGACCGAACTGGTCCGCCCACTGCAGGCCATCATCTGCACCCGGCGGCCGCGCTCGCAGCAGGACGCGGTGCCGTGGATGTGCCATGTGCTGGCCGTGCATGGTGCCGACATCGATGCGGTGTCTTACGAAACCGACCGTGCGCGTTTCATCGGCCGTGGCCGCACACTGGTGGCCCCGGCGGCACTGGACCGCCACACCGAGGCCTTGTCCGACAGTGCCGGGGCAGTGCTCGACCCCATCGTGGCAATTCGCTGCCGCATCAGCCTGGCGCCTGGCCAGAAGGCCACGGTCGACCTGGTCACCGGCGTGACCGACAGCCGCGACGCCTGCCTGCAGCAGATTGCCAGGTACCGCGACCGGCACTTGGCCGACCGGGTGTTCGACCTGGCCTGGCCCCATAGCCAGGTGCAGTTGCGACAGCTGAATGGGTCGCTCAACGATGCCCGGCTGTTCGAGCAGATGGCCGCGTCGGTGCTCTACCCCAACGCGGCGCTGCGGGCCAGCGGCGCCCTGCTGGCCCGCAACCGGCGCAGCCAGTCGGGCCTGTGGGGCCAGGGGCTGTCGGGGGACCTGCCGATCGTGCTGGTGCAGATTGCTGACCCGGCCAACCTGCACCTGGTCAAGCAAATGGTGCTCGCCCATGCCTATTGGCGGCAGAAGGGCCTGGCATTGGACCTGGTGATCTGGAACGAAGACCAGGCCGGTTATCGCCAGCAATTGCAGGAGCAGATCATGGGCATCGTCACCTCCGGCAGCGAGGCTGCGCTGCTCGATCGCCACGGGGGGATCTTCGTGCGCCCGGCGCAGCAACTGTCGGCAGAGGACCGCACCCTTACCCTGTCGGTGGCGCGGCTGGTGCTCAGCGACAGCCACGGCACGCTGGCCGAGCAGTTGCATCACCGCCGCACACCGCCCACCCCCGCCGCCTTCGAGGCGACCCTGACCTACCCCCCGAGCAAACTCGATAATCGCTCGCTGGCAGACGCACCGGCGCGGATGTTGGGCAACCGCTACGGCGGTTACAGCGCCGATGGCCGTGAGTACCTCATCGCCCACGCTGATGGCCTGCCACCCCCGGCGCCGTGGGTCAATGTCCTGGCCAACCCACAATTTGGCAGCGTGTTGTCAGAGGCCGGCAGTGCCTATACCTGGTACGAGAACGCCCACGAATACCGCCTGACGCCTTGGCACAATGACCCGGTTTGCGACCCCAGCGGCGAAGCCCTTTACCTGCGTGACGAAGACAGCGGGCAGTGTTGGTCGCCCACCCCAATGCCTTGCCCAGGCCCTGGCCGTTATCGCACCCGGCATGGCTTTGGCTACAGCGTTTTCGAATACGCCGACGACGGCCTGGACAGTGAGCTGTGGGTGTATGTCGCACTGGATGCGCCGATCAAGTTCAGTCGGCTCAAGCTGCATAACCGCTCGACGCAGGCGCGGCGGTTGACGGTGACCTGCTTTGTCGAGTGGGTGCTGGGCGACCTGCGCAGCAAGTCGGCCATGCACGTAGTGACTGAAATCGACCCGGCCAGCGGCGCCGTGTTTGCCCGTAACCGCTATGCCGAAGCATTTGCCCGGCATGTGGGCTTTGTCGATTGCGACCTGCCCTTGTATGGCATTACCTGTGACCGCAGCGAGTTCCTCGGGCGCAATGGCGACTACCAGGCCCCGGCAGGCCTGCGCCAGGCGCGGCTGTCCGGGCGCACCGGCGCCGGGCTGGACCCGTGCACGGCCGTGCAGGTCAGCGTCCTGCTGCAAGCGGGCGAAAGCCGCGAGGTGGTGTTGCGCCTGGGTGCCGGGCCAAACGCCGAGGCCGCCAGCCACTGCGTGCAGCAATACCGAGGGCTGCGCGCGGCCCTGGACGCTCTGGCAAAGGTCCAGGCCTACTGGCGCGACACCTTGGGCAGCGTGCAAATCGAAACCCCCGAGCCGTCCCTGGATGTGCTGGCCAACGGTTGGCTGCTGTACCAGGTGATTGCCTGCCGCTTCTGGGCGCGCAGCGGCTTTTACCAGTCCGGCGGCGCCATCGGCTTTCGCGACCAGCTGCAAGACAGCATGGCCATGCTCCACGCCACCCCAGCCCTGGCCCGCCAGCACCTGCTGACGTGCGCCGCGCACCAGTATGCCGAAGGCGATGTGCAGCACTGGTGGCACCCACCGCTGCAGCGCGGGGTGCGTACCCGCTGCTCCGACGACTTGCTGTGGCTGCCGCTGGCAACCAGCCGCTATGTGGCACTGACAGGCGACCACGCAGTGCTGGACGAGCCGGTCGGGTACCTGCAGGGGCGTGCGCTGAATGCCGGCGAAGAGTCCTATTACGACCTGCCCACCCAGGCGAACCTGGTCGAGAGCCTGTACCAGCATTGCCAGCGTGCCCTCGGGCATGCTCTGCAATACGGGGTTCACGGCCTGCCGTTGATGGGCAGCGGGGACTGGAACGACGGCATGAACCGCGTCGGTGAACAAGGCCTGGGCGAAAGCGTGTGGCTGGGGTTCTTCGGCCACGAGGTGTTGCGGGCGTTCGCCAGCATCGCCCTGGGCCACGGCGACAGCGCCTTCGCCCTGCAGTGCAGCCGCCAGGCCGCCACCCTTGCCGAGCACCTGGAGCAGCATGCCTGGGACGGTGGCTGGTACCGCCGCGCCTGGTTCGACGACGGCCAGGTGCTCGGTTCGGCCAGCAACCAGGAGTGCCGCATCGACTCGCTGGCGCAGAGCTGGGCAGTGCTGTCCGGGGTTGCCCCACCTGAACGGGCGCGGGCCGCCATGGCCGCGCTGGACAAACACCTGGTGCGCCACGACATCGGCATCGTCAAGCTGCTCGAGCCACCCTTCGACCACGGCGACCTCGACCCCGGCTACATCAAGGGCTACCTGCCCGGCGTACGCGAAAATGGCGGGCAGTACACCCACGCGGCCATTTGGGCGAGCATGGCCTATGCCAGCCTGGGCGATGCTGCCAAGGCCTGGGAACTGCTGCGCTTGATCAACCCGGTGCGCCAAGGCAGCAACGGATTGATCGACACCTACAAGGTCGAGCCCTATGTGATGGCCGCCGATGTCTACGCCGTGCCCCCCCACGCAGGCCGCGGGGGCTGGAGCTGGTACACCGGCTCCGCTGGCTGGATGTACCGGCTGATCGTAGAGAGCCTGCTGGGCCTGCAACGCTGCGGGGACACCCTGCGGATTCAGCCGCTGCTGCCAGCGGACTGGCCCGGCTACACCCTGCACTACCGATTCGGCAGTACCCCGTACCGCATTGAAGTACGCAACGGCGCTAATGCCGAACTGACCTTGACCCTCGACGGCCAGCGGCTGACCCAGGCGGTGCTGCCGCTGAAGGATGATGGCGTACTGCATCAGGTGATCGCCGAGTACCAGCCGTCACCCTTGCCCATCAACTGAGGCAGCACGTGCTCGCAGGGGCTAACCTTATGCTGACAGACGCTGCCCTCGACGGTCCCGAGCATGCAATCTACGTTCAATCCCCGCCAAAATCACCTGTTGGCCGCTCTGTCTGCGCAGACGTTCGGCCGGCTGGAGCCGCAACTGGAACGGGCCAACCTGCCGCTTGGCAAGGCGCTCTACGAGTCCGGCGACACCCTGCGCCACGTCTACTTCCCCACCGATGCCATCGTTTCGCTGTTGTACGTGATGGAGAACGGCGCCTCGGCAGAAATCTCGGTGGTGGGCAATGAAGGGCTGGTTGGCATCGCCGTGTTCATGGGCGGCGAAAGCACCCCAAGCCGGGCGATCGTGCAAAGCGCCGGGCACGCCTATCGCCTGCCAGTTCAGCGTCTGAAGGACGAGTTCAACCGCCATGGCGAGCTGATGATGCTGATGCTGCGCTACACCCAGGCCTTGATCACCCAGATGGCGCAAACGGCGGTGTGCAACCGGCACCACTCCATCGACCAGCAACTGTGCCGCTGGCTGCTGCTGTCGCTGGACCGCCTGCCGGGCGACCGGCTGTGCATGACCCAGGAACTGATCGCCAACATGCTGGGCGTGCGCCGCGAAGGGGTGACCGATGCCGCTGGCAAACTGCAGCGGCTGGGCGTGATCGAATACAACCGGGGGCATATCAGGGTGCTCGACAGGGCACACCTGGAGCAGCTCAGTTGCGAGTGTTACGCGGTGGTCAGGAAAGAGACCGAACGCCTACTTCCCTACCTGCCGCCTGTACGTCCTGCCATTTAGCCAAGCGTTACGGCCTGATTTTCTGCTTCGGCTGATAGCTGTACCGCTCTGCCGCAGAGGCTCTGGACGGGTCGGGATGGCCGGAACCTCTTTGGCTTTCCGTCGGCGTCTGTACCTCGGTATCGTCTTCATCTTTCCCGGTTGGCCAGTCTTCGCCGTGCCCTGGTTCGACAGCGGGGGCATCAGCCTCTGTGAAGCGCTTGCCAGTGGTCATACACACCTCTCAATGCTCAGAAGATCTGAGCTACAGCCAGTGTGCGCCTTCCCGGTGGCCAGCAGTTTTATATCGGACCAAAGACCGCCAAGGCATTTGCCGCGCGCCTGTTGCAGGGGTGCCCAAGCCGTATATATGATAAGCATTATCGTTTGCAACAATAACCCCTGCTGCGGCCGCACTCCATGCTCCCTTCCCCTGATCCCCTTCTGTGCGATGTGGCCCTGCTCTATCGCCAGCAACACAGCTGGCTGACGCGCTGGCTAAGGCTGCGGCTGAACTGCTCGCAAAGCGCAGCGGACCTGGCGCAAGACACCTTCCTGCGCCTGTTGAACAAACAACACGTGCCACAGTTGCATGCACCCCGCACCTTCCTGGCCAAGGTGGCGCAGAGCGTCTTGTGCAACCATTTTCGCCGGCAAAAACTCGAACGTGCCTACCTCGAAGCGCTGGCGACTCTGCCCGAACAGGTCGCGCCCAGCCTGGAAACCCAGGCCATCCTGCTGGAAACCCTGATCGCCCTCGACGCCGCCCTCGACGGCCTGGAGCGCCCAGTGCGCGAAGCGTTCCTGCTGTCGCAGGTGGATGGCTTGGGGCACGCGGACATTGCCGAGCGGCTGGCCGTGTCGATTACCACGGTGAAGCGCTACATCGTCAAGGCAGGCGCCCTGTGCATCATGCTCGATCACAGCCTGGACCTGCCATGAACGGCCAGGGCTCAGCGTCGATCCCGGGTGAGGTGGCCGAGCAGGCCATGCACTGGCACCTTGAACTGCAGGAGCCGACCGTCAGCGCTGCCACGCTGGCCGCCTGGATGAGCTGGCGCCAGGCGCACCCGCTGCACGAGCACGCCTGGCAACGGACCCAGGTGTTCGCCCAACGCATGCAGGACATGCGCAGCCCAGGCCAACGCCCCTTGGCCCACGCGGCGCTGCGCCAGCAGCCGTCGCGGCGCACGGCGCTCAAGCAACTGTCGCTGCTGATGGCCGCAGGTGCCGGCGCCTGGTACCTGAAAGACGCCGCGCTGGTACAAGACTGGCGCGCGGACTACCACAGCCGCATCGGCGAGCAACGGCGCTTGACGCTGGCAGATGGCACCCAGGTACAGCTGAACACCGACAGCGCCCTTGATGTGGCATTCGATCACCAGGCCCGCCGCTTGCGGTTGCTGCGTGGCGAGATGCTGATCAGCCGCTCGCCACGCGCCGATAGCCGGCCGCTGTGGGTGGACACCGTGCATGGCCGCCTCGCATCGACACTGGCGCAGTTCAATGTGAGGCTGCACGCCGAGCTCACCCAGGTCAGCGTGTATCAGGGCAGCTTGTCGGTGCAACCTGCCCTGCAGCCCCATCCACTCCTTCTGCTGAGTGCCGGGGAGCAGGCCAGCTTCAGCCGCCAGGGCGTGCTCGACCGTCAGCCCGTGCCTCCCGTTGCCCCTGCCTGGAGCCAAGGCATGCTGGTTGCCCAAGGCCAACGCTTGGCGGCCTTTCTCGACGACGTCAGCCGCTATCGCCGTGGGCACCTGGCCTGCGACCCCGCCTTGGCGGACCTTCGTGTGTCAGGCACGTTCCCGCTGGATAACACCGAAAAGATCATCGCCGCAGTCGCGGACACCTTGCAGCTCGACGTGCAGCACTTCACCCGCTACTGGGTGACGTTGAAGCCGCGAATGGCCTGACGCAAAAAAAAAGTTGCGCAGAGGTGGTCCGATTTCGCGTCTCACGAGACTTAACCCTCAGCACTTCAAATCAATGGGGGAACACTCGTGAATCGCACCGCACGCAAACGCCAGGGCTGGCAGTTATCGGTTACGCAAAAACTCGCCGGCGCAGTGGTCCAGGGTATCGCTTGCATGAGTGCAAGCGTCCCGCTGCTGCTGACGCCCGGCTGGGCCACCGCTGCCGAGCAGGCGCAGGCCGATTTCGATATCGCTGCCGGCCCACTGGCGCCCGCATTGGCCCGCTTTGGCCAGACCGCGCACATTCTGCTGTCTTACCCCACGGCATTGACCGAGGGCCGCAGCACCAGCGGGCTGCAGGGCCGTTTCGATGTCGACCAGGGCCTGGCGATGCTGCTCGCTGGCACCGGGCTTGAAGCCAGCCGCGGCGTCAACGGCAACTATTCGCTGCAAGCCACTGCCACGGGGGCCTTGGAGCTGAGCGCGGTGTCCATCTCTGGCAAGGCGCCGGGTTCGACCACCGAAGGCAGCGGGCTCTACACCACCTATTCGTCGAGCAGTTCCACGCGCCTCAACCTTACCCCTCGCGAGACCCCGCAATCGCTGACCGTGATGACCCGCCAGCGCCTGGATGACCAGCGCCTGACCAACCTCACCGACGCGCTGGAAGCCGCGCCAGGCATCACCGTGGTTCGCGATGGCCTGGGCTCGGAGAGCGATTCGTACTGGTCGCGCGGGTTTGCCATCCAGAACTACGAGGTCGACGGCGTGCCGACCAGTACCCGCCTGGACAACTACTCGCAAAGCATGGCGATGTACGACCGCATCGAAATCGTGCGCGGCGCCACCGGCCTGATCAGCGGCATGGGCAACCCCTCGGCGACGATCAACCTGATCCGCAAGCGCCCCACCGCCGACGCCCAGGCCAGCATCACCGGCGAAGCGGGTAACTGGGACCGCTATGGCACCGGTTTCGATGTGTCCGGGCCGCTGACCGAAACCGGCAACGTGCGGGGGCGCTTCGTCGCCGACTACAAAACCGAAAAAGCCTGGATTGACCGCTACAACCAGCAATCGCAGCTGATGTATGGCATCACCGAATTCGACCTCAGCGAAGACACCCTGCTGACCGTGGGCTTCAGCTACCTGCGCAGCGACATCGATTCACCGCTGCGCTCCGGCTTGCCCACGCGCTTCACGACCGGTGATCGCACCAACCTCAAGCGCTCGCTCAATGCCGCGCCAAGCTGGTCGTACAACGATCACGAGCAAACCAGTTTCTTCACCTCCATCGAGCAGCAACTGGGCAACGGCTGGAGCGGCAAGGTCGAGCTCACCCATGCCGAGAACAAATTCGACGAGCTGTTCAACTTTGCCATGGGTGAGCTGAGCCCGGAGGGCAGCGGCTTGACCCAGTTGCCCGTGCGTTTTTCCGGCACCCCACGCCAAGACAACCTCGACCTGTACGTTACCGGCCCGTTCAGCCTGTTCGGGCGTGACCATGAGTTGATTACCGGCATGACCCTGTCCCAATACCGGGAAAACACCCCAAGCTGGGGCGGCTGGCGCTATGACTACGCCGGCTCGCCAGCGGGTGTGATCGACAACCTGTTCACCTGGGACGGCAAGTCTGCCAAGCCGGACTTCGTCGAAAGCGGCAAGTCATCGATGGACGAAGACCAGTACGCGGCGTACCTGACCTCGCGCTTCAGCGTGACCGACGACCTCAGCCTGATTCTTGGCAGCCGCCTGATCAACTGGAAGCGCGACACCTCGGACAGGCCGTATGGCGGCGACGAAACCGAAGTGAACCGTGAGGAAAACGGCGTATTCATCCCTTATGCCGGCGTGGTCTACGACCTCGACGACACCTGGTCGCTGTACGCCAGCTACACCAAAATCTTCAATCCGCAGGGCTCGTGGGTCACCGACGAGAGCAACAAGCCGCTCGACCCGATGGAAGGTGTCGGCTACGAGATCGGCATCAAGGGCACCCACCTCGATGGCAAGCTCAACTCGAGCCTCGCGGTGTTCAAGCTGGAGCAGGACAACCTGGCCATCTGGCAACACGACAACGTCTACAGCGCTGAACAGGACACCACCTCCAAGGGCATCGAACTGGAGCTGAACGGCGAGCTGGCCGAAGGCTGGCAAGCATCGGCCGGCTATGCCTATTCGGTGACCACTGACGCCGACGACCAGCGCATCAACACCAACCTGCCGCGCAACAGCTTCAAGACCTTCACCAGCTACCGGCTGCACGGGCCACTGGACAAGATCACGGTCGGCGGTGGGGTGAACTGGCAGAGCAAGGTCGGCGCCGACCTGCACACTTTCAGTCAGGGCAGCTACGCGGTCACCAACCTGATGGCGCGCTACGACATCAACCAGCACGTGAGTGCATCGGTGAACCTGAACAACGTGTTCGACCGTGAGTACTACAGCCAATCCGGCCTGTACGGCGTTTATGGCACGCCACGCAATGTAATGACGAGCTTCAAGTACAGCTTCTGATTCGGGCCACAGACACGTCAAATCCCCGCTCAACCCCAAGCCCGGTAGGAGCAGCCTTGTGCTGCGAAGAGGCCCGCGACAACACAATCAATCTCTGTTGTTGTCACGGGCCTCTTCGCAGCACAAGGCTGCTCCTACAGGGGGGCGTCCCCGGCAAGTGCGCCTATGTGTGCAAGGAGAATTGGGCGTTGGGTAACGGCATCGCTAAAAATCAGGGCAGCTGCTTCTCCATCGGCTGATAGACCAGCCCGGCAAACTCGCCCACGTCGCCTGCCAGAACGAACCCATAGCGTTCGTAGGCGGCCACCGAAGACAACGACGCCCTGACCGTCACCACCGCCTCCCTCGCTTGCGCCAGTGCCGCGTTCATCAGGCGCGTACCAATGCCCCGCCGTTGCCAGCCCGGTGCGACGAACAGCATGGCCACGTGGCGGCCTTCCTTGAATTCGATCAACCCGGTGAGGGCGCCGTCCGCGACGCACACCAGCGTCAGGTTATCGCCCTCCATACGCTCGGCAAACGCCTGTGCCGCCGCCACCTTGGCGAAGGTGTCCACACCCTGCGCCGACAGCGAAGGCGCAACGGCCTGCATGAATGCGTCCAGGCACAGAGTGCTGGCGGAGGGCAGGTCGTCGTAGGTCAGTTGGCGTATGTGCATGGTCGTCATCCGTGGCGAGTCAAAGCAGGATAATGCCCCGCCGCAAGCAACCCGAGCAATCAAGGGCCTGGCCGCGATCCGTTCGGCTCATGCGAGTGGCTTCGATAGTAGGACAACGAAACCCCCGTCTGGCGTTTGAAATACCGGCACAAATACGACGCGTCGGCGAAGTTGAGCGTGTCCGCGATTTGCCCAATCGCCAGGGTACTGTATGAAAGCAGTGCCTTGATTTCCAAGGTCACCTGGCGGTCAATCAGGCCTTTGGGGGTGTCATTGAAAAAAGCCTTGCTCAGCTGCGACAGATAAAACGGCGTTATTGCCAACGCATCGGCATAAAACTTCACCTCTCGGTGGCGCATGGAGTGTTTGCCTATCAACTCCCAGAACCGCCAACTGAGTGTTTCCTGGCGGCTGAATTGCCGGCCCGCCTGGTACTGCGCCGGAAGTTGCTCGGCGATCTTCAGAAACAGGTTTTGCAGGTGGTTTCTGAGCATGATGTGCTGGTACGTGGGGCAGCGCTGCGCAATGTCCCGCATGTGCGCCAACCAGCCCGCCAGCAGCGGCCTGTCGGCGTTGGCCGGCACGCAGTGTGGGTGGTCATGCAAAAAAACGAACAAGGGGTTCGGCAGTTGGTAAGCCACCTCCGCGGCAAAGCCTTTGGGCATCAGGCAAAAAAATACCCTGAAACTGCGTGAGCGACGTTTGAGCAACGCGATCGTGTCCTCGGCCAACACCATCACATCACCACGCCTGACCGCCTTGTCCTTGAAGTTGAATGCGAAGGCGGCACTGCCGGACAAGCACACCAGCAGCGTTATGTAGGCATGGCCGAAAGACAGCGGCACGCCTACCCCTTCAGCGAGTGTGGTGTCCCCCAACCGGGGCGGATCGCCAGGTGTAACCAGTTTCGGAATGTGCTGCATGGTGGCTCAACGCTGCCCGCTTAAACTGCGCAGAGCTTATCACCGCTCGCTGATGTAGTTTCGAAAAGTACCGAAACTGCCGAGGTACTGACGTGTACCCATCAAGCGCCGCGCATTACCCTGTGACGCCCGAGCAACCCAGGATGAGTACAGGACATGCGACTTGAAACACAACGGCTGCGGCTGCGACCTTGGCAAGAAACAGATGCCGCTGACTTATACGAATACGCCAAGGACGACCGCGTTGGCCCTGTCGCGGGGTGGCCACCGCACACCAGCGTAGCGCACAGTGCCGAGATCATCCGCACCGTGTTCAATCACCCGGAGGTGTATGCCGTCGAACTGAAGGAAAACGGCCGTGCAGTGGGGTGTGTGGGCATTCTGATAGGCGGCAACAGCCACTTCGAGATCAGCGAGCAGGAAGGCGAAATCGCTTACTGGATCGGCGTGCCGTACTGGGGCAAAGGCCTGATTCCCGAAGCCGTGCGTGAAGTGATGCGGCACGGGTTTGAAACCCTGAAACTCAAGGCGCTCTGGTGTGGCTATTTCGCTGACAACACCCAGTCTTTTGTTGCCCAATCGAAGTGCGGGTTCCGTCATCACCACACCGAAGAAAACAAGTACAACGCGTTCCTTCAGGATTATCGGACCGAACACATCAGCTGCATCACTTACGCGCAGTGGCTCACGCCGGCTGACCACCCGTGACGGGCGCAATGACAGCCAGGTGTGATGTGCGGTGATCGCTTAGCCAACCACTTTCAACCACGGCCAGCGCTCCCGGTAGCTGGCCGCTTTTTGCTCGAACAACGCAGGTTGCAGGTTCAATGGGTTGGGCCTTAGCAGGTCGTGCTGCAGTTGAGTTGATTGCCCTGCCCTTGGGTCATGCGCGCCCCGTGTAGGAGCAGCCTTGCGCTGCGAAGAGGCCGGTGATAACACAGCAAATCTTCAGTGCCATCACCGGCCTCTTCGCAGCGCAAGGCTGCTCCTACACCGGGCGCGCGTGGCTGGGGTACGCAGTCCGCTTTTCAAGCACGCAGCTGATACCAGGTGGTCTTGAGCTGTGAGTACTTGTCGAACGAATGCAGCGACAGGTCGCGACCAAACCCCGACTGTTTGCCACCCCCAAACGGCACCGTGACATCCAGCGCATCCACCGTGTTGACCGAAACGGTGCCAGCCTTCAGCGCCCGCGCAACGCGATGCACCTGGTTGAAGTCGTCGCTCCACACCGACGCCGCCAGGCCGTAGACACTGTCGTTGGCCAGGCGCACGGCCTGCTCCTCGCTGTCGAACGCAGTGACCGCCAGCACTGGGCCGAACACTTCCTCCCGGGCCAGGCTCATGCTGCCATCGACGCCGGCAAAAATGCTCGGTTCGATGTAGTTGTCCGAGCCGTCAATGGTGAAGCGCCGGCCACCGCACACTAGCTGGGCGCCCTGCGCGTGCGCACGGTCGATGGCGGCCTTGATGCGACCGGTCTGCTCGGCATCGACGATGGCACCCGCGCGGCTTGCCGGGTCGAGTGGGTTGCCGGGCATCCACTGGCGGGCTTTGGCTTGCAGGCGCTCGATGAACGCATCGTGGATCGAGCGCTGCACATACAGGCGCGAGTTCGCCGAACACACTTCACCCTGGTTGAAGAAAATGCCGAACGCTGCTTTTTCCGCCGCCAAGTCCAGGTCCTGGCAGGTGTCGAACACCAGGTTCGGGCTCTTGCCGCCACACTCCAGCCAGACCTGCTTGAGGTTTGACTGCGCCGAGTACTGCATGAAGTACTTACCCACCTGAGTGGAGCCGGTGAACACCAGGCAGTCGACGTCCGGGTGCAGCCCCAGCGCCCGGCCCGCGTCTTCGCCCAGGCCTGGCACGACGTTCAGCACGCCCTCCGGCAAACCGGCCTCCAGCGCCAGTTGCCCCAGGCGCAGCGCCGAGAACGGCGATTGCTCGGCGGGTTTTAGCACCACGCTGTTGCCGGCAGCCAGTGCCGGCGCAAGCTTCCAGGCCGCCATGTCGAGCGGGAAGTTCCACGGCACCACGGCGGCGACCACGCCCAGCGCTTCGCGGGTGATGGTGGCGAGCGCGTTGGGCGCGGTGGGCGCTACCTGGTCGTACAGTTTGTCCAATGCCTCGCCGTACCAGGCAAAGACATGCGCCGAGCCGGGGACGTCGATGGTGTAGGCATCCATGACCGGCTTGCCCATGTTCAGCGAGTCCAGCAGCGCGAGCTCTTCACGGTTGGCCATGATCAGCTCGGCCAGGCGCAGCAGCACCTTCTTGCGCTCGACCGGGGCCATGCGCGACCACGGGCCTTGCTCGAAGGCACGGCGTGCGGTGGCCACCGCCAGGTCGACTTCAGCCTGACCACAGGCGGCGACCTGCGCCAGTACCTGCTGGGTGGCCGGGTTGATGGCGGCGAACGTGGCGCCGCTGTTAGCGCTCACCTGCTGGCTGCCGATCAGGGCCTTGTCGGGCAAACGCAGGCTTGCAGCGCGCGTTTGCCAGTATTCGAGACGCTCCATTTTCACTCCCTATGACTGTCTTGGATTCTGGGGCTGCGCTGCAGCCCATTCGCGGCGCAAGGCCGCTCCTACAGACGATCGCCTGCACGTGTAGGAGCGGCCTTGCGTCGCGAATGGGGCGCAAAGCGCCCCCACTGGCTCAGAGCCTGCCCACTAACCGGGCAGTGCGGTCTACAGCGATACGTGTCTTGTCGACCAGTTCGTCCAGCTCGCCACGGTTGGCCACCAGTGCCGGCGCCATGATCATCCGGCCCAAGGTCGAGCGAATGATCACACCTTCTTCGAAGCCGAAGGTGCGGCACTGCCAAGCCAGGTCGTTCTCGTTGGCAAAGCGCTTGCGGGTCGGCTTGTGTTCAGCGAACTGCAGCGCCGCCACCAGGCCCGCACCCTGCACCTGGCCAATCAAGGGGTGATCGGCAAACACTTCACGCAGGATGCGCTGCAGGTACGGCCCGGTGTCATCCTTCACCTGGCGCACGATGCCTTCATCGCGCAGCGCCTTGAGGTTGGCGATGGCCACGGCCGCCGCCACCGGGTGGCCCGAATAGGTCAGGCCGTGGGCAAACACGCCGCCGCGTTCCACCAGGGCTTCGGCGATGCGCTTGCTCAGCACCAGGCCGCCCATGGGCACATAGCCGCTGGTCAGGCCCTTGGCGATCGACAGGGTGTCCGGCTCGAAGCCGAAATACTCATGGGCAAACCATTCGCCGGTGCGGCCAAAACCGCCGATCACCTCGTCAGCACACAGCAGCACGTCGTATTGGCGGCAGATCCGCTGGATCTCGGGCCAGTAGCTTTCCGGTGGGAAGATCATGCCCCCGGCCCCCTGGAAAGGTTCGGCGACAAAACCGGCGACGTTTTCCGCACCCAGTTCGAGGATCTTTTCCTCCAGTTGCAGCGCGCAGCGGCGGCCGAACTCGGCCGGGGTCAGCTCGCCACCTTCGGCGTACCAGTACGGCTCGTCGATGTGCGCCACATCCGGGATCAGCCCGCCCATCTCGTGCATGAACTTCATGCCGCCCAGCGCCGTGGCCGCCAGGGTCGAGCCGTGGTAGCCATTCCAGCGGCCAATCATGATCTTCTTGGTCGGCTGGCCAACCACCTGCCAGTAACGGCGCACGGTACGGATCAGCACCTCGTTGGCCTCGGACCCGGAGTTGGTGTAGATCGCGTGGCTGTAGTGGCCAGGCAACAGGCTGAACAGCAACTCGGACAGCTCGATCACCGCCGGGTGGGTGGTGTGGAAGAACATGTTGTAGTAGGCCAACTGGTCCATCTGCGCGGCGGCGGCGGCGGTCAGGTCCTTGCGACCGTAACCCAGCTGAGTGCACCACAGCCCCGACATGCCATCCAGGTAACGCTTGCCCTCGCTGTCCCACAGGTGCAGCCGCTCCCCCCCAACCATGACCCGCGGGCCTTCGGCATTGAGCGCCTTCTGATCGAGAAAGGCATGGATGTGGTGCGCGGCGTCGGCGGCCTGGTAGTCACGGGTCTGGCGTTTGGGAACGAAAGGCGCATTCATGGGTGGTTTTCCTTGTTGTCAGTGGGTGTCGCAGGGCTGCGGCGCTTAGCGCAGCTTGCCCATGTAGCTTTCCAGCGGGTCCTTGCCCAGCACGCCCTGGGCATTGGCCAGCGCGTCGATGAACAAGGAAAACAGTTCGGATTGCGTGCCGATGTCGAGCTTGGCATAGACGTTTTTGCGGTGGGACTTGATGGTGTCTTCCGACACCCCCAGGCGCTCGGCCAAGGACTTGGTCGAGTGGCCACGCAGGATGAGTTGGGCGATGCGGCACTCGCGCTCGGTCAGCAACGAGCTGCCAAAGTTGTTGAGCGCGGCATGGATACGCTGCTCCAGCACGTTCTCGAAACGCCCCCCGCGGCTCCCCAGCCCGGCGAAGTGCTTGTTGAGCACCGCCAGCACCCAAGGCGTGACACGGCCGAACAGCTCGCGGCTTGGCCCGTCCAGTTTGTCGGTGAAGGCCAGCGACACTGCCAGGCTCTGGCCGGGGGCAACCTGGAGGATGTAATTGAGCTCATCCTCCAGGTGCGAATGGCGGTAGAACGACTGGTAGTACTCACTCACTTCGAAGTGGTCAGGGGCCACGTCGAACAGGCCATAGCAGCCAGACTCGACGCGCTCCACGCAGGCACCGTAGAACGGGTCGAGCAGGTAGAACCCGGAAAGGTAGCGGCTGACATTGCCTTCTGGCAGCCAGGGCGCCTTGTCATCTTGCTCGAACAGCGCGCTCGGCATGCCGTCATGGGGGTAGAGGTAGACCGTGGTGGCCTGGATCGGCCGGATGAACCCGAGCGCACCGAACAAGGTGGCGGCAAAGCCCGGTTGGCCGATCATGTCGGTCACCTTGGCCATGTGCTCGAACCACTGCTCTGAAGCCAATTGGTCACTGTTCACTGGAATTCTGCCGGTAGCGGGAAACGGTATCGCCGTTGGGGCGGCGCGTTGTCTGCAAATACTCCCACGGCCAGGCAGAGACCGAAATCACCCTTTGGGGTGAGCGTTTTCAGGCGACGACCGGCTCACCCCAAAGGGTGATTTCGAGTGTGCCTGGGGTGTGGGAGCATCGTCCGGCCCCACCCCTGAGGGCCGCGCACCGCACGCTGGCCCAGCCTCCTTTCATGACCCCGCAACGGTATCGAGCCCACTCGCCTACCGCGGCGTCCTGCATCCGATTTCAGGAGTTAGCAATGCATACAACAACAACTACAGCCCAACCCGCCCATGCCGCGTCGCCCTCCAGCCCGTCGGGCCGCTTTAGAAAATCCATGGGGCTGAGTGCCCTGGTGCTGTTCGGCCTTGCCTACATGGTGCCACTGGCGGTATTCACCACCTATGGCCTGGTTACCCAGATGACCAAGGGGCACCTGCCCACCGCCTACCTGCTGACCCTCGCCGCCATGCTGCTGACTGCCTACAGCTATGGCCGCATGGTGCAAGCGCACCCCTACTCCGGCTCCGTGTACACCTACACCCGCAAAGCCTTCGGCACCCACATCGGCTTCATGACTGGCTGGACGCTGCTGCTCGACTACATCTTCTTGCCGTTGCTCAGCTACCTGCTGATCGGCATCTACATGTCGGAGTACTTCCCGGCCATCCACGCCTGGGTGTGGGTCGCAGGCTCCATCGCCCTGGTGACCTTCCTCAACCTGATCGGTATCGAATCGATTACCCGGGTGAACTGGATTCTGGTGGTCGTCCAGCTGGTGTTCATCATCGTCTTCGTCGGCTTGTCGATCAGCAACCTGGCCGGCCAGTCGGCACCTGTGTCATTGCTTGCGCCCTTCCACCATGAGGGCTTCAGCGTGCCGCTGATCATGACCGGCGCCGCCGTGCTGTGCCTGTCGTTTCTTGGCTTCGATGCGGTCTCGACCATGGCCGAGGAAACCAGCAACCCAACGTTTCGCATCCCACTGGCGATCATGGCCGTGTCGCTGATCGGCGGGCTGCTGTTTCTGGTGGTGTCGTACTGCGCACAGATGGTCTTCCCGGAGTGGGGTAGTTTCGCCGACCCCGACTCGGCCTCGGTGGACGTGATGCGTCGGGTGGGCGGTGAACTGTTGGTGACGGCGTTTACCGCCACCTATGTCGCCGGCTGCTTCGCTTCGGCCATGGTCTCCCAGGCAAGCGTGTCGCGGGTGCTGTTCGCCATGGGGCGCGATGGGGCGTTGCCGGCCGTGTTTGGCCAGCTGGTGACGAAAAAGCGTGTACCGGCGGCGGCGATCATGCTGGTCAGCCTGCTGTCGCTGATCGCCCTGTTCATCACCCTCGACACCGTCGCCAACATGATCAGCTTCGGCGCGTTGTTCGCGTTTTCCGCCGTGAACCTGGCCGTGGTCAAGCACTACCTGGTCGACCAGAAGCTGCGGGGCACGCGCAACTGCCTGCTGTACGGCGTGATTCCTGGGCTGGGGTTTCTCAGTACGCTGTGGCTGTGGAGCAGCTTGTCGAGCCTGTCGTTCACCATCGGGCTGTGCTGGATGGGCGTGGGGTTCGCCTGCCTGCTTGGGCTGACCCGGGCGTTTCGGGTGAAACTGCCCGAGCTGCAGATGGCCGAGTAAGGCTCAGAGCGTCATGAGCATTTCGTGCCAGGCCATGCCACCGTGCTCGGAGGGCGATGGCTGCACGTAGGTGTAGCCCAGCTTTTGGTACAGCGCGACATGCTGCTCTTTGCACATCAGGTGGATGGTCTGCTTGCCCTGGGCCTTCATGCGCTGGATGAACTCACTCATCAGCCGCGTTGCATAGCCTTTGCCCTGGTGTGCGGTGTCGACCACCACCGACATGATCACCACGTTCGGTGCCGCCGGGTCATGGCCGACCAGCTCCTTGAAGGCCTCATCAGACATGACCACGTCATGCGCACAGCCACTGTTGATGAAGCCGACGGTTTCGCCCTCGGCTTCAAGTAGCAGAAAACCTTCCGGGTACTGGGCAATGCGGGTGCGGATTTTTTCCAGGGTGGCCGCTTCATCCCCTTCGTAGGCACCGATTTCGATCGCGTAGCAGCGTTCAGCGTCGGCGGGCACGGGGTTGCGGAACTGAGGGGCGCTCATGCGCTGACTCCTTGGGGTAATGACGACAGGCTGCATGATAAATCACCGCCGATTATTTTCAGCATGACAGGATCGTTTCCTGGACTGAGCGATCTGATTACCATGCCACCCTCGCCACCTCGACACGGAAACGCCCAATGACTGCTACCGCCACGTGCCTCACCGAGCCCGGCCGCTGCGCACGCCTGAAAGCGTCCAGCAGCCGCGACCACGACAGTGTCGACGCACTGGTCATGGCCGCACGCCCCTTCGAGGACCGTGAGCGCTATGCCCGCTTCCTGCAGGTGCAACACCGTTTCCATGGCAGCCTGACGGCGTTGTACCGCGACGAGCAGCTGAATCGACGCCTTCCGGGGTTGGTGCATTTATCGCGGTTCGAAGCGGTGGAGGCAGATCTGCAAGCCTTGGGGTTGCCGCTGCCTGCTGCGCCGCAACGGGTCATTGCCAGCCCCGCCGAGGCGTTGGGTTGGCTGTATTGCAGCGAAGGGTCGAACCTGGGGGCGGCGTTCCTGTTCAAACAGACCCAGCGCTTGGGCCTGGATGGCAACCTGGGCGCCCGGCACCTGGCGCCCCACCCCGATGGCCGCGGCCTGCACTGGCGTGAGTTTGTCGCCAAGCTTGATGGGTTGGCACTGGAGGCTGATGAGGAAGCGGAGGTGGTGACCGGGGTGATTGCCGCGTTTGACAGTTATCGGGGGCATTTGCGGGCTGTGTTTGTGGCGGGTGGTGGTTGATAGTGCGTTGGGGCTGACAGGTGGTTGGCTGGGGATTTTGGGCGCGTTTGAGATCGAGCGCCGCCCGCGCGGCGCATCGCGAGCAACGCTCGCTCCTACGTTTGTTTTTGGCCAATAACGCCTGAGACAGGCGCGCGCGACCTCCTTGTTTGTTCGGCGCGATATCGCGCCATGCGCCAAGGCGGTCGCGCGCCCATGCCCCAGGAATAATTGGCCCGAAACAGACGTAGGAGCGAGCGTTGCTCGCGAAGCGCCGCGCGGGCGGCGCTCGATCTCATAGGCGCCAAATCAATCACCCCTATCACCTCTAGAACTTTTCCCTATTTAAAGGTCTATCTGCACAGGTAAATAGAACCAGAGGTTGGCTTCGCTCATGAAAATGCATGTCGCACGGTTGATGCTTCTCAGCCTGTTCACGTTCGCGGCGGTGGGCTCGGCATCAGCATCACAGATAAAGACCTCGAACGCGGTCTCCCCGGCCGCAACCGTTCAGGCGCTACAGCAACCGGCAGAAAACCCTTGGCCGACCGTGGCCAGCCTGGCGGGTGAACACACGGCGCCGTTGCTCGCCCATGATGACCGCGACTGGCACGATGATCGTTGGCACGATCGCAGAGGCGACTGGCGCCGCGAACAATGGCGCCGCGAGCAAGCCCGCCGCGAAGCCGAGCGCCGACGCGATTGGGAACGCCGTCGTGATTGGGAGCGCCGCCATGAACGGGCCATGCATCACCGCTATCAGGACGATCACCGCTACTATCGCCGTTGATGCGCGGCCCCGGTAGGAGCAGCCTTGTGCTGCGAAGAGGCCGGTACCAGCCACGAATTACTGTGGTCTGTACCGGCCTCTTCGCAGCACAAGGCTGCTCCACAAGACGCAAGACCGTGCATGACCAGCGCGTGCGACAGTCCCCAGGCAAAGATTGAACTACTCGCACTCCCAAGCGCTCTTACTCAGTGAGTGGTTTATTTCCTTGGGCTTGACGCTACTGGAGAACACACTATGCGCCACCTATTCCTCGCCCCCGCGCTGCTGCTCCTGCTGCCTGCCGGTGCTGCCCTGGCCCGCGTCGATGCGGGCGACGTGGCCACCTCGGCCGGTGTTTCCGCTTCGCTGTATTCGACCTTCAAGGACGACAAACGGATCATCCCGGCCCGTGACGAGCTGTCTGCCTTCGTCGCCAGCGGCGGTGCTATCCGCGGTGCCTACGTGGAATCGGCGCTGGAACAGGCACGTAAGGACCATCCCGGCCTGCAGGCCAATGACGAAGAACTGGCCCGGGCCATTCTCTCCCAGGACGATCCTGTAGCAAATCATTGAAACCTTGCACTCAGCACACCCACGCCTGCTTCTCTTCGCAGATTTAGCAGGCGTGGGTGTGCTGCGGGCACACGCAGGCTGAAGGGGTGATACGCTTCCAACGACAATAACAATTGCCGCCGAGTGAGCCCAATGAACATCCTCTACGACGAGCGGGTCGATGGAGCGCTGCCTGACGTGGACCTGCCCGCCCTGCTCAAGGCCCTGCGCGATGCGCAGCCGGACCTGACGATTCTTCATCGCGCAGAAGACCTCAAACCCTACGAGTGTGACGGCCTCTGCGCCTACCGGACGGTGCCACTGCTGGTGGTGCTGCCTGAACGCCTGGAACAGGTTCAGACCTTATTGCAGCTCTGCCACCAACGCGGCGTACCGGTGGTGGCGCGCGGTGCCGGCACCGGGCTGTCCGGGGGTGCCCTGCCACTGGCCAAAGGCATCCTGCTGGTAATGGCGCGCTTCAACCGCATTCTGGAGATAAACCCCGAGGGGCGCTTCGCGCGTGTTCAGCCCGGGGTACGCAACCTGTCCATCTCCCAGGCTGCCGCGCCCTATGGCCTGTACTACGCCCCCGACCCGTCTTCGCAAATCGCCTGCTCCATCGGCGGCAACGTGGCCGAAAATGCCGGGGGCGTGCATTGCCTCAAGTACGGTTTGACCGTGCACAACCTGCTCAAGGTGGAGATTCTCACGGTCGAGGGTGAACGCCTGACTCTGGGCAGCGACGCCCTCGACAGCCCCGGTTTCGACCTGCTGGCACTGTTCACCGGCTCCGAAGGCATGCTCGGCATCGTCACCGAAGTGACCGTCAAGTTGCTGCCCAAGCCCCAGGTGGCGCGGGTGTTGCTCGCCAGCTTCGACTGCGTCGAGGACGCCGGCAGGGCAGTGGCCGAGATCATCGGCGCCGGGATCATCCCCGGCGGGCTGGAGATGATGGACAACCTGGCGATTCGCGCTGCCGAGGACTTCATCCACGCAGGCTACCCCGTGGATGCGGCGGCGATCCTGCTGTGCGAACTCGATGGTGTCGAAGCCGATGTGCATGACGACTGCGAGCGTGTCGCGGCCGTGCTGACCCAGGCCGGCGCACGCGAGGTGCGGCTGGCCTGCGACGAGGCCGAACGCGCGCGTTTCTGGGCCGGGCGCAAGAACGCCTTCCCCGCAGTAGGGCGCATTTCACCTGACTACTATTGCATGGATGGCACCATCCCACGCCGCGAACTGCCCCGCGTACTCAAGGGCATCAGCGCACTGTCCGAACAGTACGGCCTGCGCGTGGCCAATGTGTTCCATGCCGGCGACGGCAACATGCACCCGCTGATCCTGTTCGATGCCAACCTGCCCGGCGAACTGGAACGCGCCGAGGCCATTGGCGGCAAGATACTCGAACTGTGCGTGGCGGTAGGCGGCAGCATCACCGGCGAGCACGGCGTCGGGCGGGAGAAGATCAACCAGATGTGCGCGCAGTTCAACAGCGACGAAATCACCCTGTTCCACGCCGTCAAGGCCGCCTTCGACCCGCAAGGGTTACTCAACCCTGGCAAGAACATCCCCACCCTGCACCGCTGCGCCGAATTCGGCGCGATGCATGTGCACCACGGGCAGTTGCCCTTCCCCAACCTGGAGCGTTTCTGATGGGCAAGGACCGCGACATCAGTCAGGCCCTGCTGGAGCAGGTCAACCAGGCACTGATCCTGGGCACACCGCTGCGAATCCAGGGCGGCAACAGCAAGGCCATGCTCGGCTGCCCGGTCGCCGGGGAAGTCATCGATACCCGCGGCCATCGCGGTATCGTCAGCTACGACCCCACCGAACTGGTGCTAACCGCACGCGCCGGCACGCCGCTGCAGGAAGTCGAGGCAGCGCTGCACGAGGCGGGCCAGATGCTGCCTTGCGAGCCCCCGCACCTCGGCCCCGAAGCGACCCTCGGCGGTGTCGTTGCGGCGGGGTTGTCCGGGCCACGGCGGCCATGGGCCGGGGCGGTGCGCGATCATGTGCTCGGTACCCGGGTGATCACTGGCCACGGCAAGCTACTGCGCTTCGGGGGTGAAGTGATGAAGAACGTCGCCGGGTATGACGTCTCGCGGCTGATGGCAGGCAGTTTCGGTTGCCTTGGCCTGCTGACCGAGGTGTCGCTGAAAGTACTGCCGCGCCCGCGCCAATGCCTGAGCCTATGCCTGCCGATGGACCGTCACCAGGCGCTGGCGGCGCTTACCACCTGGGGCCAGCAGCCGCTGCCGATCAGCGCTGCCTGCCATGACGGCGAGGCGCTGTACCTGCGCCTGGAAGGGGGTGAAGGCTCGGTGCAGTCGGCACGCCAACGCCTGGGAGGTGACGTGCTCGACAGCTGCTTCTGGACCGACCTGCGCGAACAGCGCCTGGCTTTTTTCGACGACCCGGCGCCACTGTGGCGGCTGTCCGTGCCCAACGCCACTGGGGAGCTGAATCTACCCGGGCGCCAACTGATCGACTGGGGCGGCGCGCAGCGCTGGCTGAAGTCGAGCGCGCCAGTGGAGTCGATTCGCGCAGCGGTTGCCAACGTCGGCGGCCATGCCACGTGCTACGCACCTGGCGAACAGAGCAGCGCACCATTGCCCGCCGCCCTGCTGCGCTACCACAAAGCCCTCAAGCAGCAACTCGACCCCCAGGGCATCTTCAACCCGGGCCGCCTGTACCCAGACCTATGAGGGCACACCATGCAAACCAACCTGAGTGAAGCCGCGAAACGCCTGCCCCGCGCCGAAGAGGCCGAACGCATTCTGCGTAGCTGCGTGCACTGTGGTTTCTGCACGGCCACCTGCCCCACCTATCAGTTGCTCGGCGACGAGCTGGATGGCCCTCGCGGGCGCATCTACCTGATCAAACAAGTGCTCGAAGGCGCACCGATCACCGCCAGCACGCAACTCCACCTGGACCGCTGCCTGACCTGCCGCAACTGCGAAACCACCTGCCCTTCAGGCGTGAAATACCACGATTTGCTGGACATCGGCCGCGCCGTGGTCGAACAGCAAGTGCCACGCCCGCTCGGCCAGCGCCTGCTGCACGGGGGCCTGCGGGCGGTGGTGCCGCGCCCTGCGCTGTTCAAGGCCCTGTGCCGCACTGGGCAAGCCTTGCGCCCGGTGCTGCCGGCGGCCCTGACAAGCAAGCTGCCCGCCCGGGTGACCGCACCCGGCGTACGGCCGGCGCCACGGCATTCCCGCCGGGTGCTGATGCTCGAAGGCTGCGTGCAACCGGCGCTGTCGCCCAATACCAATGCCGCTGCCGCGCGCGTGCTGGACCGGTTGGGGATCAGCGTCGAACCGATTCGCGAAGCCGGTTGCTGTGGTGCGGTCGATTACCACCTCAATGCCCAGGCCCAAGGCCTGGACCGCGCCCGGCGCAACATCGACGCCTGGTGGCCGGCCATCGAAGCGGGGGCTGAAGCCATCGTGCAAACGGCCAGCGGCTGCGGCGCGTTCGTGCGCGACTACGGCCACTTGCTGGAGGCGGACCCGCGGTATGCCGCCAAGGCGGCGCGGGTCAGTGCCTTGTCTCGCGACCTGGTGGAAGTGCTGTGCGAAGCGCCGGTCGAGCAGCTTGGGCTGTGCGCCGAGCAGCGTGTGGCCTTTCATTGTCCGTGCACCTTGCAGCACGCGCTCAAGCTTGGCGGTGCGGTAGAAGGCCTGCTGACTCGCCTCGGTTTTACCCTGACCGCGGTGCCGGATGGCCATTTGTGCTGTGGGTCGGCGGGGACCTATTCGCTGACCCAGCCTGAGCTGTCGCGGCAGTTGCGGGACAATCGATTGAAGGCCTTGGAGAGCGGCAGGCCGCAGGTCATTGTTACTGCCAACATCGGTTGCCAGACCCACCTTGGTGGGGCCGGGCGCACGCCGGTGCGGCATTGGGTTGAGATTGTCGATGCGGGTTTGGGGGCGGGATAGGTATGACGTTAGATGTGCAGCGCCTGGGAGATCGAGCGCCGCCCGCGCGGCGCTTCGCAGCACAAGGCTGCTCCCACATCTGTTTCGGGCCAGTGAGGCCTGTGATATTTGCGCGCGACCGCCTTGTTGGTCCAACTCGATATTGAGGTGGGCGGTAAGGGGCCGCGCGCCCATGGAACAGGAATAACTGGCCCGAAACAGATGTGGGAGCAGCCTTGTGCTGCGAAGCGCCGCGCGGGCGGCGCTCGATCTCATAAGCGCAGAAAATCCCAAGGCTGAAACACTTTCAGAAATCCCCCACAACTACGTCAGAAATGCCCTACTTGTCGCGCCTGACAGCTGAAAACATGATCCCCTCTGGACGACCCAGAGGAGGCCCCGCATGCACCAGTCCGCTCGCCCCACCGCCGAACTGCGCCACACCCTGCGTGAACTGCTGGCCCACAAGGTCAGCAACCCTGATGACGACCCGCACCTGTCGGGTGTACTGTTCTTCTGTGCCACCGACGAGCGCACCCGCCAGTTGATCGAGCGCATCGAGCTGCTGGCCAGCGAAGCCTTCTTCGACGCCAGTGGCCGCGCCATCACCCACCGGATGCGAGCGGCTGCGGTTGACGGGGTGCGTATCAAGCAAAAGCACAAGGCACCGGCCGATGAAACTGTGATACGCATCGCCCTGCCCGACAAAGGCTATATCACGGTCAGCACGGCACGCTTGTAGGCGCAACACGGTGCATTGGCACTGTACGTTGAAGTGCGATCCGCTATCCTCAGCACTCCCCTGCACCGGATCGTTTCATGGAACTGCACATCCGCCTGGAAGGCCGTAAAGGCCTGGCCGACCAGCTCTACCAGCAACTGCGCGCGGGCATCGAGAGTGGCCACCTGGCGGCCGGCAGCCAATTGCCGCCCACCCGGCTGCTGGCCGAACAACTGGGCGTGTCGCGCAAGACCGTGGCCGAGGCGTACTCCAGGCTTACCTATGACAACCTGCTCAGTGGCGTGGTCGGTCGCGGTACGTTCATCACTCCGCGCCACCCCCTGCGTTCGAGCGAGGCAACGGCCGTCCCCTTGGCGGCTGCGGCATCCCTCGAACGCTGGCAGCAACGCGCGACGGTGCTGGGCAGGCCGCAACTGCAAGCACCGTCGCGCTATGACTTCGTTGGCGGCGCTTCGAGCAAGACGCAGTTCCCGTTCGACCAGTGGCGCAGCTGCCTGAACTACGCCCTGCGCCGCAGCCAGCGGCACCCCGAGCGGCAGTTCTCTGCCCAGGGGCTGCCTGAGCTGCGCGAAGCCATCGCCCACCACATCGCCTATGCCCGCGGCGTACATTGCAACGCAGCGGATGTGTTGGTATGCAATGGTGCGCAACAGGCGCTGGACCTGATCGCCCGGGTACTGATCGAACCGGGCTGCCCGGTGGCCATGGAAGACCCAGGTTACCCGCCGGCACGTCAACTGTTTCTGGCCTTGCGCGCACGCCTGCAATCGGTACCGGTGGATGATGAAGGGATGTGCGTCGAGCAGATCGCCGACGGCACGCGGCTGATCTACGTGACCCCGTCACACCAGTTCCCCCTCGGCATGCCGATGAGCGAGCCGCGCAGGCGGGCGTTACTGGCACGCGCCGCCGAGCTTGGCGCGTTGATCATCGAGGACGACTACGACTGCGAATTCCGCTACCTGGGGCCACCCGCCGACGCCTTGCAGCGCCTCGACCGGCATGGCCTGGTAGCCTACGTCGGGACCTTCTCCAAGACCCTGCTGCAGGAGCTGCGCCTGGGCTACGCCGTGTTGCCGCCCGCCGTGCTGAAAGCCGCCTGCGTGGCCAAGCACCTGAGCGACTGGCACAGCCCGACCCTGCTGCAATGGGCACTGGCGCGCTTCATCAGCGAGGGCCATCTGAACAAGCACATCCGCCGCTGCCACGATGTCTACAGTGCCCGCCGCGAGCGCATTCTCGCCCGCCTGGGCGGCGACCTGGCGCCTTGGTTCAGCCCCGTGCCGGCCAGCGCCGGTTTCCACTTGAGCGCGCTGGCCAAGCCGGGGGTGGATGTCGAACTGCTGGCAAACCTCGCACGCAAGGTGGAGGTCGGCCTTTACTCGCTGGCGCCCTTCTTCAGTGACGTACCTGTGCGCGCTGGGCTGGTAATGGGCTTCGGCGCTATCGAACTGCTCGACATCGACCCTGCCCTCGACCGCGTTCGCGATACCCTGCAGCGCCTTAGCTAACCGACGCGGCCTGGCCGTTCGGCGCCGAACGGGCAATGGCTGCCGCATAGCCGCGTGGCGCGAAACAGGCCGTCACCAGCAACATCGCCACCACCGTCACGGTCAACAGCACCCACGACGCCTGGAAGTCGCCACTGACGTCGCGCAACCCGCCCGTGATGTACGGCACGATCCCGGTAATGATGAAGCCGATCCCTTGGACAAAGGCCGCCAGGCTCCCCGCTTCAGCGGGTGTTTTCAGGTGCTCCAGCGTCAGTGTCAGGCTCTGGCTGAAGCACGCCCCCAGGCCAAAGCCGATCATCGCCACCCACACGCCCATGCTCAGCGTGGGCGCCAGTAACAGCCCAAGGAAGCCGGCCAGCTGGATCGAAAGCGCCAGCCATAACCCAGGCCGACGGTCGACCCAGCGGCGCAGCAACAACGGCAGGCCTAGCGCGCCGGCAACCTGGAAGATTGTCATCAGCCCCACCAGGTCACCACCGCCCTGGGCGGTTCCGCCGTGCTCCAGGTGATAGGCCGGCAGCCAGGCGACCATGCTGGTATAGCCACCATTGATCAGGCCGAAATACACCGCCAGCAACCAGGCACGGCGGGTGCCGAACCAATGCCCGCCCGTGGCACCCGCCAGCGTCGGCGTAGCCTGCCGTGGGCGCAGCAGCGTCCAGGCCAGCAGCGCCACAAGCGCCGGGATCGCCCACAGGCCCAGCCCGGCCTGCCAATGGCCAAAGTACCCACTGATATGCGGGCCAAGCACCGCCGCCAGGCCGCCACCACTCATCAAGGCCGCGGAATACATGCCCATGGCCCCAGCCAGGCGGGTCGGGAACCAACGGTTGACCAACCCCGGCATCATGCCCTGGACCACCGCCACGCCGAGGCCGGCGACCACCGCGCTGGCAATCAATGCCCAGGCGCTGTCCAGTTGCAAGCGCCACAGGCACGCCAGCGCAATGGCCGACAAGCCGGCGAGCATGCCGCCATGTTCGCTGACCCAGCGCCGCAACCAAGGTTGCAACAACGGCACCAGTCCCATGCACAGCACGGGCAGCGCGGTCAGCAGTGCGGCCTGCTGGTAGCCCAGGCCGGTACTGGCGCGCATGGGTTCGAGCAGCGGCCCGATGCTGGTGAGGATCGGGCGCAAGTTCAGCGCCAGCAGCACCACCAGCAACAGATTCAAGGCAGTTCTCATTGCGTGTTGGCCTGCTTCCACTCAAGGTACAGGCCGGCTTCGCCACTGGGTTTCAGCGGCCGCAACGGCAGGCTCTGCTGTTGCGGTGGGCGCGCCATCTGCGCATACACCGCAGCCGTGGATAAGCCGAAAGGCTCGCCTTCATCGTTGTCATAAGCAAACCAGGCACGCTCGATGCCGCACAGGTGCATGGCCGCCAGGCACATCGGGCACGGGTGACCGCTGGCGTAGACCTCGGCACCGTCCAGACGAGCCTGGCCCAAGGCATGCGCGGCCTTGCGGATGGCCTGCATCTCGGCGTGGGCGGTCGGGTCCTGGGTGCTGTGGATCTCGTTGACCGCGCGCGCCACCACCTGCCCCTGGTAGACCAGCACTGCACCAAAGGGCCGGCCACCGGCCTGAATGTTGGTGCGGGCCAGTTCGAGGGCTTCGCGCATATAGCGTTCTTCGGACATGAATCGGTACTCCTTCTGCAAGACCTGGCCATTATCCCGGCTTGCCGGCCTTGGCAGAAATGAAGAGATTGGATGCCCCTCAGTGGGCACCTGAATGGCCCGATTGGCCTCCGGGCAAAGTGTGCGATTGGCTATCGGGCTGATCGCTGCACAGCGCTAAGGTAGCGCCATGACCACCCAACACCTTCTGGAGAACACCATGAATACACGTATCGAATGGGCCAAGCACGCACCGGAAGCCTACAAAGCCATGGTCGGCCTGGAACAGGCCCTGGCCAAGTGCGGCCTGGAGAATTCACTGCTCGAATTGGTGCGCCTGCGCGCTTCGCAGATCAACGGCTGCGCCTACTGCGTCAACATGCATGCCAATGACGCACGCCAGGCCGGCGAAACCGAAGCACGCCTGCAAACGCTGAGCGTGTGGCAGGAAACCGCCTACTTCACGCCGCGTGAACGTGCCGCACTGGCATGGGTAGAGTGCCTGACCCGGCTGCCGGAGCGCGGTGCGCCACAACCGGAATACGAAGCGCTGCAAGCACATTTCGAGCCGCAGGAAGTGGTCAACCTGACGCTGGCCATCGCCACCATCAATGCCTGGAACCGCTTCGGCGTCGGCTTTGCGATGGTGCCGGCCTGAACAGGGAGTGAAAGGTCCCACAGGATGAAGTGAGGTCGCCTACTGCGCCATGTCTGCGGCGTTACTAGCATCGGGCATTCGATCAATAACCGAGTACTCCCCGATGAGCGTAACCCTCCACCCTACGCGCAGCCTGACCCTGCTGTGCGCGGCACTGTTCGCCAGTACTCACCTGCAGGCCACGCCGTTGACCCGCGACAACGGCGCTGCGGTTGGTGAAAACCAGCATTCGCAGACTGCCGGTGCCAGCGGGCCGACGCTGTTGCAAGATGTGCATTTGATTCAGAAGCTGCAGCGATTCGACCGCGAGCGCATCCCAGAGCGTGTCGTACACGCCCGCGGTACCGGTGCCCACGGTGAATTCACCGCCTCTGAAGATCTGCGGTCATTGACGCAAGCCCCGCTGTTCACCCCAGGTGAAAAAACTCCAGTATTCGTGCGCTTCTCTTCCGTGGTACATGGCCTGCATTCACCGGAAACCCTGCGCGACCCACGCGGGTTCGCCACACGCTTCTACACCAGTACTGGCAACTGGGACCTGGTAGGTAACAATTTCCCGACCTTCTTCATTCGCGACGCGATCAAGTTCCCGGACATGGTCCACGCCTTCAAGCCCGACCCACGCAGTAACCTCGGTAACGATGCACGGCGTTTCGATCTGTTCTCGCACATGCCCGAGGCCACCCGCACCCTCACCCTGCTCTACTCCAACGAAGGTACGCCCAAGAGCTATCGACACATGGATGGCAACAGCGTGCACGCCTACAAATTCGTCAACGCCAAGGGTGACACGACCTACGTGAAGTTCCGCTGGAAGAGCCTGCAAGGGCAGGAAAACCTCGACCCCAAGGCCGTCGAGAAAATCCAGGGCAAAAATTTCAACCACATGACCCAAGACCTGGTCGCCGCCATTGGTCGTGGTGAGTTCCCCAAGTGGGACCTCTATATTCAGACATTGAAGCCCGAGCAGTTGACCGATTTCGACTTTGACCCACTGGACCCCACCAAAGTCTGGCCCGGCGTGCCCGAGCATCGGGTCGGCCAGATGGTGCTCAACCGCAACGTTGGCAATTTCTTCCAGGAAACCGAACAAGTCGCCCTCGCCCCCTCTAACCTGATCCCAGGCATCGAGCCATCCGAAGATCGATTGCTGCAAGGCCGACTGTTCTCCTACGCCGATACCCAGCTGTACAGGGTTGGGGCCAACGCCAATAGCCTGCCGATCAATCAGCCGAGAGTCGCCGTCAGCAATGGCAACCAGGACGGTGCGTTAAACCCTGGCCGCTCCAGCGGCATGGTCAACTACCAGCCAAGCCGGCTGCAGCCGCGCGGCACCAGTGATTCGGCCCGCGCAAGCCAACTGGCCCTGAGCGGCACAACCCAACAGCAGGGCATTACCCGCGAACAGAACTTCAAGCAGGCGGGTGAACTGTTCCGCGCTTACTCGAAAAGCGAACAGCGCGATCTGATCAATAGCTTTGGCCAATCACTGGCCGCGGCGGATGATCAGAGCAAGCACATCATCCTGTCCTTCCTGTACAAGGCCGATGCCGAGTACGGCACCGGGGTCGCCAAGGTGGCGAACGGCGATTTGAAGCGCGTCAAGGCACTGGCGGCACAGCTGCAGGATTGACAGGCTGCTCAGGCCTTGTCGTCGACCTGTCGGCTACAGGGCTGCTTGCCAAACGCACCCTGTAGCTGCCGGGGCTGTGCCCGGTCCACTTCTTGAACGCCCGGTGGAATGCACTGGGCTCCTGGAATCCGGCCTGCTCGGCAACCTCGGCGATGCTCAGCACACCTTCGCGCAGGTGCTCGAAGGCCATCGCCCGGCGCACCTCGTCTTTTATCTGCTGGTACGAACGGCCCTCCCGTTCCAGCTGACGGCGGAAGGTACTGGCGCTGACCCCCTGCACCTGCGCCAACGCGGCCAACGTTGGCCATTGCCCGTAGCGGCGTGCGCGCAGGTGGCGATAGACCTCGGCCACCAGGCCGTTCTGGTTGCGAAAGCGAATAACCAGGCCTTGGGGGGCGCTGCGCAAAAAGGTCTTCAAGGCCGGCAGGTCCTGCACTACCGGCAGGCGCAAGTAGGCACTGTCGAACTCCACTTCGGTACGCCCACTGCCCAGGCGCAGGTCAGGCCCCCACAGCAGCAGGTCATCGTCCTGCGCGGGGCGCGATACCGCAAGCTCGGTGCGGTCGATGGCAATGCGCCGCCCTGCCAGCCAGCACAGCAAGCCGATCATCAGCACCAGGTAGGTTTCTTCGGCATACACACGGGTCAAGGGGTCGGCAATGCTCGACTGCACGCTGATCACCGCCCTGCCGCCGCGTAGCGTGAGGCTACCGCGCAGGTCACGCAGGAACAGGCCAAAACCGCCCATGCACTGACGCAAAGCCTTTTCCAGGTTCGGCTCCTGAATCAGGCCACGGCAGATCAGGGCAAAGCTGCCCAGCGGCATGCCGTGGCTGTCGAGGCAGAAAAACTCGTCGTCCAACAGTTCGATCAGGGCCAGCCACAGCTGGGCGAATGCCTTGGCCGGCACGCGCGCCTGGGGCTGTTCGAGCAGTTGCGGATCGATACCGACCGCACGCAGGTGTGCATCGCGCACGTCCGGGCGTTCGCGCAGGGCATGAAGCATGGCTTCGAGGAAGTACACGGCGACCGTATCGCTATCGCGCATGGCGGATTTCGCTGTCTATGCTGAGTGGCAAAAAGTGCCAGGTTGATTGAACAGATCCGGCATAGGCTCTGGCAGAGCCTTTGCCTAGACTCGGATGAACGAAGGGATCGCCCGCCATTCTCGCAGAGCCAGGCCCGGTCCCGCCATGCCTTCGCAATCGGAGCCCCTATGAGCAGCGCAGAAATTTACGTCGTCAGTGCCGTCCGTTCAGCCATTGGTGGCTTTGGCGGTTCCCTCAAGGACCTGCCGCTGGCCGACCTCGCCACCGCCGTAACCCGTGCCGCCATCGAACGCGCGGGCGTGGACGCCGGGCAAATCGGCCATGTGGTGATGGGCAGCGTGATCCCCACCGAGCCCCGTGATGCCTACCTGGCGCGGGTTGCAGCGATGAACGCTGGCATCCCCAAGGAAACCCCGGCGTTCAACGTCAACCGCCTGTGCGGCTCGGGCCTGCAGGCCATTGTCTCGGCGGCACAGTGCCTGCTGCTGGGCGACACCGATGTGGCCCTGGCGGCGGGCGCCGAGTCCATGAGCCGCGGCCCGTACCTGCTGCCACAAGCCCGCTGGGGTGCACGCATGGGCGACCTGCAAGGTATCGACTACACGGTCGGCGTGCTGCAAGACCCCTTCGAACACTTCCACATGGGGATCACGGCCGAAAACGTCTCGGCCAAGCACGGTATCACCCGTGAAATGCAGGACGAGCTGGCCCTGACCAGCCAGCGCCGCGCCGCCCGCGCCATTGCCGAAGGCCGCTTCACCAGCCAGATCGTCCCGCTGGAACTGAAAACCCGCAAAGGCAGCGTACAGTTCAGCGTCGACGAGCACGTGCGTGGTGATGTCACCGCCGAGCAACTGGCCGGCATGAAGACCGTGTTCAAGAAAGACGGCACCGTCACCGCCGGCAATGCCAGTGGTATCAACGACGGCGCGGCCGGCCTGGTGCTGGCCAATGGTGACGCCGTGCGCCGCCTGGGCCTGAAACCGCTGGCGCGCCTGGTGGGCTACGCCCATGCCGGCGTCGAGCCAGAGTTGATGGGCCTGGGGCCGATCCCGGCAACCCGCAAGGTGCTGGAAAAAACCGGCCTGAGCATCCAGGACCTGGACGTAATCGAGTCCAACGAAGCCTTCGCCGCCCAGGCCTGCGCCGTGGCCCGCGAGCTTGGCTTCGACCCGGAAAAGGTCAACCCGAACGGTTCGGGTATTTCCCTCGGTCACCCGGTCGGCGCTACCGGCGCGATCATCGCCACCAAGGCCATCCATGAACTGCACCGCATTCAGGGCCGTTACGCCCTGGCCACCATGTGCATTGGCGGCGGCCAAGGCATCGCCGTAGTCTTCGAGCGCGTCTGAGGAAACTGACACATGAACATCGAACAGATTGCCGTGATCGGCGCGGGCACCATGGGCAACGGCATTGCCCAGGTGTGCGCCGTGGCGGGCTATCACGTGCTGCTGGTGGACGTTTCCGATGCCGTGCTGGAGCGTGGCGTAGCCACCTTGCGCAAGAACCTCGAGCGCCAGGTCAGCAAAGGCACGCTCGACGCCGAAAAGGCCGAGGCAGCGAAAGCCCGCATCCGCACCGGCACCGACTACGCGCAACTCAGTGGCGCGCAGTTGGTGATCGAGGCAGCCACCGAAAACCTGCAGCTCAAGCAGCGCATCCTTCAGCAAGTGGCTGCCAGCGTGGCCGCCGACTGCCTGATCGCCACCAACACCTCGTCGCTGTCGGTCACGCAATTGGCCGCGAGCATCGAGCACCCCGAGCGGTTCATCGGTGTGCACTTCTTCAACCCGGTGCCGATGATGGCCCTGGTCGAGATCATCCGTGGCCTGCAGACCAGCGACAGCACCTATGCCCAGGCCCTGCTGGTGACTGAGAAGGTTGGCAAGACCCCGATCAGCGCCGGCAATCGCCCAGGTTTTGTGGTCAACCGCATTCTGGTGCCGATGATCAACGAAGCGATCTTCGTGCGCCAGGAAGGCCTGGCCAGTGCCGAGGACATCGACACCGGCATGCGCCTGGGCTGCAACCAGCCGATCGGCCCACTGGCACTGGCCGACCTGATCGGCCTGGATACCCTGCTGGCAATCATGGAGGCCTTCCATGAGGGCTTCAGTGACAGCAAGTACCGCCCAGCGCCGTTGCTCAAGGAAATGGTCGCGGCCGGTTGGCTGGGGCGCAAGAGCGGCCGCGGTTTCTTCACCTATTGAGGAGCAAGTGCCATGCCCCCGGTCAACGCTGCAATGCGCTGTGCCAATTTTGAAGAGCGACGTGACCGGGCCATGGCGCTGTTTGCCGAAAAGGGCTTCGGCCAGGTCAGCATGCGTGAACTGGCGGCCCACGTCGGGCTGACCGCGGGCTCGCTGTATCACCACTTCCCCAGCAAGCAGGACCTGCTGTACGACTTGATCGAAGAGTTGTACGAGGAGCTGCAGGCGACCCTGGACCTTGGGCGCAGGGCCATGGCACGGGGTGGTTCGGCGTTGTCGTGCCTGATTGCGGCGCATTGGCAGTTGCATGCCGAGCGGCCATTGCAGTTTCGCCTGGCCGAGCGGGATTTTTGCTGCTTGAGCGAAGCGCAACAGGCGCGCCTGATGCTACTGCGCAGGCGTTACGAAACCGGGGTGCTGCACCTGATTGCACCGCGGGCAAGCCTCAAAGGCGAAGCACTGGCGGCGACCGCGCATGTGCTGGCGACGTTGCTCAACCAGTTGCCAGGCCTGCTGCAGGCGCGGCGCCTGCCGGAAGGCGAAGGGCTAGGGTTGATGGAAAGCCTGTTGCTAGGAGGCATTGAGCGAACCCTGCGCTAACGTTCACGCTGTTGTAGGAGCAGCCTTGTGCTGCGAAGAGGCCGGCATGGGCACCCGCTTTTCTGTGGCTGCAATGGCCTCTTCGCAGCACAAGGCTGCTCCTACATCCGGGTAGCCTCAGCGCAACAGGGCCTGGATCTGCTCGTGCAGGGTATCCAGGTCGAACGGCTTGGCCAGGATCGGCGCCTTGCGCGTGATCGGGCTGCCAGACTCGAGAATCTCCGCCGGGTAGCCACTGATGAAAATCACCTTCAGCTCCGGCCGCAGTTTTACTGCGGGCTCAGCGATATCCACCCCAGAGATGCCCCCTGGCAATCGAAAATCGGTGACCATCAGGTCCAGGTGCGGCTTGCTCGCCAGGATCTTGAACGCCTGCTCGCCGTCTTCGGCCACCAGCACGTGATACCCCTCGCCGGCCAGGTAGTCGCGCAAAATCATCCGAATCGCCGGCTCGTCCTCGACCACCAGCACCACATCTTGTGCATCTTCACTCATGATAACGCCTTGAAATTCTTACAGTTGGCCATCTGACCCCAAGCTTACGCAGAGGTTGCCCGCGCCTGGTCGTTTTGTTCTTTGAACGTTGCCAGCGGCAATTGCAACGTGAATGTGGCGCCCTCGCCTTCCTCGCTGTCCACCAGAATCCGCCCGCCGTGGGCCTGGACGATCTGCTCGGAGATGAACAGCCCCAACCCCAGCCCACCGCTGGCCTGGTGTGCTGCGACGCGCTCGAACTGCTGGAAAATGCGCTGCTGGTTGACGGCGCTGATGCCAATGCCGTGATCCTGCACCTGCACCCAGGCCATGCCGCCCTCCGCGAACACCCGCACCTGCACCGGTTTTCGTTCACCGTAACGCAAGGCATTGGACAACAGGTTGGCCACCACTTGTTCAATCCGAAATTCGTCCCACTCACCCTGCAACGGTTCACAACGTTGCAGCGCGATATGGGTATCCAGCGCGGTGGCCTGGGCGCTGAAGTTTTCCACCAGGCCGCGCACCAGTTGGCCAATATCGAACACCCTGGGCCGCAGTGACAACTTGCCGGTGCGGATGCGCGAGACGTCCAGCATGTCTTCGATCAGCCGGATCAGGCTGTTGATCTGCCGCTCGTCACGCTCGACCATGGCCTGCAGCTTGTCTACGCTGAAGGCCTCCAGGTTGCCCCGTGCCAGGTGCATCTTGCGCAGCTGGGTTTCCAGAATCAGGCCATTGAGTGGCGTACGCACTTCGTGGGAGACGATCGACATGAAGTCGTCGCGCATGCGTACCGCATGCTCCAGCTCGCACCGCGCCAACTCCAGCTGGCCAAGCAGCACCTCCTGCTCCTGACGGCTACGCTCCAGGGCTTCCAGTTGCCGACCAAGCACCTTGCGCTGGCGGAACAGGTCGACGAACACCGAGACCTTGCTCTTCACTGCCAAGGTGTCGAGCGGCTTGTGCAAAAAGTCCACGGCCCCGCTTTCATAGCCCTTGAAGGCGTAATTCATCTCGCGCCCCGCCGCACTGACAAACACGATGGGAATGTTCTTGGTCTTTTCCGTGCCGCGCATCAACTCGGCCAGTTCGAAGCCATTCATGCCTGGCATCTGCACATCGAGGATGGCCAGCGCAAATTCGTGCTCAAGCAGCAGCGACAATGCCGCTTCCGCAGACTGGGCCTGGTGCACCTCGCGGTCTTCGCCCTGGATCAGGGCCTCGAGCGCCAGCAGGTTTTCCGGCAGGTCGTCGACGATCAGCAGTTTGGCGATGGTGTGGCTTAGCATGCGCTTGTTTCCAGGGTCGCGAGCAATTGCCCGATACCACTCAGAGTAAGGATATGGTCGGGCTGGTGCAGGGCCAAGGCGGCTTCCGGCATCAGCGCGACCTGTGCGTCGCGAGGGTCCTGAACAATCGTGCGGCCCCCATTGTTGTTGATGTAGGCCAGGCCCGCGGCGCCATCCTCATTGGCACCGGTCAGCAGCACGCCAAGCAGGCTGGCGCCGTAGGCATCGGACGCCGACATGAACAGGAAGTCGATGGCCGGGCGCGAGAAGTGCACCGGCGCTTCCTGGCTCAACGACAGCGTCAGGTCACGCTCCACCGAGAGGTGGTACCCCGGCCCAGCAACGTAGATCATCCCAGCGCTGATCCGTTCCTTGTCACTGGCCTCGCGCACTGGGCGCTGCAGCCGCCGCTGCAGCACTTCGGCCAGCTGGCTGTGCCGCCCGTCCGGCAAGTGCAGCACGCACAATACCGGAATGGCGAACGCCGACGGCAGCGCACCGAGCACCTGCAACAAGGCCGCCACCCCGCCAGCCGAGGCCCCCATCACCACTGCCCGTGCGCCGTTCATGTCTTACGGTAGATCCGTTCCGGCTTCACCAGCGGCTCGAAGCGCTGGCTGTAGGCCGAAAAGTCTACCGACTCCTTGCTGCCCAAGACCAGGAAGCCCCGGTGGCAGAGGGATTCATGAAACAGGCCCAAGGCCCGGTCTTGCAGGTCTTTGTTAAAGTAGATCAGCACATTGCGGCACGACACCAGCTGGGTCTCGGAGAACACGCTGTCGGTGGCCAGGCTATGGTCGGCGAAGGTCACGTTGTCGCGCAGGCTGCTGTCCATGATGGCGTTGCCATAGGCAGCGGTGTAGTACTCGGCAAAGTCACGGCGGCCACCGGCCAGGCGGTAGTTTTCTTCATACTCGCGCATGCTTTGCATCGAGTAGATACCCTGCTTGGCCCGGTCCAGCGAATGCGGGTTGATGTCGGTGGCATAAATGATGGTGCGCTCAAGCAGGCCTTCCTCACGCAGCAGGATGGCCATCGAGTACACCTCTTCACCGGTGCTGCACCCCGCGACCCAGATCTTGATCGACGGCCAGGTCCGCAACAGCGGCACCACTTCGTTGCGCAGGGCCAGGAAGTGGCTTGGGTCGCGGAACATCTCGCTGACCGGGATCGTCAGGAACTGCAGCAACTGCATGAACATGCCCGGATCGTGCAGCACCCGCTCTTGCAACGCCGACACCGTCAGGCAGTCGAACTGGCGCAGGGCATGCAGGATCCGGCGCTTGATCGAAGCGCCGGAGTAGTTGCGGAAATCGTAGCTGTACTTGAGGTAGATCGCCTCGATCAGCAGCCGGATCTCGATGTCGGTGTTGCGCTCGCTAGTCAAATTCGCTCCAGTTGCGGCAGCCATACACGGATCAACGAGAACAGGCGGTCCAGGTCGATCGGTTTGGCCAGGTAATCATTGGCGCCAGCCTGCAGACAACGCTGCTGGTCATCCTTCATCGCCTTGGCGGTCACGGCGATGATCGGCAGCTTGCGCCAGCGCGGTTGCTGGCGGATCAGCCGGGTAGCCTCGAAGCCGTCCATCTCCGGCATCATCACATCCATCAGCACCAGGTCGATGTCGTCATGCTGCTCCAGGCGCTCGATGGCTTCACGCCCGTTACGGCCAATCTCGACGATGGCGCCCTTGTGCTCCAGGGCACTGGTGAGGGCGAAGATATTACGCACATCGTCATCCACTAGCAGCACTTTGCGCCCTTCGAAGACCTTGTCGCGGCTGCGCGCGGTCTTGAGCATGCGCTGGCGCTCATGGGACAACTGCGATTCGACTTTGTGCAGGAACAGCGTCACTTCGTCGAGCAGGCGCTCCGGCGAACGGGCGCCCTTGATGATGATCGAGCGCGAATACTTGAGCAGGTCGGTTTCTTCTTCGCGGGTGAGGTTGCGCCCGGTGTAGACGATCACCGGCGGGAATGACCGGATGTCCTCGGCAGTCATGCGCTTGAGCAGCTCGTTGCCGAGCATGTCGGGCAGCTTGAGGTCGATGATCATGCAGTCGTAGATGTTCTCGCGCAGCAGCGCCAAGGCGTCCTGGGCCATGGCCACGGCGGTGATCTCGACATCGTCATCGCCGATCAGGCGGGCGATGCTTTCGCGCTGCAGGTCGTCGTCCTCCACCAGCAGGATGTGCTTGAGCTTTTGGGTCAGCTTGGCTTCCAGGCGGGCGAACACTTCCTTGAGTTCTTCACGGCTGGCCGGCTTGACCGCGTAGCCCACGGCGCCCATGTGCATGGCCGCTTCGACGCGATCCTCCACCGAAATGATGTGCACCGGAATATGCCGCGTGCCGGCCAGCTCCTTGAGGCGCTGCAGCACGGTGAGGCCAGAATGGTCAGGCAGGCGCATGTCCAGCAGGATGGCATCGGGGATGTACTGGGACGCCAGCGCAAAGCCCTCGTCGGCGCCATGCGCCACCAGGCAGCTGTAACCCAACTCGTGGGCCAGGTCGAAGAGGATGCGGGCGAAGTTCGGCTCGTCCTCGATCACCAGGATGCAGCGGTTATTGAAGGGGGCCCGCTCGCGGTCATCGGCGAAAGTCGGTGCCGGCAGTTTCGGCACCACGGCGTTGGACGCCTTGGGCGCTGGCGGCAGAGTGTCTACCGCAGGGCGCAGGCTCAGGGCCTCGACTTCCTCGCCCTCATGTTCGTAGCGTTCGGGCATGACCAGGCTGAACACGCTGCCCTGCCCCGGGTTGCTCTCGACATTGATCTGCCCGCCCAGCAGGTGCGCCAGGTCACGCGAAATCGACAGGCCCAGGCCGGTGCCGCCATAGCGCCGGTTGCTGCTGCCGTCGACCTGGTGGAAGGCGCCGAAGATCGCCTGCTGCTGGTCGGCGGCAATGCCAATGCCAGAGTCACGGACGGTGAAAATGATGCCGGTATCAGCCTCGTGGCTGATGGTCATGCTGACCTGACCGTGGTCGGTGAACTTGATGGCGTTGGACAGCAGGTTCTTGAGGATCTGCTCCAGCCGTTGACGGTCGGTGAACAGCGTCACTGGTACCTGCGGCTCGACCTTGACCTCGAAGGCCAGGCCTTTGTGCTCGGCCAGCGGCAGGAACATGCCGCGCAGGCCTTCGACCAGGCGCTCCAGCTGAGTGGTCTCCGGGCGCACTTCAAGCTTGCCGGCTTCGACCTTGGCGATGTCGAGAATGTCGTTGATCAGGTTCAGCAGGTCATTGCCCGCCGAGTAGATCGATTCGGCGAACTTGACCTGCTCGGCGCTAAGGTTGCCTTCGCCGTTCTCGGCCAGCAACTTGGCCAGGATCAACGAGCTGTTCAGCGGCGTGCGCAGCTCGTGGGACATGTTGGCGAGGAACTCAGACTTGTACTTGCTCGAACGCTGCAGGTCGTCGGCGCGGGCCTGCAGCTCTTGCTGGGCCTGGCTGAGCTCATCGTTCTTGCGATCCAGGGCGTCGGTGCGCTCGGACAGTTGTTCGTTGGTCTGTTCAAGCTCGGCCTGTTGAGTTTCCAGGTGGGCCTGGGATTCCTTGAGCACCCGTGATTGCTCTTCGAGTTCTTCGTTGGCGGTTTTCAGCTCTTCCTGCTGCACTTGCAGCTCTTCGTTCAACTGTTGGGTCTCGGCCAGCACTTCCTGCAGGCGCTGGCGATAACGCGCACTCTCGATGGACATGCCAAGGTTGCCGCCGACCCGCTCCATCAGCTCTTCATCGCGCGGCAGCAAGGGGCGCAGGAAGCCCAGCTCGATCACGCCGTTGATCTGCCCATCGTCGGTGGCGGGCATCAGCAATGCACTGCGCGGCAAGCCATTGCCGAGGCCCGAGCTCAGGCGGTAGTATTCTTCGGGCAGGTCGTCGAGGCACAGCAGCCGGCCTTCGCGCACGGCCTGGGCCAACAGGCCATCGTGGTCGCCTTTGATCTGCTCACGGGCCTGCTCCTCGGCGCTCAGGCCATAGGTGGCCACGCGCACCAGGCGGCCATGTTCGTCGCGCGCATACACCGCGCCCACCACGCTGCCCAAGTACGTAGCAAAGAAGCGCAGGATATTGTCGCCCAGCATGGGCAGGGTCAGTTGCCCGAGCACCTGCTGGGCCAACTGGGTCTGGCCATTACGCAACCAGGCCTGGTGCTCCAGGCGCTCGGCCGCACGCTGCTGGGCCTGCAGGTTTTCGTCATAGCTGCTCGACAGCGCCAGCAGGTCGCGGCGCCCGAGGTAGGCCAGCAAGGCGCTGAGGCCGACGATGAACAGCACGAAGGCCGAGATCGCGGTCACGGTGACCGAGCTGACTTTCTCGTTGCGGGCCATGCGCAGTTGCTGCTCAGTGTCGATCAGGCCTTCGAATTCCTTGCGGATTTCATCGGTGATGCGCTTGCCGCGCCCATTGCCGATCGATGCCTGGTAATTGCCCTCGCTGCGGCGCAGGGTAATCATCTCGCTGCCGAAGTCATTCCAGGCCTTTTGCAGGGCCAACAGCCGATCAATACGGTCAACCTGCTGCGGGTTGTCCTCAACCATGCCGCGCAGGCTCTGCAGGCTGCCGAGAATTTTCGGCTTGGCCACCTCGTAGGGGTCGAGAAAGCGTTCGTCGCCGGTGATCAGGAAGCCGCGCATGCCGGTTTCCATGTCGATCGACAGCTTGACCGTTTCGTTGGCATTGCCGATCACGCGGTCCGTATGCTCGACCCACTGCATGGCCGAGAGCAGGTAGTTGATCACCGCGACGAACGCCACTGCGCCCAGCAGGCCGACCCCAAGGGGCAGGCCGATGTTGCGACTCAGCAGCTTGCGAAAGCTTTGCTGGTCAATCGAGGCTACTTGAATCATCTGAAAACGCCCGAGCGAAAAGAATCCATGAAAAAGTGTGGCACCAAGACCGTTATAATTGTCTGCCGCCGCGCTCACCGGTAATAGCGAGTCTAACCAGCTTTGCTGGCGCTGGCAGGGCATTTAGCCAGCATTTGAAGGTTGCAGGCGCGAATCGTTCCATCTGATTGCAGGGATCGGTATCCTCGGGAACTTCTGCCGTCGACCGGCGTACAGAATAAAGACATTCATTTTCACAGGATCCAAACCATGCATCTTCTGGTAGTCGAAGACGACGACATCGTACGCATGCTGATGGTCGAAGTGCTCGACGAGTTGGGCTACACGGTCATCGAAGCGGAAGACGCCGCCGCAGCGCTGCGGGTGCTCGAAGACCCTGCGCAGACTTTGGCGCTGATGATGACAGACGTGGGCCTGCCGGACATGCGCGGCGATGAACTGGCGCAACGCGCACGCGAACTTCGTCCACTGCTGCCGGTGTTGTTTGCCAGCGGTTATGCCGAGAACGTAAACGTGCCGGAAGGCATGCACCTGATTGGCAAGCCGTTCAGCATCGAGCAATTGCGCAACAAGGTAGTGGACATACTGGGTACGGCCTGATGCCCGTGTGGCGTGTTTCGCGGGCAAGCCCGCTCCCACCCGAACTGTGTAGCCTCAAAGGCTAGCGCCAGACCTGTGGGAGCTGGCTTGCCAGCGATGAGGCCGGCACAAACACCACAAGACAGTTGCTCCCACAGGTCTTTAACGATTGTGGGGGCTCCAGCCAGCTACAGTTCACGGCGTAACAGATACGTGTCCATAATCCACCCCTTGCGCCCCCTCGCCTCCTCCCGCACTTGCAGAATCTGCGCCTTCACCGCCTGCAAAGGCCCGGCAATCAGCACCTCATCTGCGGTGCCCAGGTAAGCCCCCCAGTAAATCATCAAACCCGGGTCATCCAGTGAGGCAAAGGCGCACTGCCCGTCGAGCATCACCACCACATTGTCGATACGCTCCTGTTCGGCAAGGCGACGCCCAGGCAGTACAGTCAGCGGCTCACCGATACGGTTGAGCGGTACTTGGTGGCGGGCCGCCAGGGCCTGGACGCTGCTGATGCCGGGAATCACTTGCAGTCGCAGCGCCATCCCGCCTTCGCGGACCCAATCGAGCATGCGCAGGGTACTATCGTACAGGCCAGGCTCACCCCATAACAGAAAGGCGCCGACATCGTCGGCACCGATCTCGTGCGCGATCAACCGGCTGTACAGCGCGGCCCGCTGCCGGTGCCAATCCTGAACAGCACCCACGTAATCTAGCGCCTGGCCATCGCGGGAAGGGTCGGCGACCTGCACCAGCCGGTAGCCGCCTTCAGGCCGATAGCGCTGCAGAATAGCCTTGCGCAAGCGCACCAGCTCTTCCTTCTCCGTGCCCTTGTCGAGCACGAAGAACACGCTGGCACGACGTAACGCGTCGACCGCTTCATAGGTGACCTGGCGTGGGTCACCCGGGCCGATGCCAATCAACAACAGGTCTTTCATTGCCCTGCCCTTTCGCCAATGCCAGTCAGCCATTGTCGATCAGCCACTCACGCTTGGCAAAGCGCCCCGTCAGAAGATGGAAAAGTTGTAACTTACAATGACGCGAGTCTCATCCATGTCTCGCGCCCACTTCTCATAGTTGCTGCGGTAGGTGGAATTACGCAGGCGCACACTGACGTCTTTGAACGTGCCACTTTGCACCTGGTACTTGAACTCGGTGTCGCGTTCCCATTCCTTGCCTTCGGCCGTACTGCCCGGGACTTTGATGTGGTCGCCATTGATGTAACGGGTTAAGAAGGTCAGGCCGGGCACACCCAGTGCCTTGAAGTCATAGTCGTAGCGCAACTGCCAGGAACGCTCCTGGGCGGCGGCAAAGTCGTTGACCTGGGCGTAGTTGACCAGATACGGGTTGCTGCCATCCAAGTAAGGCATGGCGCTTTCGCCGTACATGCGCTGCCAGCCGGCGCTGACCTTATGGCCGCCCAGGCTGTAGCCGAGCATGCCACTGAAGGCGCGGTGGTCGATGTCGCCGGCGCGGGCATTGCCGATGTCGTCGCTCTTGATCACGCGCAGGTCGGCCGACAGGCTGCCTACCGCCAGCGGCTGGCTGGCCACCAGACCGAGGAAGTGCTGGCGATAGATGTTTTCAAGCTTGGCCACTTGATACTGAGCGCTGACGCGGTCATTGAAACGGTAATCGAGGCCTGCCAGGTCGAAGTGGTCGGCTTCGATGTCGCAGGCATAGCGCTTGTTCTTGCAGTGCACGCGAATGTCCTGGCGATCGGTGGAATCACGCGCGGTGTATTTGTCCAGGCGGGCCAGGGTGAACTTCAGGTCGCGCACTTCTTCGGAGGTGAGCATCGCGCCATGGAACATCGTCGGCAACAAGCGCCCATCGTTGTACTTGAGCAACGGTACATCCGGCATCATCGAGCCATACTTGAGCACGGTGCTGGACACCTTGACCTTGGCCGCCAAGCCCATCTTCGCGTATTGATCAGCCGAGTGCCGTGGATCATGGCCAGACGACGGCAACAGGCCGCTGTTACTGTCCGCAGGGCTGGAGTCGAGTTTGAAACCGACCATGCCCAGCGCATCCACGCCAAACCCTACCGGCCCTTGGGTGTAACCCGACTGAACATTGAGAATAAAGCCTTGCGCCCACTCTTCGCGCTTGGACGCGCCCTGGCTGGAACTGCTATAGCCGTCACGGAAATCCCGGTTGAAGTAGACATTGCGCGCTTCAACCTTGGCGCTGCTGTCTTCAAGAAAACCGGCGGCCTGGGCATTGACGCCGGCACACAAAAGGAACAGGCCGACAACACGGCGCCCAGGGGCGTGAGGGAGGGGGGCAAACATGCGAGGAAATATCCAGAAAGAAAGGCGAAAAACAACCTGCAGCAAACACCTGCTGCGGTACTGCGACACGCTCGAACAGTCGCCGAGCATCATCTGAAAGGATCGCTCAAAGGCTCTATTCCGGGCTATTGGACCTTGGTCTAGAGCCAGTCGCCAGCCCCGTCGAAGTCGTCAAAAACTGGCGCATGAAAAACCTGTAAAGTTCCGTGCTTACTTATAAAAAGTTTGCAGTTTACCCAGTAGCGATGAATGACTACACTCGATATCAGCGAACAGCGGAACCCACCCCGTGGCCGGCGTTTTGCTCTTCTTCAATGTTCGTCACGCCCTGCCACGAAAGACGTACAGGAGTGATTACAGTGTCCAGACTTGCAGAGTTTCGAGCTGCCGAAAAAGCGCTTCAGGAACAAATGGCTCAACTGGAAGCGCTGAAAAAGGATGCCGGCCTCAAACGCGAAATCGAATTCGAGCAGAAACTAGTCGGCCTGATGAAAAGCTATGACAAGGGTCTGCGCGATATCATCGCCATCCTCGACCCCAAGGCTGCCACCCGCCCTACTGCCGCAGCCCCCAAACAACAGCGCCGCCCACGCGTGGTCAAGGTCTATGAAAACCCGCACACGGGCGAGCTGATCGAGACCAAAGGCGGCAACCATCGCGGGCTGAAAGCCTGGAAAGAAGAGTACGGCGCTGCCACCGTTGAAAGCTGGGTACGCTGATGAAACGTCCACATGGACTTCACACTTTTTTCACAAGCGCTGGCTCAGTATCGAGACAGCTAAAGGACTAGCGACCCCACGCGCCCGCACATGCGGGCCTCTAATTCAAGCGCCCTGCCTCGTGCAGGGCGCTTTCATTTGCGCAATCGCTTCACTGCCGTATCATGGCCAGCCTGTCTGTTTTGCCGGTGCCGCGCACCGGCCCCGTCTCAGGAGTTCCCATGAGCCTGCACGATCTGCAAACCCTGCCTGGCGTCACCGCGCAGCCGGACGCCGCCACCTCCAAGTTCGTCTTCAACCACACCATGCTGCGGGTCAAGGACATCGAGAAGTCGCTGGACTTCTACACCCGCGTTCTGGGCTTCCGCCTGGTGGACAAGCGCGACTTCCCGGAAGCCGCCTTCAGCCTGTACTTCCTGGCCCTGGTCGACCCGGCACAGATCCCTGCCGATGACGCCGAGCGCCATCAGTGGATGAAGTCGATCCCAGGCGTTCTGGAGTTGACCCACAACCACGGCACCGAAAACGACGCCGATTTTGCCTACCACAACGGCAACACCGACCCACGCGGTTTCGGCCATATCTGCGTTTCGGTGCCGGACGTGCGTGAGGCCTGCGCGCGCTTCGAAGCACTCGACGTGCCCTTCCAGAAACGCCTGGCAGATGGCCGCATGAACCACCTGGCCTTCGTCAAGGACCCGGACGGTTACTGGATCGAAGTGATCCAGCCGACCGAACTCAAGGGCTGAGGCACACCGCTATTCGCTCGTCGGGCCGGGAACTCCCGGCCCCTTGCTGTGGTATATGAAGGTAACCGCTTCATAAGCACAGCGAGGTAAGGACGATGCAATCTCTTCACTGTGAGCACCGCAAGTACACCATCACCGCCAGTGTGATGCCCCACCCCGACTCCCCCCTGCCCTATGCCGCCGGCTGCCTGATCACCGACCCTGAAGGGCACACCAGCAAGCGCATCTCGATGCCGATGAAATTCTTCTCAGACCTTGAGAATGCCCAGCATGTGTCGCTGGCCCATGGCCGTGCGCTGGTGGATGAACAGCTGGACAAGGGGCACAAAGCCTTCTGATTGACGCAACATAGCGCGCCCCTCCTGTAGGAGCAGCCTTGCGCTGCGAAGAGGCCGGTGCAGCGATCAGAGATTGATGATCCTTGTACCGGCCTCTTCGCAGCACAAGGCTGCTCCTACAGAGGGTCGCGCGCGTATGCGACGGCTGCTTCTACTTGCTCACGCGTAGGGCGCACGCCGGTATACAGCACGAACTGCTCCAGCGCCTGCAGCGCAATCACCTCTAGGCCCGTGATCACTGGCTTGCCCAATGCCTGGGCCCGGCAAATCAGCGGCGTCTGCGCCGGCATCGCCACCACATCGAACACCCGCTCGGCCGCCGCAATGGCCTGTTCGCTAAAGGCCAGCGCGTTGGCCTCCTGCCCGCCAGCCATGCCGATCGGCGTCACGTTTATCAGCATCGGCGGGCACAGGTCGCCGAGCTCAGCCACCCAGCGATAACCACAAACATCCGCCAGTTGCCGCCCCGCCTGTTCATTGCGCGCGACGATCGTGCCCTGGGTAAAGCCCGCGTCACGCAAGGCACTCGCCACCGCCTTGGCCATGCCACCACTGCCGCGCAGAGCAAACGCAGTCGTCGGGTCGACCCCGTGTTGCGCCAGCAACTGCCGCACCGCCAGGTAATCAGTGTTGTAGGCCTTCAGGTGGCCACCGGTATTGACCAGGGTATTGACCGACTCGATTGCCGCAGCGGACGGGTCCACCTCGTCGACCAAGGCCATGCAAGCTTCCTTGTAAGGCATCGACACCCCGCACCCACGAATACCCAAGGCACGAATGCCTGCGACCGCCGCGGGCAGGTCGTCTGTGCTCATGGCCTTGTAGTAGTAGTCCAGCCCCAACTGTTGGTAGAGGTGGTTGTGGAAACGCACGCCGAAGGTGCCAGGCCGCCCGGCCAGGGAGATGCACAGCACTGTGTCTCTGCTGGGAGTTGTCGACATAACCTGCTCCATTTTCAGAACTGAATCGTTTGTTCAGCGTATCAGACGCAGCCGCTTGTCGTCCCTTACACAACCTTTACCGTTTCCCTGTGCTCAGCTGACAGAGGCAGGAGTCATAGTAATAGGGCCCCATCTGTGGGGTTGCCCTGCGAGGACGCTTTATGAACCGTCACATTCCCGTAATCGCCCTGCTGGTCGGTGCCCTGGCCATCAGCGGACAAGCTGCTGCCCATGGTGGCCATGGCGGTGGCGGTGGTTGGTATGGACCCGGCCCGCTGTTCGGCGCGGCGGTGGTCGGTGCCGTGGTGGGGGCAACGGTTTATGGCGGTCGTGATCGCACCGTGTATGTGGAGCGCCAGCCAGTCTATTACGCACCGCAGCCGGTCTACGTACAGCCGCCGCCGCAGCCGGTGTACTACCAGCCCTACTATGCACCGGCCCCGCCGCCACCGGGCTATCGCCCTTATTACGGCCCGCCCCCGGTGTACTACGGGCCACCCCGTTGGTGACCGTTGATAAAACCAATGATCACTATCAACTCAGTTAATTTCAAACCGCTGCGGCCGCTGCGTAAGGTAGGGCCATGTTTTACAGGAGGTCCACATGGCCACTATCCAGATCATGTCCGTCGTCGGCAGCGCCGTCCCCCCTTCACTGCGTCAGCAAGGCCTGCTGGCCTGCTGGTACTTGGTGCGTAACGGTGAACCCGTGAGCGGCCCCTTGGCGACCCGAGCCTCGGCTCAAGCCCTGGCCGACCAGCTGCAGCCAGATACCCTGGTCGCTTGACAGTATTTGTTGTGCGTTGCTCCCTACCTTATGGCCCGCCGCTTGGCGGGTCTTTTTTTGCCCGTGTGATCCGACGAGCGGAGGCGGCAGAACCGATCCAGCATGAAGCTTTTTTCATTTCGCCGGGTCGCTTCAACGAGCAATCGACAGCACTTCGACCATACTCCACAGATGTTTTCCGCGTTTTGAAGAGTTTCGCAAAGCGGAGAAAGCCCGTATTTACGGGCCCTCCAGCCCTCCCCGCAACACTCCATCCCCCTCCAAAACACAGCCATTGGTACAAAAATTGGTACGAGCCGGCTGTACGTCCATCCAGCACATTCCAGTACTGCAGCAGTAGTGTGGAAACTCGACCTCAGGCCACGCCAGCAGCGGCCTATGAGACGAAACTGTCTAATACGCATTGGCGAGTTTCGGCGACTTTCGCCCAGTAAAACCGAGAAGCTTTCGAGCGGTTTTAGATAGCCTAAGCGCCGCACCCTGGCGTTCTGCCGACGCCTCGTTCTGGCTCGTCACCTTCCCTGCTTTTGGAAAACTCGTAACTGAACAAGCAAATTTATTAACCTGATCGATTGCTAGCCAGCCCACGGCCCTACCGAGGCTACGGGCGGCAACAATACTCACCCTCGACCGACCGCTTTCGACCCATAGCTGCCCTTGGTGAAGGGCAGCCTTCCGACACTTGACCTTCGGCAATTGGCTTTGCGGTTGACCTCTACTGAAAGGCTAAATTGAGTTACCTAGTCACAGTAGAAAAATGGCCCCGCTGATCTTGGCAGCCCATTTTCTTCACCACAAATCGCACCTCATAGCGAGAGTATTCCCCAGTGGAAATGCTGCTGGGACGGGGCCCTTTGTCGACTGCCTTTTCATAGTCGAGTACCGCGTCGCATGAAATGACTTGGGCGATTACCCCCAACCCTTGGGATTGCTTGCGCAGCGTCGCTTCAAACTGCGGGTCGTCCAACAGCACCTCTGTTCGTTCTGGTACGGTCACCAAGGATGCATATTGGCCGAGGGCTCCCCCCATGAACTGTACACGGATGGTGATCTTGCCGTTGCGGTCTAACCGCGGATACCCCGCAAAGCGCACATTGAATTGATTGGCCGATTCCAGCTGGCTAGTGGTTCGAGCAACAATTTTGGCCCAGTAAGCGTTGGGCGGGTTGTAGGGATCGTAAGCTGGCGCCCCTTTGTCGTAGGGTTTTCCTGCCATTCGCAGCTTCTCTTGTTGTATGAAGTAGCTCGAGCGGCAGGTGTTGCTAATCGCTGCACCCAAAGGCTGGCCAGACTTCGCGCTGTAGAGCATAGCGGCGGCGCATTCGTAGTCGAATTGACCATTGAGGTACAGGTACGTGCCGTTGCCGAGTGGATTCATGGTGTAGTTGAGATCCAATCCAGATCCTGATACTCCATTTGCCCGCCCAGGCATGGCACCGCTAGGCATCAATGAGGCCAGAGAGTTGGCGGTCTCATCAGAGAAGCGAATTCTTGTAGTACCATCCGGCATACGCTCGGAGGTCATGCAACCTGCCATGGCCATTGCAGCCATGATTGGCAGAAGAGATTTAATCATTACAGTGTCCTTACTAAAAGCAGCCAAAAGCTCGCGCAGATGGCGATCTGCGAAAGCGATCGGCGTTATAGCAAGGATTTGAAGCGCAGCAAAGTGGTGCTTGGAAGGCAACTGGGGGGCGTTGCTACAGAGCTTAGGCAGGAGTCCGCTTCTGACCGTTAGCTGCCGCCCACGAAGGGCAGCTTTGGGTCGAAAGCAGCCGTTCGCGAGTGATCGTTATCAACCGATATCAGCCGGAGTCTGTCTCGGTCAACGCCCACAATCTGGCAGCCTCAGCGAATTCGAGCATCTCAACAAGATCCTCATCACCGACATCCCGTCGGCGATGCGCCGCGTGTGCCATTTCACTCAGGACAAGCGCACGACCATCCGGGTCTGCTTGGAGTGCCGTCTGGTCATTCAACTCGTCTAGCCACGCGCCAGGAAGACTCAGCACCTGACGGTCCAAAGCTGATCGATCCGCGTCGTATAGGATTGACTCATCATCTCCCGCCTCATTCCCCAGTCCGGCGTTGCCGGAACGCTAGCGGCCCGCATTGTCCCCCTCCCCCAGCGCTCGTTGATGTCATCCATCACCTGCATCAGTCGGTCACATGCCACCGATTGCTTCAGCGCAAACAAGTCCTCTGAAAACTCACCTGGTTGCCGCAAGTCCATCAGTAGCACCTCTGCCTTGCTGTACCGAAAACCGGGCCTGAAGATACGGTCGACCGCTTCTGTGGCCAATCGGGTCATCAGCAGCGTGTCGCATGTGGGGTACGGCAGTTCAACCAGGGCCCCCTGAGCGTGGTGCGCCTCGTCCGGGTTGAACATGCCGGTGCGGATGCTTACTCGCATGCGCTTGCACACCGAGCCCTGGGCCCGAAGCTTTTCTGCAGCCCGGCCGACATAGGTGGCCACTGCCTGCTTGATGGGCGCCAGCTCAGTAAGGCGCTTGCCGAACATCCGGCTGCAGCAAATCTCCTGTTTCGGGGGTTCCGCCTCGTCCAGTTCCAGGCATGGTGTGCCAGCCAATTCGCGGGCTGTCTTCTCGATCACCACGCTGAATTTCTGCCGCAGCGTCCAGGCATCAGCCTTGGCAAGATCCATCGCCGTGTGAATGCCCATCGCCTCAAGGTGGGCAGTCATACGGCGGCCCACGCCCCAGACCTCTTTCACCTCAGTGTTTCTCAGCACCCAATCGCGCTTGAACGGATCGGTGATGTCGACCACGCCGCCGGTCTGCGCCTGCAGGCGCTTGGCCGTATGGTTGGCCAACTTGGCGAGCGTCTTGGTGGCGGCTATACCAACCCCCACGGGGATGCCGGTGCATTGGAAGATCCTGGACCGCACCTTCCGCCCGAACTGAGTCAGATTTTCCTGAATACCGGACAAGTCAGCGAAGCATTCGTCGATGCTGTAGATCTCGGTAGCCGGCACCATCGACTCGATCAGAGTCATGACGCGCTCACTCATGTCGCCGTACAGCGCGTAATTGCTGCTGAAGGCCATGATGCCGTGCCGGCGCAGCTTGTCCTTCGCCTGGAAATACGGCTCGCCCATCTTCACGAATGGCTTTGCATCGTACGACCTAGCGATCACGCAGCCGTCGTTGTTGCTCAACACAACGATCGGGGTCTTGGCCAGCTCCGGTCGGAACACGCGCTCGCAGCTCGCGTAGAACGAGTTGCAATCGATCAGCGCGAACACCTGGTCACTGCGCATGATCACGAACGCTGTAACGCACAACGCCCCATACGACGAGATCATCGCCTTCCATGATGTACCGCGGCGGATACGCCGGATTCTCCGATTTGAGGATCACCACGCCATCGCGTCGGTGCAAACGCTTGCACACCGGCTCGCTGTTAACGGCAGCAATGACAATGTCGTCGTGCTCTGCCTCACGGCCGCGGTCAACGATGACGAGGTCGCCAGAGTAGATGCCAGCGCCTTGCATGCTGTCGCCTTCAACTTTTACCAGATACACATGGGGCGCGCGGAGGTCGAATAGCTCATCAAGGGAAATATGACCTTCCAAATGGTCCGCAGCAGGCGAAGGGAAACCGGCTGGGACGTGAAACGAATACAGCGGTAGCGGTTCGGTACCGCCAGTGGGCGTACCCAGAAATGTGATGGTCATGATGGAAGGTCCAATGCAAACTGTATGCATATACAGTAAATCCGGCATCGGTCGCCCGGTCAATCCTAGGCGGCAAAAATTCTGACGGGCGAGAGGTAGATATGTGCGGGCGGTACTCGATCTACGAGTCAATGGATCACTACCTGCGCCAGCTATCGCTGGACCTGGTCGTGATAAATGGCTACGACCACGAGCCAATCAGTCGCTACAACGTGGCGCCGTCTACCCGCGTCGAGGTCATACGCCAGCTAGATGGTGGACTGCGCGTGGATCGGGTCAAGTGGGGATGGTCGCCATTTTGGGCGAAGGGGAAACGTCCTGATCCGATCAATGCTCGGGCAGAAACGGTTTCAAGAGGAAAATTCTTCAAAAGCCTGTGGCCACATGGCAGAGCCTTAGCGCCGGCGAACGGGTGGTTTGAGTGGGTTCCCGACCTATCGGATCCGAAGCGGAAGCGGCCGTTCTACATCACAAGCGCTGACGGCGCCCCGCTGTATTTCGCTGCTCTTGCAGAGGTGCATCTGGACATCCAGCAGTACGGGAGCGATGGGTTTGTGATCATCACCGCAGCAGCGGATCAGGGACTGATCGACATCCACGACAGGAAGCCCTTGGTGTTACCCCATGAGCTCGCCCGGGAATGGATCGCCCCAACTACATCTCAAGAGCGAGCTGCGGAGATAGTTGAACAAGGTTGCACGCCGGCTGATGAGTTCCGGTGGTATCCAGTCGGCAAGGCGGTGGGCAATGTCAGGAATGAGGGTGAGTCGTTGATTACGCCCATAAACGACGAAAATCATCAGGGTCAGCTAAAGTTTTGATGAGTACAGGCACCGCGAGATAACGATAATGCTAAAACAAGAAGCAGATGACGTGATTGAGCGCATTAGGGACGACCTGAAAAGGCACGGCGTGCTGATCGGCTATGATCCAGAATTTACCACTGCTGAATTCGGATGCGACCTGGACCACCACGTTGCTCAGGTCAGAGATGATCCGAACAACTATGTGCTGGGAATCGCGATACACGACCAAGGCTTATGGTCCCAGCTTCAACAGGGTGCGGTGTATCGCTGTGTTGTCAGTGATTGTCGAGGGAAGCTATTCGGCATCCCTATTACGATAGAGCCAAGAACCGACGCGTCCTACACCATTCAGTACAAGCTTTAACGCATGAGGACGGGGACTGCCGTCCAGATTGCCCTCACTGCGAATTGAAAGCTAAATGAGCTCAGTGGAGCGGCGGAAGATCCTTGCCGCGCGCCTTGGCCACCACACGCAACTGGTAGTCGGATACAAGCTGAAAAAGTGACTCAGCAAGCTGATGCAGGCGCTCCACTTCTTCTGGCGGCGCCCCCCGGTCCTGGGCTTGATGATACTCACGCAGGGCATCCATGGCCTGTTGGATCAGTGGTTCGCCGGCTTCTACCATCCCTATGAAGGTTCTCTTGTCCACTGCTGCGCTCCATGTCGGTGAAAGCACAGTATAGGCACTGGTTACGGCGGCTTCATCCCGTCGAAAACTGCTTCACAGGCCTGACCAGCTATTCGACTTCGCTCAAGCGCTGTCGCGAGGTCGCCCGCCATTCGGTCAGCCTCTTCAAGCAATCCCCCGAGCACCACGACGGCAGAGGCTCCTGCCTTGCGCTGCTGGGCAGCGATGGTGTCGCAGGTTGCTGATCGTCCGGCGCGCAGTCTAGCGATTTCCCCGCGCAACCCACCAGCAGCAGACTCAGCAGCAACGGCGCGGCCCTGGGCCAGTTCCAGTTTCTGTCGTGCACTCTCACCCTCCTCGTCCGCCAGGGATTGGCGGCGCTGCTCTTCTGTTCTAGCCTGGGCCGCGGCGCGCCGATCGCGCTCGGCAACTTGAAGGCGGTAGTCGGACAAGGCCTGGGCCGACTTGGCAACCTCCACCATGGCGTCGGCAGTCGCGCCATCGGCCACCACCACCCGGTACTGCTGGCCGCCAGCGACCAGTACCAAGGCTATCAGCCAGCAGCCCCAGGCCGGCACAGCGCCAAGCCAGCTCACGGTAGTGTCCCGCCTAGTTCAACCCAGTGACTGATCAGCTTGTCCAGGCGATGCGGGTTCTGGCCGTAGGTATTGCCCGGGAAGCTGGCCCAGATGTTCGAGCACTTGGCGATCGCCTGCTGGATGCGCCCGGCCTTTATGTTGTCCAGCGCCCGGCGCTCCCGGATCTGCTGCAGCGCTATGCGATCCTGATTCTCTGGCGTGAACCCGCCAGCCAGGCGAAGGCTGACTCGGTACGCGTCCCAGTAGCGCTCAAGCAACTGATACCGGCCGGCGGCTGTGCTGGTTACCTGCTTGCCGTTGATGGGGAAGGTCAGCTTGCGCCGCGGATGGTCGGTGTATCCACTAAACAGGGCTCCGCCATACAGCACGTTATAGCCGTCATCGCTCCCTTTGATGGTCGAGGTGCCTTCTGAAAAGGCTATGAGATCCAGAAAGCGCAGGACGCTGGAGCCGCCTGCATCGGAAGCAGAGATTTTAGCCATTGATTTCATACCTATACCCATATTCAGATGTCCGCATCAACTGATGCAGCTAGCGAGGCATTTCATTTTTCTTGGTAAATTGCTACAATTTAGGATTTCCGATCAAATCCATGGAGCGGTTTAAGTGGCAGTTAGCATTAAGAAGCTCAGCAATTACGAAGACAGCAACGGAAACAAAATCGAATTTCCCGGAACAATCGAAAGTAATGTAAGCATCACGTTTCGGGGCCAAAACAACAAACTAGTAGTGGAAGAAGGCTTCAGAACCGCTAGCCTCACTATTACTTTTGACTGCAATAACGCCACTTGCTTCATAGGAAAGAGCACTTTCAGGGGCTTCATCAGAATCGGCGAAAGCTGCACGATTTCAATTGGACAAGGTGTAACTTGCACAGACAACACCTACATTTCTACTGCAGAGCATTCTTCTGTAATTATTGGAAATGACTGCATGATCGCATCATCCGTGCAGGTGCGCTGTGATGACGCCCATCCTATCTTCTGCGTTAAAACAGGAGATCGGATAAACCTTCCCGAACCAATCATCATCGGAAACCATGTGTGGTTAGGCGCTCGGGCGGCGATCCTAGGCGGAACAGAAATTGGTGAAGGCTCAGTGGTTGGATTCGGCAGCATCGTAAAAGGCGACTTCCCTAATAACTGCGTTATAGTTGGAACTCCTGCAAGAGTTGTACGAAAGGATGTCGCTTGGGAAAGACCACATCTAACTCTTAATGAGCCCTACTACAAACCAAACTCTGACAGCATCACAAAGTCTCAGTACTGGAACGCAACAGTGGCTAAATCTCAGCCCTAAATGTCATGTATATATTTCCAAGCCCGCTGAGGTCTTGGAGCTGTCCGGTGCCGCCGTCCACGAAGGTCACCTTGGCGGTACCGTCGTCGCGGTTGTAGCGGCCGCACAGGGCATGCAGGCGGCGCCCAATGAGCGTGGTGTTATCGTCCGTCAGCTGCGCGATCATCAGCGGGTGCAAGCGCATGCCGGCGCCGTCGTTGCCGCGCATCTTCACGGTCAGCGAGGCCGTGGCGGCGTCATAGCTCAACCCCTTGATGCCGTCGGCCTGATAGTTGGTATTCAGCGAGGGCACCCCGGAATCGATCAGGATCAGGCCACGCGCCAAGATGCGGGGCGCGCCCAGGTCGGTGTCGCCAATACGGATACGGGGGGTGTGGAACTCAAAGGTGCCGGCGCCCATGGCGGCAAAGTTGCCGATGGCAAACGTCACGCGCAGGTTTTCCGGCGAACTCAGCGGCGTGGTGAAGCTCACCACGTATTCACGCCACTCGGGTGAAGTAATGTCAACGCTGCCGCCACCGCGCCCCAGCGGCAGGTAGTCGATGGCCACCGCGCCGCCGACGCCGCTGATCGCCCGCGCAAACAGCTTCATTTCGACCTTAACGCCCGGTCCCACCAACACGCTCTTTTCGTACTTGGTCGACACGCTCGCGGGCGAGTAGATCCGGCCGACACCGTCAGTGATCGCGTAGGTGCCACCCACCCCGACCATCGACGGGATGAAGGTATTCAGATCGCTTGGGATGTTCATTGGCTGACCTTGAGCGAGACGTTGGAAATGATGCGGCGGATGCCGAGTTTGCGGATCGCGGGCAGCTGGCTCTGCCGGTCGACGGTGTACACGCCCCAGTCCACGCCCTTGGAAAAGGCGTAAGCGACGGCCTCGGGGATGGCCAGCGTGGCGTCGTAGTCCCAGATCAACACCAGTTTGCCCAGGTCAACCATCTGGTCGATGTAGCCTTTCACCTCGTCGACGTTGGTGGACACGCCGAGCAGGCCCAGCTCCATGTTGGGGTTGAGTGCGCGGGTCTGCCGCAGAATGTTCATGTTGAACGAGGACATGCAGCAGGCACTGTCCATCTGCGCGGCCACGATCATGGCCACCATGCCCACCAGGTCGGCGGTGTTACGGTAACGCTTGAACTCCGGGTAGATGAACGTGCCGGCCGTGCGGGCAATCTCCAGGTACTCGGAGAAGCGCGACAACCGCACGGGCGCGAAGCGGGTGCCCTGCCCGTCCTTCATTTCCAGGCTGTCCAGGTAGGCCGACGTCAGCGTGGTGAACGTGCCGGTACCCGTGGTCAGGTTATCCACGGTCGTGTCGTGAAACAGGTAGTACTCACCGTCGGCGCTGACCGCCACGTCGCACTCCAGCGCGTCGGCGCCGCTGCTCAGCGCTGACGAGAAGGCCAACGCGGTGTTCTGCGGGGCCTGAGTCATGAAGCCACGGTGCGCAACCAGCTCCATGGGCCGACTGTTCTTCTGCTGCATTGAATGCATGTTGAGGGTCTGCAGCAGATTGATATCACCCTGAACGCCCAAGCCTGATTCGCTGCCGACTTCACCGGCGCCGGTGGGTGCCTTCAAATCCCCGCGCAAGGCGGAAGTGCCCTCGGCCGCCATCCGCGCCTGCTTGGCCAGGCTGGGCACCTTGCCCGCCTCAGTGTCCACGTCGGTCTGGTCGTTGCCGTGCACGTAGGTGTGTTGCTTGAGCGACGCCGCCCTGGAGCGGGAAGCGGCCTCGGCCATCTGGCCGGCATAGGCTTCCAGCGCTGAAACATCGGTCATATTTTTCTCCAGGCAATAAAAAACCCGCCTCAGCGGGTTGTTTGCCGAACCGGCTCTACGCGGTTCGTTTCCACATGTACACGGTCAGGTAAGGCGGCAAGTTGTTGTGCGCCAGGCCTCCGCCGGCATCGCCGGTGTTGGGTATGTCGTTCGGCTTGGTCGCCCGCGTGCCGTCGTCACCCGAGGCGTACACCGGGCCGGTGGTGCCGGACGGAACGTCCGAGCCTTGCGGCATGGCGTGGGCGTGGACCGGCATTTCGGCGCTGCTCAGCACATGGCTGTATTCGCCGCCCGAGCCACCGACCGAGAAGGCCCGCACATCGCCCCGGGCGTCGGTGCCGGTGCCTGCACCAATCAGCATGCGGCCCGGCGCCAAGGCCAACCAGGTACCGAAGCCGAACAGCTTGGCGGGACTGGTGGCCACGCTCGCGTTCATGTAGACCGACCCCACCGGATACACCACGTCCAGCATCGTCGGCTTGTTGCCGGTGTGGTACGGCTCGTTGCCCCCGTCAAAGGTCATGCGGCCATTGCCGGTGAAGCGGGCCACCTCGCGGCGGTCGACCAGCAGCACCACATCTGAGCCGTTCTCAGCGGTGCCGCCCGTGGCAAACAGACCGGTATCGCCATCATCGTCAAAGGCATAGCCGACCTCGCTGGCATTACCGCCAGGCAATCCCTTGGCCGTGCGCACACCTTTGGTGGCCTTCAGCAGCCCCGCCAGGGTGCCGCCCGACAGCGGTAGGTAGTCGCTCACCATCTTCTGGATTGCCCGCCTGAGCTGGTCGGTTTTGGTCTTGTCCAGGGCGATGCCGGCGCCGATCACCACGCTGGCGATTTCTTCCTGCACCATGTTCAACCATTCCGCCTTTATCGGCGTGGGTGGCGCCCCAGCGGATAAGCTGCCGTAACGAAACCCGCCGGCCGCCGACACCAGGTCAGTCCAACTTGAAATCCTGTGCATGCTACGTCCCCTCGAACCCAGCCACAGCGGCCGGTAACGCGTAATGAATGGCGTGGAAAAGCTCATCGACCTGGGCCGTAATCGCCTTGACCTGGGCGTGCCCGTAGCCGATCACCACGTCGGTGTACTCGGGCGCCTCCAGCTGCAGCCGGCAATCCAGGGACGCCACCTCAGCGGTGCCATAGGCCGCGAGCGGCGCCGACGCGATCCATGACCACGGCCAACCATCGCCGTAGAGATAATCGCCCGTGACCGCCACCCCGACCCGGGCCGGGCGAAACTCTTCGATTTCGATGGTCAGGCCGAGCCGGGTAGCCAAGCGCCGGTAATAGCTCAGCTGCGGCGCGCCGCTCGCGGTCAGCTTGTCGATGACCGCTTGCCGGCGCTCTTCCAGGGTCTGCGACCCCGGCACCGTGCAAGCATCGGGAAGGCCCAAGTAGGCCTCCCAGTCCGGCAGCAGCACGGTGGCGGTGGCCGGGTTGGATTCCATCAGCAGGGCTTCGGCATCGCCGTCGACCCGGGCCAGCTCGGGGGCCAGCGCGGCCAGCAGCTGCGCCCAGTCCGGCTGCTGCTCCAGGTCGAACGCCGGTCCGGGGGGCAGCAGTTGCTGCAGCGTCTGCAGGTAGTCCGCTTCGCGTGCGACCGTCATGGCGGTCACACCGTGCCGTCTGGCACTTCCGCTGGGTCAGTCTCCGGCTGCGGCGTTTCGACCGGCGCCTGTTCCAACTCAGCCACGCGGGCCTGCAGTGCCTGGTTGGCTTCCAGCGCTTGCTGCAGCTCGGCGCTGGCGGCCTGTTGTTGTTGCTCCAGCTCGATCACGCGGGCCTGCAGCACTTGATTGACCGCCAACGTATCAAGGGCTGCCGATTCGACGTATTGGCCCAGCAGTGCAAACGCCTCGGCATTGCCGGCGACCAACGGCGTTGGCAACCCTTCCTTGGCGCCGAAGACTTCACCGTCACGGCGGAAGCGGGTAATGGTCATGTAATGGGCGCCATAGCTGCCGTCCTCTTGGACGCGCACGACGATTTCGTACAGGGAAGTTTGTTCGCTGAATTCAGCCATAGTTAGCTCACTACTGTGTCGGTGTTGAGAATTTTCCAAGCCGTCGTGTGCGACTTGCAGGTTTTGGTGCCGCCGGGGGCGTCTGTCACTTCGATCAGATAGCCGGGATAGAGCGCGGGATCAGGCATCGTTGCGATGGTGTACTGGCCGATGCGCAAAGCCCCGCTCAGGCGCGCAGGCCCCGAAACGGTCAGCTTGTCCGAGCCGCTCTGTACGGTGGTGCCGATCCGCAGATCGCCGTTCATGTAGTTCGGCGCGTTGCCGGCGGCGTACACGTTCCAACGCTCATAGCCGGACTGCAGGGTTTGGTTTAGGCGCGCAGCACAGGCCATGGTGACGGCCGTGCTGGTCACCGAGTCCATGCGGAACCCGTCGTGCTCCGTTACCGTCACATTGGCCCCCAGCCCGGGCGCGATTGACGTGAAGTTCGCCGTCAGTGCGACAACGGCGGGCGCTGCCTGGGCAGCCAAGTTCACCACCCCACCATAGGCGCTACAGAACGACACGACCCCGTAAGTACCCGCCGAGAACATGCCGTACTGACTACCTGCGGCGGGCAACGCAGTCGGGGTGCCGCGCAGGTTGACCAAGAAGCGGTCAACCGGGGCGGCGCCGACGCCCAGGCTGCCCCCAAGCGTGAGGTTATCCAGCGGCATCTGCGCTACCGGCACCTTGCCCATGGCATCCAGCGCTGCGACGCCATTAGCCGCGCCGCGCTGGGTGCTGGCCAGCTTGCCGTCCAAAGCTCCCTGCAGGCCACTTACTGTGCTGATCGCTTGCAACCCGGTGTGCGTGGCACGGTCGCGCAACTGCGCGTCGGGTGCGTTGATCAGCTCCCAGGCCGTGCCGGTCGAACGGTAGGAGCGAATCCCGGTATACCCATCATCCGCATCAAGGATGTAGTTCGGCGTCAGGCTGGGGTCCGGCAGCGTGGCCACCGTGTACTGGCCCAAACGCATGGGACCGAACAGCGTCAGCTTAGTGATGAACGCCTCTCGCCAACGCTTGAGCAAGGCGCCCAGGTCAAAGCCGTTGTCCTCGCCGGGGTTGAACCCGTTGGTGAAAATCTCGGCCACCTTCACACCCACCTTGGACGTGGCATTGAGCGCGGCGTAGAACCAAATGCGGGTCGCGGCGGTGAACGCCGTGCTACCCCCGCCGACGATCACCAGGTTGGCGTCCTGTGTGCTGGTCTGCTGCAGCACCAGAATGTCGGCCTGGCTGCTGTCGCGGTGCGGCGTCAGGATACGGCCGAACACATCGCCATTCGCCACAAAGCCATTGCGCAGGTAAGCGCTGCGGGTGCCCAGCAGCTCGGTGGAGTTGACCTTAAGGTTCACCCAGTACGGCGCGAATTCTTTGGCCGACGTCCACACCACCACCAGAAAGGCTTCGTTGTTCTGGTTGAACACCTCGACCCGACTTGACGCTGGGAACTCAATCACCCCCATCGGCGCGATGCTGACCGCCGACGAGTACCAGGTGAACCGTGGCATCTGCAGGTCGGCCATGTAACGCAGGATTTGCTGCAGGGTGGCGAACACCGCTCCGGTGAACGGGTCGTACATCCGCCCGTCAGGGCCGCGCGGGAAGATGCCCGTGAGTGCTCGGTCCATGCTGAACGGCGTGTAGGGTTCGCTAATGTCGGCATAGCTGGCACCCTGCGGGTCGTACTCGGTGACCAGCAAAATGCCGCCAGTGTCCGCGCCGGGGCTGCTCGGGCGCGCCGTCAGCAAGAGGTGGCTGATAGTGCCGTCCGGCCGCAGGCTGAGGCCTTCCGATTCCATTCGCACACAGTAATGACCCTCGGCCGCCAGTCGGTTGACCAGCTGATCAGCGCGTACCGTGCCGTACTCCAGCAGTGAGCCATCCAGCCCACAGGCGGCCACCCCCACGGCAGCCACCGGCATGGACACCGGCCCGTCTGTTTCAGGGATGTAGGAGCCACCCAGGCCGAATATCACCCGGCCACCCTGCAGCACCACGCCCTGAGATTTCGGCACGTAGTTGTAATGGGCGTTGGTCGGCAGCTGCCAGCCGACAATGTTCTTGGCAACGTAGAATTCACTGCAACGAACAAAGTTCTTGTCGTACACCAGCCAGCGGGTGCGGGAACCTTCCGTGCCCATGTCGACCTGCAGCTGCTCGATGATCCAGCGGCCACGGTCATAGGCGTACTGCAGGCCAACCCCGGTCAGGCCGGTGCTGACCCCCGCCACGGTGGCGCCGTTGGTGGGCAGCACGCTGATGTCGTAGGCATGCAGCCCATCCGTGCCGGCCTTGTTGTACAGCCGGCGAACGCCGTTTTCGGCAATGATCACCAGGCTTTCACCGCCTGGGGCGATAAGGAACCATCCGCCGTACGCGCCGTTGGCCTCGTACCAGGCAATGACCGCTCGGCTGCCGTTGGCATACTTGATGTAGATCCGGCCTTGTTCGTCGTAGCAATGGCCTTGAGGGTAGATATTGCCCTGGCTGGGACTGCCAACCGACTGGAACGCCGACACGTAGTCGGGGAACAGCTGCGGCAACGCCAAGAACACCGATTTGCGAAACACCGCGTCGCGGGTGCGGCCCAGCACATCCACCGCCTGTTGGGCCTTGGTCATGTCCTCCGCGCTGGCCTTGGCATCCAGGGCTTGCCGCTGCGGGGTGCTGACCGGCTTTTCCGCGTCCGAGGTGTTGTCGATCTTGGAAAGGCCCAGCGAGCCCTTGATCTGGCTTTCAGATTGAGCGCCGAGCAGCGACCGGATAGGGTCGCTCCAGGCCGACACAAGCGCTTGGCGCATCCCTCTCAAGGTCTGCTTCTTAGTGCCTGCGCCCTGTACCGTCGGATACAGGTCATCCTCCGAACTTTCATTGGCAGGGTCCAATGCGGAGATCGGCTTGTAGTTTTCCATGGTTACTCCGTGAGCAGAGCGAAGCCGTCTTCGGTCGCAAGTTGTTTGCCGTCTTCCAGCAGAAGGGTGTTAAGCCAACTCATCGTCCCCAGCACCCCGACTTCATTGGCCGCCAACATCACATCGCTGGCCGGCTGGCTCATCACGTAGTCTTCTTCGGCGGGGGTGTTGCTGATGGCCGCGCGGATGTGGGAAATCCGCAGCACCTGCCCGGGGCCGCCCTCTTCCAGAATCAGGTCAGCCAGCGCAGCGCTGACCGATTCGCGCAGGGCGGTGCTGTCCGGCACCAGACGCATGTTGAAGTTGATCGGGCGACGGGCCGGCGCCAGTGCGTACACCTCGGCCGTGACAGGGCGCTTCTTCTCTAGATGCGCCTGCATTTCGTCCACCTGGGCTTGCGTGGGGATGAAGTCGGGATCGCCGTCACGCACGAAGGCCAGGCCAAAGGTGCCCGGCCCCATCCAGCGGGGCAGCGCCCAGGCCCGGGTAACACCTGGAATCTCCAAGGCCCATTCCACAAAGTCGTCACCGTTGCCGACCTTGCTGGGGTTCTTGAAGGCCGCCTGGACCCGCGCGCGCAGCGGCTCGGTTTCTTCCTGATCGGTACCGCCGACAATGCCGCCGTTACTGATAACGGCCGTCGAGTTGACCCCCAGCACCGGCCGGGTGGCCGTGAGGCTGCCGGCCTCGATGTTGCCCGAGGCCCCAACAGCCTCTGCTGCCAACTTGAGGGTGGCGGCCCCGCCGACGATCACCGCGGTTTCAGTCACCGCATACCGGCGCCCATCGCTGGACTGGTACACCACCCCGACGTCCACCAGCGCGCCGTTGGAGCCAGTGACCACCGCGCTGCCTTTGGCGGCCGTCGCATCGTTGGGGCCGCCTTCCAGACGCCACTGCGCCCAGCGCCGCAGCATCTCATCGCCACAGGTGGCCGGGCTCGACTGCAGGGCAATCCAGCGCAGGTACCCATACAGCTCAAACGCCGTACCACTCAGCGCACGGGCCGCCACCTTGGCATCAGACCGGCGCAGGGCATCCGGGGCGTTACGCTCAAAATCGGCTTCGGTGCGGGCGATCAGCGCGGGTAACGTGGGAATTTCATACGGCATTGATCAAGCTCCAAGTGTCCTCAAAAGCCAGCTCCAAGGTTTCGCCGTTGGCCTCGGTCAGCACCACCTGCAGGTCGACCCGCTCGATGCCTTGCCGCTCGACCGTGACCGTAACGGCCGTCACGATTCCATCGTCGGTCATCCAGCGCAGCGCTTCTTCGGCGTAGTCGCGGGCGTCCTTGAGGGTGTCCGGGGTAATGGTGCGGCGGCGCAACAGCCACAGCCGGGAGCCGATCTGATCGCCCACCACCGTCGGTGCGCAGTCGCCCCACCAGCCCTGCAGGTCAGCGTCATCCACGGGGTCGTCTGCAGCGGCCCGACGCCAGGTGAATAGGCTGATGGTCACCGAACGCCGCAGCAGGTCTTCGCGCGTCATGGCGCACCCCCTACCGGCTTATTGGTGCTGCCTTGGCCGTTGAGCACATTGTCATGGACGTGCTCGATCTGGCTGATACCGGCGGCCACCTGATCCCCGGCCGACTCGATGCGGCCGGTAGTACGGATGACCGGCGTGTCAAAATCGACCGACTCGCCGGCCTTGACCTTGAGCGTCATGGTGTCGACCTCGATCACGCGGCCGCGCCTGAACACCAGGCTGTCACCTTGGTCGGTGTACAACGCCACTTCGCCGGGTTGCAGGCCCTGCAGGCGAAAGCGCCGGTCTGACACCATGATCACCACGCCGTGACTGCGATCACCGATGAAGCCCACCAGGGCTTCGGCTCCAGGCAAGGGGCAGGAAGTGAGGCCGTAGGGTTCCAAATGCTCGACGTCGTCTTTCACCTCGCCGGCCGTGATGCGCAGCTGCAGGGCCTGCAGCTTGCGCGCCGAGTTGGCCAGCACGACCACGCCGCGAGCCAGCACGCTCGCTAAGGGGTTTCTCATGGCTTGTAGTCCGCTGGAATGAGGTATTCAAAGTTGTCGGTTTTCTTGCCCTTCTTGAGCTTGCGGCTCTCGTAGGCGTCGTTCGGCTCAGGCAGGAAGCCATCAGGCGGGGCCACGGTCATTTTCGTGAGGGTGCCCGACTCGCCAAGCTCGTAACTGATTTCGCTGATGAGCATGTCGCGCTCCAGACCAATCAGCGGGTCGATCACCCGCACAATCATGTTGTGCCGCCACAGCTCGCCGGTGCTCTGCCGCCAACCCTGCACGGTGTAGTTGAGCGTCATGGCCTTGCTCAGGGCGTTGGCCCGCTCCCACTGCACGCGGTCGCGAGCCATCTTGTCGGTCAGCTGCCCCGACTGGCTGATCACCTTCACCCGCCGGCGGGTCACCCGGTCATCGTCTAACCGCGCCTCGACCTCAGAGGCCGTCACCCCGAACGAGTCGTCGGTACCGCTGCGCTGGCCGCGACTGATGTACTCGGAAAACACGTTGGAGAAGTCCAGGGCGGTGTCACCAGTGAGAATGTTCTTGCCCAGCTCCAACGCGTCGACCGCACGGCCGGCGGTGCCCGGGGAGGCAATTACCAGCCGGCCCCGGCCGTCGTCGGTGCTGAACAGTCGGGAGAGCGTCAGCAAGCGGTCGATACTCTCGAACGCGGTTTCGCCGGGCTCGATGGTGTGATCATCCAGGCCCAGCGTGACCGTGGCCTCGTTGATTACCTTGATGCCGTATTCACCGGCCAAGGCCTCGACGATTTCCTGCACGCTCTGACCGCGCCACTGGCCCGGCGAGTTGATCGCCGCGCAGTCCACCAGGTCGGCGGTTTTCGAGCGCCCGGCAATGCTCAGGGTGATGGTGGCGGCGTCATAGCTAATCGGCGTGCTGAACACATAGCCGGTCAGCAGCAGGTCCTGGCCAATGCGTACCTCGACCTCTTCACCCTGGCGGATGCGCACCGGCTCATCGTTACCGCCGGGCCACTTCCAGGTGACCGACACCGTGAAGTCACGCGCTTGGCGCTCCAGCCCGGCACTGATGCTGACGTCTTTCCAACCGGCGTAGTCGTGCCCACCAACGCTCAGGGTGACGGTGTTATCTGGCTCCATGGCTTAACTCTTGGCGACTTGCAGTTCTACGGCAGGCACAAAGCCCGGGTGGCGAATCGCATTGCGCGAGACGATTTCGGCGCTGCGCAGGGCATCGCCGTACAGGCGGTGGGCCAGGACCAGCGACGACACCGTTAGCCGCGGCTGATACGGGCGCAGCCACACCCCGCTGCGGGCCACTTGGGTCAAATGCCGATCCAAGGCCAAACGAGCGTCACTGAACGCGCCGAAGTGCTCCGGGGTACTTTCCCCCGCTACAACCCACATCGCCTCACTGATGGCGTCCCTGGCCGCGATAATATCATCTGCTATCGGAACCCCTGCGACCATCGCGCCGGCGGCGTCGACTGTCGCCCCTTGCTGCTCAAGCTGAACGCTCAACGCCGCCGGCTGCGCGACGGTCTGGACGCTGGCCACCGGCACTTCGGCCATGTCCAACAGCAGGTCGACCACGGCCGCGTCCTGCACCAGGCCAATGACTGCGGACTGGATCAGGGCTATGTCAGGATCATCGGTCGCGGGCCGCTCGGCAGACAGCGCCACGATGGCCTGCGCCTTGCTCTTGGACGCATGCAGCGAACCACTGGACCCGTACCCACTGAACCAGCGTTCAACGCTCGCCAGATCGCTCAGCAGGCTGGCTGCCAAGGCGTCGGGGGCATTGATGACCGACTGCACGAACGCCCCCACATCGGCCACCAGGGACGTCAGCGGCTTGAGGAAGTTGATCGCGAAGGCATAGGCGCTGGAAATGGCCCGGCGCACCTTGTTGACCTGCTGCCGCGCCCAATTGACCTTGGCCATTACCGCGTCAAAGCGCGCCTTGATCCTCTCCAGCAAGCTCGGCACATGGGCAATCAGCTGACGGCGGGTATTCACCGTCTGCACCGGGAAGGTCAACATGCCGTCGATGAACGACAAGTTGAACCGCACCATGCCCAGCTCATTGCGCGCATGGGAGATTTCACACTTGCCGGCCGTGACGGTCAGCCGCCCAAACCATGGGTGTATCAGCTCACCCGGCCCGGGCTTGTCCAGCGCGTCCAGCAGGCGGTCACGCTGGGCGATGAAGTCGCTGCCAGCCACGAAGCCTTCAAACCTGTATTCCCGCGTTTGCCGGCCCATGTCCTCGACCATAGGCTGATCGCGCTTCGGGTACTCATGCAACTGGGTGCGCCGGCCGACCGGCACACTGTCGCTGTCGACCAGAAAAGGCACGCCGCGAAACGAGGCCTCGCGGCGCAAATCACGCCATTCACTCATTGCGAACCTCCCATGGTTCGGCGGCCGACGTTCTGCGGCGTTACGGTCACGCCAGGTTGACTGCTCTTTGCCCCCTCCAGCCGCGTGCCCGGCGGTGCGCCCTCAAACAGCACACGCAACTCACCGTTCAACTGGGTCTTGCCGGCTGCCGCCGAAGACTGCCGCAGCAGCGAGCCCGGATCGGGCAGTTGACCCGGCGCTTTCAGCAGCGCACCGGGGGTGATGCCGAATTGCTGGGCGCGTTGCTCCTGGGCGGCCTTGACCTTCACGCCGGCATTAGCCACCAGGAAATCACCCGTGCCACCACCTTCACCCGCATTACGGCGCCTCTGCGCTTCGGCCATTTGCGTCACCTTGGCGGTGATGCCTGGCCCGCCATCCTCCATGCCCATGAACTTCAGCAGCGGCTCAATGTAAGGCTTGATGCCCTCCCACAGCTTCTTGAACCAGGCACTGATTGGCCCCCAGTACTTGATGATCTGACCTAATGGCGTCCATTCAAAAAAGGTCTTCATCATGTCCATCACTGGCACCGCCGCCGCCCGGATCAAATCCCACAGCGCAGTGAAGAACGGCCCGACCTTCTCCCAGTTGGCGACGATCAGACCGGCCGCTGCCGCGATGCCCACGGCGATGAGGCCGATTGGCGTTGCCGCAAAGGCCACGCCTAACAAGCGAGTGGCCACCATTGCAGCAAACACCGCTGCCCTCAGTGCGGTGAACGCTGCCCCGGCAATGACGATGCCGCGCACCAGTTGCGGGTTATTGCGCACCAAATCCGCTACCTGCGATATCCAGGGGCGTAGCTGGTCAACCACCGCATTGATACCCGGCAGCAAAGCATTGCCGACCTCCCGGGCGACACTCATCACACTGCCACGCAACAGTTGCATGTTGTTGGCCGTGGTAGCCGCCCGCGAGGAATATTCGCCCTCCATGGAGCCCGCGTATTTAGAGGCGTCCCCGACCTTGGCCAAGTTGCCCTTGAGCAGATCCAAGTTGGTCAGCAGCGGCGCAATCGCGGTGATGGACTCGGTACCGAACAATTCGGATAGAATTCCTGCCTGCTTGTCCTTGTCGATGGTTTTGATCCGATCGAGGATATCCAGCACCGCGCCTTGGGCATCGTCCTGCATGGCTTTGGATACCATCTTCGAGTCCAGCCGCAGCGCCTTGAAAGCGTTGGCCTGGGCCTTGGTGGCCGCCGATCCCTTGGTCATGGCCAGCATGAAGTTCTTGATACCGGTAGCGGCCACGTCCTGCTCAACGCCCACCCCAGCCATAGTCGCGCCCAGCGCGGCAATCTGCCCCGACGCCAGACCGGCAATCTCGCCCAGTGGACCGATGCGGGTGACGATGTCGGAAATCTGTTTGGTGTTGGCCGGGCCGGTGTTACCCAAGTAGTTGATCTTGTCGGCCAGGGTTTCAACATCCCCTTGTGTCAGTTTGAAACTGGTCCGCCACTTGGCCATCATGTCGCCACTTTCATCGGCGGTCTGATCAAAGGCAATGCCCATCTTGACCGCCGCTTCAGCAAAGCCCAGCAGCTCATCACGAGCAATTCCCGATTGACCGCCGGCCGCGACGATCTTGGCAATATCTGTCGCGGCCATGGGTAAGCGCTCGGACATCCGGCCGATGTCGTCGCCCATCTTCTTGAACTGGTCAGGCGTATCGAAGTCGACCACCTTGCGCACATCGGCCATCTGCGACTCAAAGTCGATGGCCGCGCGCGCACCGGCAATGAACGGGGCCGCCATGGCCCCACCGGTAACAATATCGCTCCAACCGATCTTGCCGAGGCCGGTGCTTTCCAGGTTCTTGCGGAACGCGGAAATGTTTTTGCGCACGCCCGCCAGGGTCGGTGACAGCTTGTCGACGCCTGTAATAAGCGCCTTGAGCTGGAACTTGTCAGCCATCCTCCCCCCTCAGCGTTTCTGCTATGCGCTGGCTGTGCATGACGGCCTCCAGAACCACGTCCAACGTCCGGCCCATCACCTGCTCAGGGTCTGATTTCCAGACCCATGCGAGGTCGTAGGCAACCGCAATCAGGCAGTCAACGTCGCTGACGCCGGCGTCAAGAAAAAACGAGCCACCACCCAGGCGGCGGTGTTCAGGTCGGAAATATCCAGCTGGTTGACCGACGACGGCGGGATATGGCCGCACACAGCGATGTACTTGGCCGCCACGTCCATGTCCAAGGAGACCGAGTCGTCGCTGTCAATCTTGTAGGGCAAAGCTTTGAGCTGACGCACCTCTACAACGGTGGGCCGGCGCAGCTCCAACTGGGTCACTTCCACACCGTGCGCCGTAATAGGCGCGGACAGCTTGATCACTTCTTTCATTGCCACACCCCCTTGGTACCTTCCCAACGGAAATCAATGGTGCCGTCATCGCCCTTGGCGGCCGGCTCTTCCACGATGTACGCGCCGGACAGTACGTAGACCCAGCCATTGCCAAGCTCGGCGGTGACGGTGGCGTCGGTGGCCGCCATCAGCTGCGCGATTGGCAGGTCAGGGTCAGCGACCACAGTGGCCACCACGTAGCCCGGCAGGTCTTCTTCCTTGAAGAAGCCCGGCGCGACGGTTTCGCGCTTTTTGTCACTCAGCGGGGCCTCGACCCCACCCGTCACGGTGAACTGGGTGCCGTCTACCTTGATGTAAACGGTCCCCGCGACTTTCTTGCCCATGGGCGTCTCCTACAAAAAAGCCCGCACAGTGGCGGGCTTTGGTGGATCGGTTTGACTTACACCTGATACTGCAGGCGGAACTGGTACTGCAGGGCGAACACCCGCAGCTGGTTCACCAGGTCCGGCGGGTACAGCACGTTCACGCGGGTCGGATCGGTGGTGGAGCGCTCCACCACCAAGTACTTGGCGAAGGCGTCGGAGTTCTCCGCGATGCCCATCTGCTCAAGGATGAAGTAGCCGGCGATCAGTTCCGCGCGGATCACCGCCGGGGTGACAATGGCCTGGCCGGCGCCGAAGCGCGTACCGTCGTTGGCCAGCTTGTGCCTGCCATACTTGCTGGTAATCCGGCCCTTGAGGAAACGGATGATGTAGGCCGACTGGTGCAGCGTTTCGCTGTCCAGATACGAGTTGTCGGTCTGCCCGTACTCGTTTTTCTGGTAGGTGGTCACGGCGCGCTCGATGCGCTGGGCACCACTTTGCGCGAAGGCCGTGGCAATGCCGTGGCTCAACAGCGATTGGCGTTCGGTCAGCATGAAGCGCTCGCCCGCCGGCGCCGGGGTGATGCCGTTCAGCTCACCGGTTTGCGTCGGCCGCGCCGGGTCGGCCGAGATATAAACGGCTTGCCGCGCCGCGTACGCGGCCACCTGCCGCCATACCGGGTCCGGGCATGACTTTTCAAAGCCGTACACGGTGACGTGCGCGTCGTTGCGGGTGTCGCCCAAGGCCACCAGCTCGCCCAGCGTGCCGCGCAAGCCTGTGTAAACGTGGCCATACAGCTGCCGCGACCAGCTCCAACGGCCGCTGCTGTCGTTCATCAGCGACTTCCAGGCATCCAGTGAGGTGGCATCGGCCCACGGACCGCACAGGAATTCGAACGGCTCATCACCCAGCAGCGCGATGGCGGCCGCCAGGTCAGGCGTACCCACGCCGCCGGCCATCGCCGTGATGGTAACGGTCAGCCCCGCCGGGGTGATTTCGCCATTGGCGCGCCCCTGTCGATTCAGCTGCAGCTGAATGTCGTTGCCGCTCAGGCCCGCCCAGCGGCAGGTCAACGTGACCTCGCCAGTCGCCGCCACCGCCGACACCGACTGGCCAGCCGCGTTGATCGCTGCAGCGATGGCCGTGGCGGCCGCCGCTGCCGTGGCGCCGTTGGCGATGGTGGCCCGCACAAGCTTACCGGCCACGTACAGGTTGATCTGCCCGCCGGCAGTCGCGGTGCCGGTGACGGTCACCTTGCCGGTGGCCTTGGTGCCGGTGGCCTTCACCGGCAAACACCACACCTCCCCGGCCGGGTCGATGGCACGCCAGGTGTCGTACATATCGGCCAGCATCGAGCCGACGCCCCCGATGCTCTTGGCCAGGCTCAGGCTGGGGACCAGCGTCAGCTTGCCAATTTCAGCGGCCACGGCGTCATCGTTGACCTGCCCAACAATCAAGCGCGGCATGGCACTGGTGGCCGTGTTGGCCTGGCTGTTGTCGACCTCGGCATAGAACAGCGGCACCTTAAGGTCACTGGGAATGCTGTTGAAACTGACGGCCATTATTCAGCGCTCCCGGTGGTGGCCTTGGCCTTCGCCTTGGCGGGTTCTTCGTTGGTCACGTCGCCATCGTTCAGGCGGCGCTGCCAGTAGATATCGAGTTCCACGGTGCGCCCTTCGGCCGGCACCGTATCGCCCATGGCCGGGTCGGGCGTGACGCGCCCGTCTACCGGATACACGGTGATTAGAGTCATGGGGTTACCCTTGTGGTAGTTCGGTGGAAAAGCGCACGTCGACCCGACCATCTGGCCCAGGCGAGGTGTGGTTGGGGTCTTTCGGGTCCAGGCTGTCCAGGCTGAAGTCGATGCCCTTCAGCGGCGGGAGGCCATCAAGCTCGAACTCATGCCAGGTTTCAGCGGGCTCACTGCCGCGGTTGCGGCCCAGCTGGAAACCAGCCGAGAAGCTGAAGCGGTAGACCACCCGTGCACGGTTGATCAGCACCAATCCGCCGCCGTCGTAGACGATGGGGTCGTACTCGTCACCAGGTCGCCAGCCGACCAAGGCCCGCCACAGCTCTTTGCGAAAGTCGTGCAGCAAGTCGGCGGCCTGCTGGCCGCGCTCGTCCTTGGTGTCCATGGCGAACACCACCTCAAAGCGATCCTCGATATCCTGAGTGACCGCGTTCTGCGCCTTGTTCTCGCCGGCTTTGTCATCAGCGGCTATCACATAGGCCGATGGGTTCTTCAGCAGCGTGGACGAGCTAACGGCGTCGAGGTCAATGCCGCCCGAAATCCTGTCAGCCAGGCTCGGGCAGTACTCGCGCAAGTGCGCGATCACGGGGGAGATTTTCATACTGGCTTACCGGCCCAGAGGGCCTGCTGGTCAGCGCAACGCGGCGGCGAAGGCTGCTTTGAGGATCGACTGAACCTGGTCTTTTTCGTCCTGCAGGGCGTCTTCCATGTAGTTCGCCCGTGGCGCGATGCGCCATCCGCTTGCGGCCCGCTCTGCGAGAGCTGCAGCACGTTCGCCCTTACCGCGACGCTTGCCGGATGCGAGCCCACGAACGCGAGACCCTTGCTTCACGCCGTAATGCAGATAGGTCGGGTAGTAGTCCTTCATGGACGAGGTCTTTCGCGGCGCAATCTTCACCAGGAAACCAGCCCGGGAGACCTTGAACGTGATCGACTCGACGGTCCTGCCGGTTCGGCTGACCGGGTAGTTGTCTTGTCCACGGGCCAAGGCCAGGTTCAGCTGGGCACGGCGGCTGACCAGTCGGCCAGCCTTGCGCATCCCTTTCCTGATCTGTTTCTTGTCAAAGATCTCACGCCCGAACTGGTCGAAACCCTCGATGTGCAAGTAACCGTCGACGGAAGCCGAGTTAGCCATAGAGCCCTCCTTCGTCTTGCTGCTGACCCAGCTCTTCAACTTCGATCAGGGTGAAGCGCTTCCCTGCCCCCCAGGGGGTGCAGCGTTTGACGCGATAAATCACGCCACCCGCCACCACCTCATGCGAGGTCGTGACGCCGCCCAGCAGTCGAACCCACATCCGATGTGTGATCTTGTCGTCCGTTTGGACACTGTCGGTGTAGACCGCTGTGCCGACGGCGCGGATCTTGGCCCAGCGGTGGCGAGGCTGAGTGAAGACCGCATCCAGATCTGCGTCCTCAACAGGCAGATCTTCGCGCAGCCGAATAGTGATGCGCCGGTCCAGCTCGCCGGATTCCGGCTCGCGTGTGCCTATCGAGCTAGCCATGTTCAGAACCTCGGCGGAACAGTGATATCCGCCAGTAAGTGGTCGACAAACCCCGAAGGAACCTCGGTCAGCGTTTGGCCAACAATCAACAGCCCGCGTTGGGCGAATGCCGTTTCGGCAGCCATCAGCAGCCAGCTCACAACCCCAGGATGCGCCTGCAGGTCAACGCCTGCACGGTAGCGGATGCGCAGACGGCCCTCAGGTCGGCCGCCGGGAAATGCCAGGTAGCTTTCCTTGCCACCGTGAATGAGCTCAACTGCACCTGTGAACTCCACCGGTGCGCCGATAGCGCCGAGGAGCAAGACGGATTCGACAGCGACCGCCTGGCCGACATCCAGAAAGTGACCTGACGGATAGTGCGCCGGCCATTCTTCTTCGTAGAGCGCCTCTCGTATTGCCGCGCCCGTCCTCGACTCCCCCTGTGCTGTAACGCCTGGGATGATGATCTGATTGATCAGCTCGGGCTGGAGATCTTCTGGCTCAGCGCGGCACTGAAAGGCCACCTGCTCCAATGTCAGCACGGGCGCCCCCGTGTAAGCGATGCGGCGTGCCATGATTAAGGCTTGCCGTCAGAGTCCGCTGAGTCATCAGACTTACCCGCAGCGCCGGTAGCGTCGCCACCATTATCTTTGCCTGGCGCGGCAGCGGAGCCAGTGTTAGGTTTGGCTTTCTTCGCCTGCTTGCCCGCTTCGCTGGCATAGCCCGCCTCAATGAGCCCTTCGGCTACATTCGATTCGAAGCCAGCGGTTTCACCAGCGGCATAGCCGCGCCAGTTTTTGTCAAAAGTCACAATTACTTTGGTCATGAGGTGCTCCTGGAATTTGGAAAGGAGTGCCCGGCGGACCGGGCGTACTGCGTTACAGGGTGCTACCCCATTTGACACCGGTCATCACTGCTACCGATTCAACGTGGCGCGGCCCGAAGTCGTGCTTGGCGATTACGCGGACGAGGGTCTGATCGCGTTGGAATGCACTGATCACGTTGCCGCTGCCGTCTTTGTAGGTGGCTTCCTTGCTGAAATCGATGACCATGGCATCGTCTTCACCGATGAAGCAGTCGGCAAAGTCCGCGAAGTGGATCTCCGAAGCATCGCCCTCGGCCCCCAGGTTGATGGGGATCTGAGTAGTCGAGCCGACTGGGAAGCCCTTCAGCATGTTCTGATCCAGCTCCGGGTAAGCCTTGTTCCCGTTGCCATCACGCAGCGCAGCCAGCCAGCGCTTAGTCCGGGGCGCCATGACAAACCCCGGTGAGGTCATGTTGGAGTTGGCGTTCTCCAAGCGCAGAATCAGGGCGGACAGCGCCAACTCAACTGCTTCCAGGGTTACAGCTGCCGGCGCTGCGAACACGTTGAAGGCCGGCGCCCAAAAACGCAGGCCCTTGGGCAGGTTGCCGGTACCAGCACCGCGCAGGAAGGACAGGTCTTCTGCCAGGGCTACCGAGGCGGTGAGATCATTCACTACCAGGCGATCCACGTTCGGGTTGGTACCCGAGTACCCCAGCAGGTCATTGCTGATCGGAACCAGAGCCGCCAGCTTCTTCGACGACAACTTGAGGTCATCGAACTGCATATCGGTGGCAGGCATATCCTCCTCAGTACCGATGTACCCCACCACCGCACCGCCCTTGATGCGCGGAACAGTGAGGTTGCCATTTTCTAGTGGCAGCGAAACCGCCCCGAGCTTGCGAACCACCGACTTTGGCCGGAGCAGCTCGATGACTTCGCTGGAGAAACTCTGCGGCACCAGCACCCCGCCGGCGCCTGGCGTCACGGTGCTAAGCGCCATGGCGATTTCAGGGTTGTAGCCCGAGTCGGCGGCCAACTTCGCGGCTGCCTGTTGATCGCCGCGGGAAGCGGCCAGCACGCGGACCATCTGCGCCATGTTGGCACCCGGCACCGGCTTCGCTGCAAATGGACCGCTGATACTGCCGGGCGGGCCGTTCAGCCCTTGAGCGCCTTCGTTCACGGGGACCGCACTCGCGGTCGCCATACGCTCGGCCGCCTCAGCGCGCGCAAGCTTCTCCGTCAGCTGATTGAACTGGGTGCTGAGCTGTTCGAACTGGGAGAGCTGTTCTGCGCTGAGTGCGGTACCGGCGGCCTCCAGCTGGGCCAGGGCCTGGATCTGACCATTGATGGTGGCGCGTTCGCTACGCAGTTGAGTTACGAGGGACATAGTGCCTCCTGGGCATAAAAAAACCGCCGTTAGGCGGTCGTGGTCACTGCCGCGAACGCGGTCAGAGTTGAGACTGAATGGCGAAGGCCGTAGCCCTCACGCTGATGCGCTGTTGTGGCTGTGCGCCTTGGCGCTGCGCGCGACTGAGAGCGACCGCACGCGAGAGGTTATCTACCGCAAGCTGCGGCGATTCGAGCCGGTCAGCCAGACCAATGGCGATGGCTGCCGAGCCTCGATAGCAAGCGGCCTCGGTGGCGATGATCTCGGCAACGTCGCGGCCTCGGTAATCGGCCACGTGCGTCGTGAACAGCTGATAGCTCTCCTGCACGACTTCGTTCAGCACCTGCAGAGATTGCTCGGTAATGGGCTCGTTCGGACTTAGGTCATTCTTGTGTGCGCCGGCAAAGACTGTCGTGACCTTTACCCCCATGCCTTCGATCATCTTCGAGCGGTCCATGTGGCTGGCCACTACTCCGATGGAGCCCACGCCGGAGGTCAGGCTGACCACGACCTCGGTGCAAGCAGACGCAATCAGGTAGCCCCCGGAGTACGCCATGAAGTTGACCAGGCCGGTGATGGGCTTGATCTTGGTTGCCGCGCGAATGTCGGCCGCCAGTTCGAAGGCGCCGACCGCGCTGCCGCCTGGGCTGTCAATGTCGAGCACAATGTGCTCAACCATGGGGTCAGCGATCGCCTTGTTCAGGGCTGCTCGCAGACCTTCGTAGCTGGTCATGGTCTCGCAGGCGTTCAAGTGGCTACCGCGGCTGACAAGCACGCCATGAACGGGGATCACTTCGATACCGGTCTGGGCAATGGCGGCGCGCCGTTGTTCTTCACGACGGTCCTGCTCGGCTTGATAGTCATCGTCGTCATAGAACATCGATGGGTTGGCTGCAGCCCCGCTCATGTTCAGGTTGACGATGTTCAGGCTCATCGTCTGATTGGCCCAGCGCACTGCCAGGTCCAGCATGTCGGGTGTCGTCAGTAGCGGCTGATTGAACAGCAAGCTGGCAGCGCGCAAATGTCGTTTCATGCGGCAAGCATCCTCAGGATGTCGTCGCGCTGCTGCTCCAGCTGGGCGCGGACGTTTGGGTTATTCATGTCGGGCAGGCCGTTGGCAACGTCGGTCATGTTGAGCGGCTGCAGATAGCTGTCGCCGTTGGCAACGGGCGGCATGTTTTCCAAGCGCCGGATGTCATTGATCGACAGCCACCCCCACTGCCTGCCAATTGCATAGGCGTCGTAGCGGCTTTTCTGGTCACCACGCAGCAGGCCAGACAGGTTGAACTCGATGAAGTAATCCCGCCGTTCCGACGGCAGCAGGAAGTCGCGCATCATGGCCTGCTCGTGGCGCTTCACCCAGGGCATCAAGGCGAATATCACGTACTGGATCAGCAGCTGTTCAAGGCTGTTGTAACTGGCCTTCTCCAGCTCGTTAATCATGTGCGGCGGAATCTTGTAGATCCGAGCGATGTCGAGTCCGGTGGCCTTGAGGATGCCGAGCAGCTCGGCGTCGACGTTGTTCATCGACACGGCCTTGAAGGTCATGCCTTCCTGTAACATCGCAACCTTTTTCGCGTTGTCGATACCTGAGAACTTGCTGCCCCACTGATCGAGGATGCGGTCAATACTGGCCTGCTCCTTGATCGGCGGTGCCTCTTTCGGGCGCTCAATGACACCACTCACCGCAGTGCCGTTGGCAAATGACTTGCCCGCGTACTGCCTCACCGCCTGCGCCAGGCCGACGGCATCGGCATGCAACTCAACTGGAGACAGACCGGTGTAATGATTCTTCGTGTGCCAGCGCACATGATGAATCAGCCGCATGGGCAACGGATCGTGCCCACCAACACGGTAGACGGGACGTAAGTCGCCCCCCTTGAGCACCATCACCTTGTCGTTCCGCAGCGGATATAGGGCCTTCACCGAGCCGTCGTCGTTGCGCTCGATGAAGCTATAGCAGTTCCCCCGCAGCCCCAGGGCGAGCTGGCCGGATTCTCGGTACTCATAAGGAGTTTGCCAGGGGTTTGGCTGATAACGCAGAACATCATAGAGAGGATGGGCAGTAGCCGACTCGCGCTTGCCATCACCAAGTCGGCGATACAACTCAAGCGGCAACTGACCCACGCTCTCCGCGAGCAAAGTGACGCAAGTTTGCAAGACGGTGATGGCCAGCGCCGTATCCGGCGTAACCGTCACCCCTGCTGCCGAACGACCAGAACCGATCAAGCCCCGCCAAAAGCCCCCGCCGCCATCCGAAACCAGCCCTTCATTGCCACCGAGAAGATTGCTGAAGAACATAATCAGCCTCCATCTGAGCTGGGTTTGAGGGGTAGTCGAGCTGCAGCTTTATCGGCCAGCCAGGCCCAGCCGATCAGGCCCAGTCCAGCAGAAATGAGCGCAGCGGGCACATGGATCAGGGCGATGCCGGCGACCAGTAGGCCGAAGCCAAGCAGTCCAGCGACCCACGCAGCAATTGCAATGGTGTTCAAACCCCAACTCCTTCGTCGTAAATGGAACTGCCGCTGCTGCCGGAAGACACTGCCCCGCTAATACCTGTCGCCATGATCGCGGCAATGATTCCGTCAATTCGGCCCGTTGCTTTAGCCTTGTCGGCCTTTCGGTTGTTTGCCGGATCGGAAACAATCACGGCGTTACCGGCACACCAGGTCATTACTGGATTGCCATCGTGCCGCAGAGACTCCACCGCCTCGGCCGGCAGCGCATCATCGAAGAACTCTGCCGCGCCACCCTCTTCCTCTGGTTGCGGCTCGATCATGCCGAGCAGCCGCCGCTCAAACTCATCCACCGCCGGCCCCATATCCTTGAAGCCCTGCCCGAACTCCACGAGCTCAGGCAATGTGATGTCGTACTCGCTCATCAGCTGCCGCATATCCTCGATCCGCCAGCGGTCAAACGCGATCTTGTCCACCTGGAAGAAGTCACAGATGGTCTGCAGCCGACGCAACACATGCAGCTTGCTGATGGCACGCCCTGGCGTCGTTTCTAGATCCCGCGATTTAATCCATGCCGCATAAGGCACTTTGTCGCGGGCTTCGCGCTTGTCGAGTTCGTGATCGGGAATCCAAAAATACGGCAACAGCCGCCAGTGCGGATCCTCGTAGGTCGGATAGAACAGCAGGACAAATGATGTCAGGTCCGTCGTGCTGGATAGGTCCAGTCCGCCAACGCTGGGGCGATTGCGCAACAGCGACATGGGTACGCGCTCTTCAGCCTGGCTCCAGACATCCCAAGAGATCCATGGCGACTCTGCGCCGGTCCATTCGCAGAAGTTGAGGCGCCGCACCATGGCTTCCTTGCTCGGCATCCCCCGGGCTTCGGTCACCTGTTCGCGCAAGTACTTCATGCCCGGAAGATCAGCATCCTGAAGCGAAGGGTTGGACTTGAACCAGCAGCTTTCGTCCTGAATAGGATCATCGCCCTCGTCCAGCGAACAGATGTAGGCAAAGAATCCGTCATCAGTGAGTGCCCCAGATGCAACCCGAGAGCCATACTCGTGGTACTCCCAGCAAGGGCCGCGCTTGTTCGAGCCGCTGTTGGTGATCATGAAAATGAGCGCCTGCTTACGGCTCTTGGTGCCGGCTCGCATCATCTCCACGACCATGTTGGTCTTGTGCTCGTGCACTTCGTCGATGAGCGCCATGTGTGGCCGCGGACCAGACTGACCATCATCCGAACTGATCGGTCTGAAAAACGATCCTGACTTGAGGTAGGCCAGGTTCCAAATGTTCTGGCCGGTGCCGCTGCAAACCAGGCGCTTGGTCAACTCCGGAGATTGCTGCACCATCGCCACAGCATCCCGGAACAGGATCATGGCCTGATCTTTTTTGGTCGCGGCAGCGTAGATCTCGGCGCGTGCTTCGTTGTCCGCGATCAGTCCGGTCAGCCCCACCCCGGCGGCCAAGGGCGATTTTCCCGAACCCTTACCGCTCTCGACGTAAACGACCCGGAAGCGGCGATACCCGTCACTGGACTTCCATCCGAAGATGCTGCCCACAATGAATTTTTGCCAGGGCAACAGCTCGAACGGCAGCCCTTCAAACTCCCCACCGTTCAACTTGAGGACTGTGCGATAGAAGCGAATAGCTTTGTTGGCCGCAGCCAAATCCCAGGTCAGCCCGCGCTTCGGCCCCTCCTCCAGGTCACGCAGATGGCGCGCACACGCATTTCGAATGTCTGGCCCCGCGACACGCTCACCGGAATGAACTTCCTTGGCGTACTGCGTTGCCGGGTCGTCAACCGAAGAACTCCGCGAACTGGTCTTCTTTTGGCTCATCGTCTTTTACTTGCACCTTGGATCGCGCAGCCGGTGTCAGGCCGAATTCGACCAGGTAGCTTTTGAAACGGCGGTCTACGTCGGCCAACATGGCCACCGCCGGGTTCGCCTTGAGCACCAGTTCGCCCTGGGTGCTGGTGGTTTCGTAAGTCCGCCCCTGCGCATCAATCACATCACGCAGGGCAAGGATTTCGGAGTAGCAATCGCAGAGGCGCTCAAGCGCAAAGCCATCGGCTTCGGTAAGCACCCCCATGCGGTCCAGCAACACAGTGAGCCGCCCCCACGCCACCTGGCCATCCGAGCTCAGGTGATCTGGGGCACTGGGAATGCGCTTAGCTGGCTGAGGCTCATTTTTGTTGATCGGACGCTTACCGGGATTCCCTCTGACAAGCTTCAGCTCCGTCGGTGTAGGTCGTCTCCCGGCCATTTTCTGCTCTCAAAAAAAATCATTTCATTTCGCGGCTTTGCACGCGGAGGGGGGCGATCGGTCAGGAAAGGTTTCCGAAAAAACATTTCCCCCCCCCTACCCATTTCATGGGACACCGGCACGCCCTGAAGCTTTCAGGACCGATTCCAGTGGTGCCGAGGGTCCAGCGGCCTCCCGCTCACATCGCAGCCAGCCTCACGCCCTGACTTCTCTAGGCGCTGTTTGTAGGAGCTGTGGCAGTTAGTGCACAGCGACTGCCAGTTGGCTCGATCCCAGAACAGGGACATGTCGCCGCGGTGAGGAATAACGTGGTCAACGACAGTGGCTGTCTTCATAATTCCTCCGGCCTGACATCGTTTGCACAACGGATACTTGCGCAACCAACCTTCGCGAGCTTGCTGCCAGCGGTAGCCGTACGGGCTTGGGCTCTTATGGGGAACAAGTAAAGGCATGCTTTAACCCTGCGCTTTACGGGACAAGAATAGATCGGAGTAGCCACGCAGTTTTTCTACTCCCATGAATCCGACCATACCGCCGGCGAAGGTGGCCATGCCCTGTGGCAGCCCCATCCATTCGAGCAGAGGCACCAGGGCCAGGGTGATGAGGCCGCACAAGGCGCCCTCCAGAAACATTTGCCGTCTGGTCCCGCCGCCATACACCACCCGAAGGACGGCGATCGCTACGGAGAGCCCAGCGGCATACAACTGAGGTTGATGGGCTAGCACCCAGGCGATCACTGCGGCCCACAGGCCAGGGTCCTTCTCGGGCATGTTTGGCGTCTCGATTCCTCCCGTTGCAGGGAGCTGTAAATGAAAAAGCCCAGCTGAATGCCGAGGCAATTGAGAAAAGAGGTCCTGTGCAATCGGCAGTGGCCATGTGCTATTGTCTGCAGCTTCGTTTACGAAGAAGATGATTATCGACATGGAAGAAAGTTTATGAGCATCATCAATCCAAAATACGAACCCATCTCACTAAACAATCAAAACATACCTAAGCTCTTGCAACTGATGAAGCTGGATGGTCCTATTATCGAAGTTCCGAAATTCAAAGAACTTCTTCCTATTGGCATCTGCTATTGGAATGTGGATACGATGGTCCGCCGTTATGGCGGGGTAGCAGTTTATGGATGGGAGATTTCAATCTGGAAGAAAAGTCACATCAACGCCATGCATCACGCTATCTGGAGAAGCCCTTCAGGCGATCTTTTTGATGTAACAGAGACTTACTCGACCACTCAAACTAGAACGCACTCAACCTTTGTGCATGACGAGAGCATAATAATCAATCTCGAGCAAGCACCTCACGTGCCAAGCAAAGTTATGCCCATTAAAAATAACTCACGTACTCGTGAGTACGCAGCGACACTTAAAGCTCTTCACGCCTGCGATAAAAAAATCGCTGACACTATGTTTAATATCGGGTATCGATGCGAAAACCAATTTGGTATGGCGCAAGGTAGGTCTCCATCAATTGGAGGCCAAACCCTCGCTGCAATTATCCAGGCCCAAGCAGTACTCGATCCGCTGATTCGGCAAAGGCAAGCTGCCTTTGAACGGCATAGTAAATCTATCAGTACCCTGGTTGCTACCTGCTAAGCTGCTCTTTCCACGCGACGGGCTGCTCCTGCTGGAAAAACACCAAGTTGCAGCAAAGACATTGAATCTTCTCAACCTGAAGTGATGCAGATCCTTTCTATTCTTCATCACTTCTCTTAATACATAGCGGACCACCATAGCGGCGAATCCTTCGAAAATGTGCGGGGCCGATGCAAGTCTAAATCGAAGGATTTGTATCCCAAAACCCTCCTCGTGCTGTCAATCACTAAGCGAAAGGGTCTCAGTGAACGACACGATTAAGCTTGCAAGCTAACTAGGCGACTCATTTGTACAAACGAAAAAGCCCAACGCAATGGTTGGGCTTTGAATGCCACTCCTCAGCAACGCGCAAGAATGACAGGATGGGGATAATTTCGCTCAGTCGCTCACTGATGTCAACAGGAAATCAGGCAGCCTCTTTCATCAGCAATCCTTCGGCCTCCAGAATAACCTTCACATCCGCCAGGGCATCATCCACCAAACCGTCGAGCTTCTCGTTGATTTCAGCCCTCCAGCGGCGGCGCGTCGACTCCGGAGTAGCGTCGATGTCCCAAGTGTTCATGTCATAGAAGCTGTCCGGCAGGATGATCACGCCCTCTTGCAACGCCTCGATGCGCTTCTTTTCGGCCTGGCCAGCAGCAACGGCAGCATTCACGGTGGCGTCACGACGCCATGCAGATGCATCCAAAGGAATCTCAATCGATACAGAGCGCGGCGGCTTACGGCGAGCGCCCTTTAGTTTCGGGATTGCCCAGGCTGTTACTGCCTTGTAGATGAACAACTGCGAAGCCGGACTCGCAATACGCGGCCGCACCAGGGTTATGGCCTGAACCTTCCTCGCCTTGTTCGTGCTGTATTTAGCCACCAGGGCATCCCAGTGCTGCGGTTTCAGCATGTGGTGCAGGCGTGCGGAAACCCAGAAATCCACCGAGGCTTGATCAATGTTTACCGACTCCCCGCCGAGTGACGCGAGGCATCCACCCTCCTCCTCTGCCGATTTGTACAGCTTCTGCCAGGCCTGGGCCTTCGCCGATCCCTTCTCGCCCGCCGCCAGTGCGGCAACTACTGCACCCGAAACGCTGCTGTAAACCATGATCCTTCCCCCTCAATCCCCGGTGTAGTTAGTGCCGCCGGCGCCGAGCCGGTTGCCTTCCTGATTATTCCGCTCTATGCCCCACGCCTTCCTGAGCGCTTGGCCGCCCTCAATGAGCCGCTGCTGGTAGATGTTCAGCAGCAAACCCAGCTGAGTGACCAGTACCTCCGGAGGCAATGCCTCACCCGTTTCAGCCGAAACCCAACCTGAAGCATGGCAGGCGGCGCAAGGCAGCTCATGGAACACCCCCATCACGACTGCCTTGCTCTTGCAAACCTGGCAGTGCTTTAGATCGATCGGCTTCGCCTTGAGGGACGGCCCGTGGCGTTTCCCTGTCATTTCGAATCCTCGCTAATTACAAATGCGGTAAGGTCGCTCGACGCCACGCCTGCTGTGGCCTGCGGCGAATTCTGCGAATTTTCAAATAAGGCCTTGGTAAGGCGGTGGATGGCCACGAAGCCAACCTGATCAAGCCACGCGTGCCACTTCTCCAGGGCAACCCGGCGCTGCTGCATGGCTTGGGTGTGGATGTAGGTGCTGGCGATCTTGCCCAGCGTGTGGTTCAGCAGCATCTCGCCGATGTGCCCGTCGATACCGAGGTCAGTCCAGGTGCTGCGGGATACCTTGCGCAGGTCGTGGCTGGTCCACTCGCCCTGCCCAAGGCGGGTGAACACGGCACTGGCCTGGGTCTCGCTCAGCGACAGGCCGCGACGGTTTGGGAACAGGTACACACCCTCGTAGCCCTGACCCTGCTGAATTGCCCGGTACCGCACCAGCAGCGCCTCGACCTGGGCAGTCAATGGCAGTCGGTGCTCGGTGCGGGTCTTGGTGTTCGCTGCCGGGATGAACCACTCGGCCGCTGACAGCGAGATCTCACTCCAGCGCGCCATTCGGGTCTCGCCGATCCGGGTGCCGTGGGCCAGCATCATCAGGGCCAGCATGGCGTCACCCGGGGCCGTTTCGAAGGCCTGGGCCAGCTGCTGCATCAGCTCGGGCAGTTGCACGTCGCGCAGGCGGGCTGCCTTGGGCAGGATCTTGGCCTTGGTAAAGTCGTTGAAGCGCATTCCTGCCATCGGATTGCGGTCGATCAAGCCCAGCTGCACGGCCTGGCGGAAGGCGGTCAGCAGCAGCGCGAACATCTGCCGCAGGTAGGACAGCGACACTTCGGCCTGGCACGGCCACATCAGTTGCTTGTCCAGCGCGTCGGCAGTCACCTCGGCCAGGGCCAGGTCATCGAGCCGCGGCTTCAGGTGCTGGGCGATGGCGGAACGGGCGCCGGCCTTGCGCTTCGCCGACAACGAGCGGTCGCGAGCCATGCGGTTACCGTACCAGTCGAGCAGCTGACCCACGCTAGCCATGCCCGAGGCTACCGGCGCGGTGGCCGGGCTGCGCATCAGGCGCTGACGAAGCGCGGGCAGCTCGGCTAGCACGGCCGCCACGGTCAGGTCGGGCCAACGGGCGATCGGTACCCACTTCTTGCCGCGTACCAAATGCCAGGTACCGCGCTCGCGGTTGCTCCAGAAGCGCAGATACAGGCCGGGGTGACGCGGATCGCGCAGGTCGCGCACCGACTTGTCGGCGGCCTGCCGGCGCACTTCGGCCTCGCTCAGCTTCACTTCACGGGTCGCGCTCATGCGGCCACCGTGGCGGGCTGCAGCAGATAGGCCCGGATGGCCGAGACCGGCGCATCGAATGGCGGCTTGGCCTTGAACTCGATGTACAAGCCGAAATACCCGCCGCGCGCCATCGGCAGCACCAGGTCAGGCACACCAGCCTTGACACCTTGCCCTTTCAGCTTGGCCGCGACGGCCTTGATCCGGTGGCCACCGTTCGGGACGTGGTAAATCAGCTTGTAGGCCTGCGGGTAGCGCAGCTGCAGTTCTTTCATCAGCGCGGCCTGCTCCTGCCCTTCCCTGTCGACGGGCTTGGCGCGGGCTGGCTTAGGCTTGGCGGGTGCGGGGTTACGAAACGGAGGTCTTTGCCGGATCATGCGAGCAAAACCCCCTCATGGATCAGCAGTGCTTGAGTGCGCATGACGCCCTCGGCGTGGTACTGCCGGGCAGTGTCTCGGCCGATCACACGGCTGCGGCCGTCACAGGCATCGTGGCAGGCGCTGCAGCACCAGGCACCCTGCATGTCGTGCGGCTTCTTCCCGACGCCGCAGGTGCCAGCCAGGCGGTAGTGCGCGAGGACGGTGGTCTCGGGATTTCCGTTGCACACGCCAGGGATGCGCACTTGGCACTCCCGACCGCGCGCGGCCTTGGTCAGTTTTGTTTGGCGCACAGGGTCGCCTCCTTGCAAGTTGATTGATCAGCGCCCCGCCAAGCGGGCGCGCATGGCTGCCAGGGCAGAGTTTCCGACTTGCGGGGTGCTGCGCGCGGCAACCTCTGCCGGAAGTGCCAGTGGCATCTTCTGCAGAGGCTCGCCGGCAATAAGGCGACGAACCGCGATGGTGTAGTTGCGCTCGAACAGCTTCGAACTGACATCGGACGGCAATTTGTTGAGGCTCTCGAAGCCGCACTCCTTGGCCGCGTGCCATACCGCGTCGTGACTCCACTTGCCCCGGCCTGCCATCGCAGGATGGGCGTTGCGGGTTGCTTCGCGGAAAGCAGTCGCCAAGGGTGGAAGACCGAGCATTTCGGGCGACGGCTGGCACCACTGGATGAACTCGCCGGGCGGCGGAATGAACGCTGCACCCGACTGGCGGCAGCGCATAAGCCCAAACTGCAACTGCTCAGGGTTGCAGATGCCAGCCTCAAGGAACGCGGTCAGCCATTGCTGCTTTGAGGCGTTGTAGGTGTCCTTGTCTGGCCACGCCTGTTTCCAAGCGGTGCAGATCGAGCGCAGATCGCGGAACAGGTCGTTGATCACCGCTGCTGTCTTCTGGTTGAGTTCGGCCTTCACGTCATCGGGTAGCTCGTATCCAGCACGGATGTGCTGGCCGGACTGAACTTTGGCCCACAGGCCGTGCGTGACAACTGCGACTGGGTTCATTGGGCACTTCCTTGCTCGATCCACGACGTATCACTGTCATCGAACTGCTGCCCACCAGGCCCAGCCCGTAGGGGAACGACCTTCGCAGCATTCGCAAGGTCACGCTTTCGCCACCCGACCAGATCGGCGATCCACTGGCTCTCGGTTTTTGCCAGCCCCTTCGCGTCGTGATGGACGACAAAGCCCGAAATGGCCTTTTGCGAGAATTCCTCGATGGCCACCCCTGAGCGCTTGGCGTAAGCCTCAAGCTGAGCCTGGTCAGGAATCCATTCGAGGAACATCGCGAACGGCTCACGCGGAGAGTGTGTATTACTTCCCTTCCCTTCCCTTCCGGGGGTGAGGCCTCGGTCACCGCTAGGCGAGCCTGCGCCGACTTCTCGCTGAGTGCTCGGCGAGGGCTCAACGAATTCGGGGTGCTTGACCGTAGGCCTGTCGATCTTTTGATGGTGCCATCCGTTGACATGCAGGTAATGCTTCGATGCGGCCTCGTAGAGAGCTATCAGCCGGTTCGCTACCAGCTCAGCGAGCAGTCCCTCCACGGCAAGGGCAGTGATGTCGTCACCCGGGAAAACGAGAGCTTTGATGGTCTTGGGGGACATCGGGTGGTTGCCTGCGTCGTCGCAGAAGTTCCAGATCCCAATGAATAGGAGTCGAGCCATCGCCGAGCACTCCATGACCTGTTCACTGGTCCAGAATTCAGGCTTGATGGTGCGGATACGAGCCATTACGAACGCCCTCCCTGACTAACTGCCTGACGCGTCGGATTTGGCGAGATTCCAAAACCTGACGTGGAATGCGCGGTATTGCCTGCATCGGCCATGCGGTGCATAATCGACCTCGATATTTGTTCTAGAGAAGCCGCCCCGCCAGGCGGTTTTTTTTCGCCTGCGAATTCAGTACTGGATGGATTCGCAGGTGTTTTGGCCATCTACTGGCGAAAGGCCAGGCCACTCATACTTTTCTTGTCAGGCGATTTCGTCCCAGGGGAAAGCTGGACAAAGATCCACCTTCTTGAACTTGCCCTCAGTGAGGCGCTCAGCCCGTTTAGCTACCACAGGAGACATCCCGTGCTTACCGCGTACCCAGCCGGAGACTGTGCTTTGGTCAACGCTGAGCCGTTCAGCAGTAATCTCCTGCGTCCCGAAGTGGGCGACGAGTTCTTTGTAGATAGTGCTCATGGCACCCCTCCTTATGGGAATTCTCATAAGGTAATCCATGGGAACACTCATTTGCAAGAATATGGGAGCGCCCCTGATACTCCCGTTATGGAACTTAAAGATCGAATCAAAGCAGCCAGAGCTCACGCGAACCTCACTCAGGGCCAGCTCGCCACCCGAGTTGGGATGGACCAGACGTCCATCTCGAACTTAGAGCGAGGCAAGTCCCAGGGGACGAGTTACATTGCCCAAATAGCGAGCGCTTGCGGCGTAAGCGCCTTATGGTTGGCTGAAGGAACCGGGTCGATGTTGAGTTCAGAAACCAACGTCATACCTGGCCCGCCGATCATCTCCCCCACTCGAAGGATTGAAATTGTGGGCACCGCCCAGCTTGGAAATGATGGCTACTGGATTGGGCTTGATGTGGCTGAGGGGTGGGTTGAGACATGGTCACGGGATGAGGACGCATATGCGCTGCGCCTGAAGGGCGACTCAATGGCACCTGCTATCCGAAGTGGCTGGATCGCAGTGTGTGAGCCGAATCACCGATTGGTACCAGGTGAGTACGTTATGGTCACGACCACAGACGGCCAGAGCATGGTCAAGGAATTGCTTTTCGAGAACGAGGAAGGCGTAAACCTTGCGTCGGTAAACTCGGCCTACGGCGAGCGGCGAGTTATCGCTTGGGCGGACATAGAGAACATCCACTACGTGGGCAACATACTTGCTCCCAGCAAGGTTCTTGGCCGCTTTTGATCATGCACGCCCGCTTGCAAGCCATCGGTTGATACAGAGACATCATGGAAGATGACAATGAGTATGGAGCTGTCTACCAGCTCACTGTAAAAGGTACCGGCTTCAGTAATTCTGACGGCTCGTCCAGAGCCGACTTGATTCGGCGCTTCGTTCGAGACGGAATGGACGTAGTCCTGGTGCCCGAACCCCATAATCCTCACGATCCAAATGCAATTGCGGTATACGTCGAGGTCAAAAGGTGGTTTTTCTTTGGCCCCTACCGCTATCAGATCGGCTACATCAGCGAACGCTGGGCAAAAAGCTTTACAGCTCGATTTGCATCTGGGGGGAGAATCATTGAGGCCTACGTGCGCAGTCACTTCTCTCCTGATGAAAAAACCTTTCCGCGAGTATCAATCGAGGCTGTAGCCAGCTGGCCGCCTCGTCCAGAAAAAACGCCTCGCGCAGCCAAGCAATCCCGTTGACGCTCTATCTCTAGCTAGGTCGTGCACAGCCAAGACTGAACACGCTTCAATACCCCTTCCCGCCTTGTGCGGGTTTTTTTGTGCCTATGAAAAACAAAAATATGGGCCGCATCATAATCATTATGAGATTACCCATTGACACTAAATATGAGCATGCTCATACTCACCTCATCGCCGGATCAACACCGGCCAGCAGTAAGGCAGCGAGCCGAACGCCTTAAAGTTCGGTACAGGGGCGCCTCACCCCGTGGCCAGCAGCGTAGATGGCCCTTGATCAAAGAGTGCTGACGGGTGGGATGCCATGCAATGGACTACTTCGCGGTCAGCTGTCGGGATCACAGATCCCCCGAGAGAACAGATTTCACTGGCTGGCCTTGGCGACAGGGCCGGACGGGAAAACTGATACCGAAAGCGAGGCAAGCCCAGGCGCTCTTCCTGGGCCAACCTTTCGCTACGGTTCGCAAGCATCCACAGTTTTGAGTCAGTTACCGATGTAAGACGAAGTTGGGTTTGGCCAGTTTTCTTTTAGATCGTTGAAAACTTGGTTGACCCAGTTGTCATCAGATGCTGCTTTCAAGCCAACGTAATCATTCCCCGCACACCAAGTCTCCAGCCTGAAAAGCAAGCCTTCTGTGTTCCGGTTTCCAACGTTTGTTGTGGAAATGAATGCAATACCATCAAGCGTTACCCGAAGCTGAACATTAGTTGAATCGTTCACAGATGCGATCAATTGTCTTACTGCTTGGCGATTAAGTGCGCCTGGCTTTTTTAGGTCTATCTCCATGTTTTTTGCCCTCCTAGCGAGATTTCGAGCTATCCAGACTACCAACATTACCAGCTCAGCGTCAGCCCGATGAAAACTGCTCTATTCACCTAGTTCCCCATCACCAGGCTGCATCGGTCGTGACGTTCGCCCTCCCCTGGTCCGGGAGGTAGACGGCAGCAAGCGTCACGACCAATGCAGCCCCAATGGAAGTGAATTGCAATGGCAAAGTCATTCAAACAGATGATCAAGGATGGCGAGCTTCGGCGCGCCGACGCTATGAAGGTGCAGCTAGAAGACCTTCACGAAGAACCAGGCTTCAACCTTCGAACGGAAGGCGATGCCCTGGAGTCGAGCATCAATCTGCTAGCGGAGTTCATAGCCGGCGGCGGCCAAATTCCACCGCTAGAAGTCCGGCCACGGGCAGAAGGTGGTGTGTGGGTTGTCGATGGCTGAATCGCCCCTGGTTTACTAGACACTCTCCAAGCTCAGAAAATAGCGTTTCTCATACTCTACTGGCGACAGCTGCATAGCACTGCTGTGTCGACGCTTGGGGTTATAGA